>FR892115.1 GCA_000433115.1 Ruminococcus sp. CAG:382
ACACCGCTCTTCCGTCTTTCAGCACCGAAAGGGTGTAGGTGCCGGCGGAAAGTCCGTCAAAGGAGTAGAAATTCGTTTCCGCTTCCGTCAGGACGGGCATAGTATAGGTCTCGTTCCGTTGCTTGCCCCGGAGGACGAGCTGCATATTGCCCGCGGCGGCTTTGGCAAACGGCGCGTTGTTCACGGTCAGCGCGATGGAAACGCTCGACGCTATCAGGCACGGGAAGCCCTCTGCCGCTTTCTCTGCGACCATGACACCGTTCTTATATGCCGTGACGGTCACAGACACGATCTCATAGATGCGGCTGAGCTTACATACACCGTTCCATGCAGTGCCGGCATTGCCGAGGCCAATTTTATCGGTTTGCAGTGTGCCTTTGTCGTCCAGCGTTTTGTAAACGACGGTTGCTACGGCACTGTCAATGCCTGCTCCGATCGAGGCGCGTATATTGAGCGTGCTTCTGATGATATAGCCGTCACGATTGCGCTCCAGTGAAACATCAAGCTTATCGATGCTCCAGCCGTCCGGTGTTTTTGCCGTGACGGTCATGCTCGCATCGGATTCATTGCCCGCGCCGTCATAGGCTTTTATATAATAGGAATATTCCGTATCGATCGCAAGCCCTTCGTCGATGAAGGTACGCTTTGTCGTGTCTCGGATAAGCACGCCGTCGCGATATATGCGATAGCCCGACACGCGGACGTTATCCGTTGCACGCGTCCAGTTAAGAGTGATGCTTGTTCCGCTTATCTGTGATGTCACAACGGAGGGAGCGGTGGGTTTTTCCGTATCGGGTGCGCCTGTCGGCTTCCCCATTGCGGAAGCTGCACTGCTGCGCCTGCCTGCCGCATTTTCAAAGACGATCTCGTAGGTATAAATTCTATTGCTGCCAAGATTTGTGTCATTATAGGAGGTATATTCCTCTGTGAGGCAGCCGAGTGTTACTCCGTCGCGGGTAATCCACAGCTTTCCCGTACCGACGGGAGCATCCCATGCGAGCTTCAGCTCGCCTGCCTCGCCGTTTGTCACCTTGAAGCCGGTGATCGGACTGACATGAGAGGGTACGCTCTCGACACTTGTTTCTGCTTTTGCGTCCGACTCTCCCGTCAGCTTTGAAACTGCCGAGAAGGTGTAGCTTCCGTATTCGGTAAGCGGCACACTCAGTCTGTATATGCCGTTTGCGGGAAGCGTTACGGGACTCAACGTCTTTGCG
>FR892116.1 GCA_000433115.1 Ruminococcus sp. CAG:382
GTCGGGTCGCCGTTTGACGCTTCTCCGGCACGGCCGACAAAGAGGGTCTTTGCGAAAGTATCTTCGTTTATGCCGAATATGGCGACACCGGGTATCATTCCGCGAAGCGCCGGCTCGCCCGTTCCCACATCGGTGACGGACACGCTGTCGTCGCGTGCGCCGGTTTTACGTGCGACGCGGTAGAGCTTTTCGCCCGCGCTGACAACGATTGCGCCCTTTGCGGGACTGCCGTCCCAGGGCATATAGCGCAGTTTTTCGTTTTCGGCTACCGACTGTTTTTTCGTGCCGGTGAAGCCGTAGAAAACATATTTTATGAATGCGGCAAGCGTTGATTTGCCCGATTCGTTGGGCAGATTGAGCATATTTATGCCGCCGGTCGGCGTTATCACGACGTTTTTCAGCTTGCCGAAGGCGGTTATTTCGATTTTTTCAAGCCTGAAGTTACTGTTCATCATGTGCCTCCGTCAGGTTGGAAAAGCCTCTGTCCTCAAGTGCGGAAAGTCCGTATTTCATGGCGAGAGCGACTATGTCGGAAATATCCTCGCCGTCGGCAAAGCCGCCGCGCTCCTGCATTTTGCGGCAGAACACGCCCTTCAGGCTGACATCGCTTTCAAGCGACGAAAGCACGGGCTTTACGGTCGTTTTGTCGATCAGTTCAAGGCGATAGGGGAAATTCTCGCCGCTGCCGATTTCGGCGGGCGACAGGGTGAAGCCCTCGGATGCGGTTCCGGTCAGGATGAGGCGGAGAATTGTGTCGTTTTTATATTCGGCGATGGCGGCGCGTATGCGGTCAACGGCGTCGTATTTTGCGCAGCCGGTGAGGTCGCATTCGGCGGTTTCATAGCGATGGGTCGAAAAGCGCACGGTTTCGAGGTGTATTTCGCCCTTTTCAATCGTGCCGCAGACGGCGCCGTGATGTCCCGGCTCGTCGTAGCTTCTGCCGACAAGACAGCCGGGATAGCAGTATGCGGTTTTTCCGGCGTAAAGCACGCCGGTAGGCTTATGGATATGTCCGAGTGCGACGTAGTCAAAGCCGGAGGAGGCAAGTCCCTGCTCGGTTATCGGTCCGCAGGGAGAGGAGGGCGACGATGCGTCGCCGTGAGTGACGAGGATGTTTATGCGCGACGGGTCAAGGTTGCTCCATCCGGTCACGGGGCTTTCGTTCATAACCGCGCTGCGGAAGCCCACGCCGTACACTGTCGTGTTCAGCTCGGGTATGTCGATGCGCTCGCGGTCACGGAAGATGTGAAGGTTTTTCGGGAAGCTCATCGTCGAATACGGCGAATCGTCGGTCGCGGGGTCATGGTTGCCGGGGGAAAGGAAAAAGCGGCAGTCGGGATAGCTGCGTATCACGCCGGAGATGAACTGTATGCCGTCGCCGGTGATATATTCGCTGTCGAACAGGTCGCCGGCTATGAAGCAGAGCTGCGTGCCATGCTCCTTGGCGTACAGCACGGCGGACGAGAACGAGGAACGCAGCTCCATGCGGCGCTTTTCCGCTTCGCCCGCAGAGCAGAGAGAAAACGGGGAATCAAGATGAATGTCGGAAAGATGGAAGATTTTGATCATAACAGTAGCCGCCTTGCGGTTCAGTGATATCCGCATTTTGTGCGGGTTTTATTAATTCGTTTTCGCTCCGCGAAAACGTA
>FR892117.1 GCA_000433115.1 Ruminococcus sp. CAG:382
TCATCATATTGACAAAGAGTGTACTGCATCGCTTTTGATACAGTACACCCTTTTTGTTATGTCTGATTGTGATAAGGCAGGGGGCTCGTCTTATGGCTCACCGGCGCAAATTCAGAAACCGGCATTATGAATGCAATACGAAATGTCCGCAGGGTCGGTTTTCCCGTTTTATTCTTTACTTCGTCAGCTTTCCTATAAAAGCATTGAGAAACGCCGCCATTCGCTTGGGCGGCTGCCTGTTCTCCCGGTTGAGCCATTCCCTGATTACCGCATACCCGCCCTGATAGAAAAACAGCTTTAGCGGTTCCCTTTCCTCCTCTGAAAATGTTTCGGGGATCGCCATATCAAGCTGCTTTCTGATAGTGGGCAAATCGAACAGTTTAGTGGAAAAATTCTTATCAGGCAGAGCGTTGATAAGAACCTTGAAGTGCTCTTCATCGTCAAGAAGTGCTTCCAGCATCCGGCACAGGCAGTCCTCTCCCGTGGCACCGTCACCGGTCAGGATTTCCTCCAACTTACGGAAATAGTCATTTTCAATGTCGGTCAAAAGCTCAAATTGACTGCCATAGTATTTATAGAAGGTGACACGGTTAAGTTGAGCTTCGGCACATAATTCATAGATGGTGATTTTTTCAAGCGGCTTTTCCTCAAGCAATTTCATCAATGCGTTCTTTAACAGCATCTTGCTCAGCCGTATTCTTTGGTTTTCCATGCGTTCCCCTTTTGACTAACAAATGCTTACAATCTGTTGATTTCGACGCATTAACTCTTGCAAATGTATATATCGCGGCGCTTTGAAATAAACAGTTTGTTGACTTTATGTCTTTTTGTAATTATACTATATTTATAAGTATTTGTCAACAGTAAAACAGAAGAGGTGTGCCAATGAAACGACTGACAAACTTTATTGTAAGTAAACGCATTTATATTCTTGTCGTCATGCTCATATTGACTGCGGTATGCAGTTTCCTGATACCAAAGGTCAGTGTAAATTCGGATATGAGCAAATATCTCCCGGACAATTCCTCAATGAGGCAGGGACTTTCTCTTATGAAAAAAGAGTTTCCGGCAGAGGAAGATTCCTATACCATTCGTGTGATGTTCAAGGGGCTCAGCAGCGAGAAGAAGGCGGAAGTAAAGGATGCACTTGCCGCAATTGAAAATGTGGACAGCGTGTCCTATGACCGGGACAGCAGTGACTACAACAGCGGTGAATATACCCTTTATATTCTGAACACCAAATACGGATATGACACCGAGGAGGAAACAGTCATTGAAAAGCAGGTTACAGAAAAATTCTCCGGCTATGAAGTTACTGTAAAAAACGACGATACTTCGGCGCCGGATATTCCGCTTTCGGTATACCTTGCAGCGTTC
>FR892118.1 GCA_000433115.1 Ruminococcus sp. CAG:382
AAGTAAGGTTGTTGTCTTCCCGTCCTTCTTCTTTCTCTCTCAGATTTTTTTCTTAACCTCCAGCGCGATCTCCTCTGCCGCCTCCGACGAAACCGCCTCGGCAAACAGCTTGAAAAACGCGCCGTTTGACGGCATAACGCTGACTCTGCCGCTGCCGAACACGAACGTGCTGCACCGCTTTGAATCGTCGCAGGTGTCGTGCAGATACCGTGCGCGCTCCGCCTTTTCATCTTCATCCACCGGAACGGAAAGCTCACGGATATAAAACCGCGGCAGCATGCCCATGACCGCGTCAAGGTCAAGCGACTGCTCCTTCATGAGCCTGACGGCGCGGATCAGCAGATGACAGCCGTCACAGCTCAGCCACTGTTCTCCCGCCATGGAACGGTCGTCGGTCTCGCTGTCCGAAAAATAGCTTATCCTGCCGCCGAGCGAGCCGAGATACTCCGCCGCCGTTATAGGCGAAAAGAGCGGCATAGCGACGTTTTTGTCACCGTTTTTGACGGCTTCGCCCGTAACATAGCACCACAGATGCCAATAGCTCACCCGCGTTCCGTTCTTTGAAACGGCAGTGACGCGTCTGCCGTCGGGCGAAAGCGAAAACACGTCGCCGTCCGACACGGTTTCGCCGCCCGCCTCATTTATGACGCTTCCGGCAAGCTCTGCGGGCAAGCCGTCGCCGCTTACAGAGATCCTCACGCCGCCGAGATCACCCGCCGCTTTTGCAAGCGCTTTGCGGTATTCTCCGTCGGCGTTTTTTGTTTTGATGTCTTCGTCGTCGGGCTTCGGTATCTTCGGTTGAGAGCGCCTGAAAAACACGCGTTCCAGCCGTCGCTGTGTCTCGCGCGGGATGGGCATGCCGTTTTTGTCGAACACCGAAATACAGATTCCGAATGTGTCGTCAACATCGACAAACACCGAAAAATCAAGCCCGAAGTTCCTTGCCGCCCAGGCGCATTCGGCATAAAATCCGTCGCCGAGGCTCAGCGCGTCACCGCCGCCGAAGCGGATTCCCCCCACCGTAACGCCGGCAAGTATGCGCGAAAAGCTGCCGCTGCCGCTCATGACGCCGATTTTTGCTCTGCCGTCGCTCTGACTGCAAAGCGCCTGACCGAGATACACCGCATCCGCGATATCAAAGCTGGAGCCGTAAACACCGCCGACACCGAGGTCGCTGTCAAACAGACGGGTCTTGAATTCGTTCGAATAAATATTTTTCATGACATGCGTGTCCTTTCCGATAATAACGCCGTTTGTGACGGTGACGCCTTTTTCGAGCGTACAGCCGTCCTCGATCACCGTGCTGCCGCCCACGATACATCCGGCACCTATATGGCAACCCCGTCCTATCTTCACGTTCTCACAGATGATGCTGCCCTCGATCTCGCTGTTTCTGCCGATATAAACATCACTCATGATGACACTGTGGCGTACCCGCGCCTTTTCGTGAATCACAGCCGAACCGTCAGCCGCATTTTCGCCGCCCGTCGCCAGCATATTTGCGAGAAAATAGGTTTTCGGACTACCCATATCGCACCAGTAGCCGTCCGCACGGAAAACGGCAATGGGCTTGCCGTCGGCGACCATTTTCGGGAACAGCTCACCCCCGAAATCATACGGCGTCTCCGGCGGAATAAGCTCAAGCACGCGGCGGCGCAGGATATAAATCCCCGTGTTGACCTCGTCGCCCGTGACGCCGTTCCAAGACGGCTTTTCAAGAAATCCCGTGACTCTGCCGTCCGTGACGGTTACAATGCCGTATTCTGTAGGTGCTTTCGAACGTGTCGTGACGATCGTCGCGTCGCAATCGCCGTTCATCTGCGCCTTGACGGCGGGAAGCAATGAAAAGCCGCAAAGCGTATCGCCGCACAACACGATGATGATATCGCCCGACGGACGGGCATTTCTCACCGCACCTGCGGTTGAAAGCGGCTTTTCCTCGCGCAGCGTCGTGACGTTTTCCATGCCGCGCGTATATGCCTCGATCGATGACGCCATATATCCCGCCGTGACGATTATTTCGCCCGCACCCGCTTCACGCGCAAGCTCGATCGCGCGTTCAAGCGGATATACGCCGCCGACGGGACATAGCGGCTTCGGACGTGTGTTTGTGAGCGGAAAAAGGCGTTCGCCCTTGCCGCCTGCTAAAATGACTGCGGAAATACGCATATTTTTTCCCTTCTAATATGACGGAGGAGCAAACACCCTCACTT
>FR892119.1 GCA_000433115.1 Ruminococcus sp. CAG:382
ACTGACCTCCGGACCGCTCACCGCCGACGACCACGCCTGCATACACATCAGCATCGGATGGTGAGAGTCAAGCGCAGCAACCGGCTCCGAAACGGTCATATGTTCCTTTGCGGCGGCGGTCACTCCGTTTTCGGCAAAAAAAACGGGTGATGTTCTCCGGCGGCGTGCCTGCCTCCTCGGTCGTCCCCGGCGCTTCTTCATAGGCTGTGAGGTTGAGGTCACCCTCATATGGGAAAAGCCGGTTCATCAGCATCTGCACACACGTCGTTCCGCAGGTATATCCGCCGTACTGCCTCAGCGCAGGAATTTCGAGCAGCACGTCCGCCCTCGCAACGGTATCGTCGTATGGACTCTGCACCTGTGTTTGCGAAGCACAGGCGAACAGCGCCGCCGCAATGACCGGCGCCCAAAGAAGTGTCAGTGCTTTCTTCATTGTGTCCCCGTCGTTTCGTTCGTCGTCAGTCCGTAGTGCGTGATATCGCTCCAGTGTCTTCGTATGACAATGTCGGCGGTTAGGTCGGTGTTGTTGTAGGCTATTGACCATTGCGTGTTGCTCGTGATGCTTTCGGGATTTGGCTCCTGCGAGGCTGCTATCAGAGCCGCCCATACGGTATCGTCGGTATAATTTCCGCTTTGCTGTTCAAATACGTCTGATACGGCATCATAACGTTCTCTGCCGTGACCGTAAATACCGTTTCTCTGATCCGGCAGCACCTTTTCTTTGTATAAGCCGTAAAAGTTTGTTATGGCGTTTATCGGCATTGCGACAAGCTCCCGCGCTTCGCTCTCGCAGTCGTATTCTATCACTCTGCCGTCGCCTGTGGCATCGGTGATATAGAAATGATAATCCCTGCCGCTCGAAGCAAACATATCGTATTGCCTGAGAAGCTCAACCGCCTCCTGCGTGGTTGCCGCCCTATCTAGCACCAAGCGGATTGCAAGGGTGGTCGTGATGACGGGCTTCCCCGTATCCTGATGTACAGGCTCACTGTCAAGCGTCAGGACAGCAATGGATACGCCCTTTTCATTCATTCCGTCAAGGCAGATGAACGGAGCTGTCAGGGTTGCGAGCCTTTTTTTCATGCTTTCTTCAGGGGCATTTGCCGAAATATTATCGAGCGCCGCGAAAGCGACCGATTTATAGCCGTCCGTTGGAGTGCAATAAACAAGCATTGCCGAGGTGTCGTTCTTGAAATCGTAGTTGCGCCCCATATGTACATCGCCGACGGTATCGGTCAGCGTAAACGCCGTGCAGCCGAAGTCGGGTACCTTGATACTCACGGGGAGCATCGGCAGCGCCTCGCTCAGAATGGCATCGATCATCGTCTGATTATCGGTAATGCCGTAATTTATTACGTCATCAAGGCTGTAATTGTATTTTACATCCATTCGGTAAAGGTTGTACCTGTCGTCATAATTGGTCAGCTTCTCTATGCTGTCAACTGTTTGAAAACGGGTAAAATACACGCCCGTAAACACAAGCACGACAGCGAGTAAAACGGCAAGAACCGCGCCCAATGAGATCAGTGTGATTTTAAGCGGCTTTTTCATCGTATTCTTTCCTTTCCGCCGTCTCCGGCAGGGTGTTCGACTTGGTATATTTTATCTGTTGTACTTCTTCTTTTTTCTTGTGAGCGCTCACCGCCGACACATCTCTGTCTCCGTCACCGCATCCGGCAAGCAAAACCGCCGCCAGACAGCAAAGCAAACCC
>FR892120.1 GCA_000433115.1 Ruminococcus sp. CAG:382
GCGTCACAGCCGCAAGGATGCGCAGCGGACGCTCGGCTTCGGGAGAATTGTAGAATACGGTGCCGACTTCACGCGGCAGAAAGAAAAACAGTCCGCCCGCCGCAATGCCGAACGCAAATGCAAATCTCATCGCTTTGCATATTTTCGCGTCACGCGCCCTGCGGTCACGTTCGCCCGAAAGACGCGAGATTTCGGGGATAAGCATTGAAACGAGGGCGGAGAGAAAGGCGAAAGGGAAGAAGAGCGCCGGGATCACCATACCGCGTATAAGTCCGAAATCGGCAAGACCCGCCGCACGGTCGCCTCCGTAAAGAGAAAAGCAGAACGGTATCAGCACGCTTTCGATTGTGTGGAGTATTCCTGTCACATACGCGCTTGCGCCGATCGGCAAAACGATTCCTGTGATGCGGCTCAGCGGACAAAAGCGTTTTTCGCCATCCGGAAACCGGTGCTTCTTTGAAAATACGTCGAAAACGATGAAATAAAGAGTTGAAAATGCCTCGCCAGCCGAAAGTCCGATCGTGATACCCGTTGTGAGTTTACCGATATCGGTGGTTACGGAAAGATATGACGCAAAGAAGAAATATGTGACCGCGATTTTGACAAGCTGTTCGAGAAGCTGTGCGGAAGCGGTTATGATGACGCGGTGTGATGCAATCCAGTAGCCCTTGTAGCAGGCGGCGACTGCCATGAACGGCATGGAAACAGAAAGTATCTTCATGGGAAGAACGGTACGCATATCCGAAAGCAGGTATTGTGCCGTAAATCGCGATGCGGTGAACATCACCGTGAGTGAGACGGCGCCGAGTAGCAGCGCAAACGCAATTCCGGTGTTTTTGAACCGTCTTGCCGCAAGGCAGGCGTTGTCGGGGTTGTTCATTCCGAGTGCTTCACCCGTCAGACGGGATACGCTGACCGTCAGTCCCGCGGTAGAAAAGGTTGTAAAGAGTGCGTATACCGACATGACGAGTTGATAAAGCCCCATGCCTTCCGTCCCTATGCGGTTTGAAAGATAGACGCGGAATATCATCCCCAAACCCTTTGTGGCAAGTCCGAAAATGCAAAGCAGTGCCGCGCCGCCGACAATACGTCCCGAATGTGTTTTGGTGTTCAATCGCCATGCCCCCTTTTTGCTTTCCGGAACATTTATATGCGCTGTTTTTGAAAAAAAGGACTTGTTATTTCGTCGCCGAAGTGATAAAATAGGTATAATAAAAAAATCGCGGGTGCACCGCGTTCATTGCTTATGAGGTTCATCATGACTGAGAAAACATATATTTCACATTCGGTTGAGGAAACCGAAAAAATCGCCGCATCAATTTGTCCGGAGCTGAAAAATCGCCGTTTCCTTTGCTTTTTCGGCAGTCTCGGAGCCGGCAAGACCGCATTTACGAGAGGGATTGTAAAAGAGCTTGCGCCCGAATGCTTGGGACTTGTTCATTCGCCGACCTTTGCAATCGTCAACGAATACCTCGGCAAGGACGTGCAGATCTTTCATTTCGACCTTTATCGCATCAAGGATGAAGACGATTTGTATTCCACCGGCTTTTACGATTACGCCGAGCGCGGCGGCATCGTCATAACCGAGTGGAGTGAGAACTTCGAATATGTCCTACCGATTGACGCCATAAGAGTGAAAATTACGACGCTTGACGAAAACACAAGGGAAATCATCGTGGATTATTGATTGACTGTAATAAAAACGTTGCATTGTACCCGTAAGGCGGCAAATGCAACGCTTTTTTGTATTGAAATGCTAAAACCAATGCGTTTTCGCTCAGCGAAAACGCACCTTGAAAACGAAAG
>FR892121.1 GCA_000433115.1 Ruminococcus sp. CAG:382
GAGCCGTATTCTGTTCCCGTCTTGCGACGGCTTAGATATAATACCACATTTATTTCGTTTTTGCAAGCCCTTTTTGCAAAAAAAATATTTTTTTTTGAGTTTTCTCGGAAAATCGTTCTGCCGCAAGCGTTTTCGGAGATGACTTTTTTACGGCGAACCATATCTCCTGCGAATTGCGTTCGGAATTATACTTTATGCATCCAAAAAAATCTGCATTGACAAAGTAAAAACGATACGTTAAACTGATAATACATTATTGTCAGTTATCCGAAGGTAAACGATATGCGCATTCTGAAAAGAGCGGCGATCGCGGTTGCAAACCGTTTCCCGCTGCTCAGCGACGAAAGCAAAATGAAAATTTACTGTGCCTGCATCACAGATCCGGAAAGCGCCGCTTCACGTCACCTTGAGCTGCTGTCGCGCAAACCAGACCAAAGGATGTACGCAGATATGCGGAAAGCCCTGCATAAATACGGTATGTTTTACGATGAATATGCCGTTTACGGCTGTGACGTCAATCCACCGGGCGATTATATCACAGAAGCCGGACGTATGACTTTATTGTCTCATTTCAATGATAAAAACGCCTTTTCGCTGTTTGCGGATAAATATTCGGTCTATTCCCTGTTTCGCGATTATTATAAGAGAAGACTCGTCCGCGTGAGTCGCAGTTCCGATTATGAAGCGTTCGCTTCTTTTTATAATGATTGTGCTCCTGTTTTCGCAAAGCCTCTGCGCGGATCGTGCGGTAACGGTGCGGTCATTTTAGAAAGCGGCGACAACGCAAAAGCATTGTTTGAAACGCTGTCGCGCGGGGAAGGATATGTCTGTGAGGAGCTGATACGCCAAAACGGCGCAGTCAGAGATTTCAACCCCGACAGTGTCAATACGGTGCGTTTTACGACTGTTCTAAAAGACGGAAAGGTCATTCCTTTTTATCCGTTTTTCCGCATGGGACGCAAGGGCGGAATCACAGACAATGCCGGAGCATCGGGCGTAATGGTGCCGGTTGACAGTGAAACCGGACGTCTCGGCAAGGTCGGCAGAGACGAAAACGGGCGGTATTTCAACCGACACCCGGACAGCAAAATCCCGTTTGACGGTTTTTTGCTTCCCGAATGGGATAATGCGCTGAATCTGATGGCGAGTCTCGCCCGCACCGTACCTGCGGCGCGCTGCGTCAGCTTCGACATAGCATATTCGGCAAACGGCTGGATATTGGTCGAAGCAAACCTGCGCGGTCAGTTCATAGGGCAGCAGCTTTGCTGCGGCAAGGGGCTGTATACGGAGCTTGTATCACTGCTGTAATATGTACGAAATGAAATTTTGCACGGTATGTATTTTCATAATAACCGTTATGCAGAGACTTACGGCGTGCGTTACAGTGCAAAAATGAAACTCGCACATTTTTTGTTTGCAAAAAAGCGATAAAACTTACAACATCGCGAATCGCGAAAGCGCCGCTTTTGTGCAAACTCATGATATTGCATTTCATGTGCGTGTTTTCGTCCGATTTTTCTTGACACCGCAACGATTTGGTGGTATAATGCACGCATGAATCAGTAATATATGTATCGATTTAACGACTTCAGAAACGGAGAACGCAGTATGAGCGAAAACATTCATCAGGTTATAGACAGCGTAGAGGCGCTGGAGAACGAAATTGC
>FR892122.1 GCA_000433115.1 Ruminococcus sp. CAG:382
TGAAATTCATCGGCGGCCGGATTCTCCTTTCTGCAGTATTCCCTCAGCTGATATTCGGATTTTGAAAGATGCTCCGAATCGGTAAGCCCGCCGTACACCTCAAGGTATCGGACGCTCGGCGTAAGAAAATGCTCCTCCGTGCCGTCTTCCTCGTTCAATGCACCGTCAAACGGGATCGTGTCATTTCGCTCCGCCTCCGCAAGGATGGCTTTTCGCGCCTCCGACGTCAGGTATTCCGGAATAAATATGTTGACGGTGGCAAGCAGCACTGCAAAGACAAACAGCATCGTGCCCAGCACGGAAAGGGTGATATTTCTTCTTATATGCTTCATTTCGAGCCTCCGTCCGACCGCAGTCGGTAGCCGTAACCCCAGACCGTTTCGATCTGCACCTTGCTGTCTGCCAAAGAAAGCTTGCTGCGTATGCGGCGCAGGGTTTCATCGGTCACTCTGGTTTCCACCTCGTCGTTGTAGCCCCAGATGTGGGTGAGCAGCTCATCGCGCGAAAACGCCTTGCCCTCTCCCCGCATAAGAAACAGAAGCATCTTCAGCTCGTTCGGGGAAAGCGCAAGAGGTTTTTCTCTGCAGAAAAACCTCTTCTCATCACCAGAGAAGCGCAGATCTCCGACGGTAATGTCCCTACCCAGCGGGTCACCTCCGCGCTCCATTTCCACTCGCCGGAGAAGCGCTTTGACACGCATAAGAAGCACAGTAGGACGAAACGGCTTGGTCAGATAATCATCTCCGCCCTGAAGGATCCCGTTGACATAGTCGTATTCAGTATCCTTTGCCGTCAGCAAAATGATCGGAACATTATCCTTTTCACGGATGAGGCGGCAGCAGGTAAGTCCGTCGGTGCCCGGCATCATAATATCCAAAATAACAAGATCGGCGCGTTTTTCAAAAAACACGCCCAAAAGTGCGTCGCCTGTTTCAAACGCGCACACCTCATATCCGTCATTTTCAAGAAAGCGCTGAAGCGTTTCCCGTATGTTTTTTTCATCCTCTGCGATGTAGATCAGTTGTTTCATAGTGCCTCCCAATACAGATACAGAGCCGTGCCGATCAGACACGGCTCTGTGCGTGTGGTTTATCTGCTTTTTTCGCAGATCGCAAGGTCGTCTTCTTCAAGTTCAAGGGGCATATCCGGTTCGTTTGCCGCGATTTTTTCATCATACTCGGCGTCAACGCGGTCCCAAAGCTCCGCATTACGGTCAAGAACCGAGTCAAGCTTTTCGTAGAGAGCGTCAATCTCGCCATAAAGTCGATCTGCAATCTCATCCGTCATGCGATAGTAAAGCTCGTCAATCTGCGCTTCCAGCGATTCGATTTCGGAAAGGTCCGCAAGCAGAGTCTCTTTTTCCTTTTCGGTAAGTGAGCTCATGCCCTTGATGAATTCCTTGTAGGATGCCTCAGCCGGGCAGACGCCATCAAAATCCGCTTCATTCAGTTCAAGCGTCATATCCGGCTCGTTTGCCGCGATCTTCTCATCATACTCGTCGTTGACGCGTTCCCAAAGCGCCGCGTTTCTTTCGAGAACCGCCGTAAGCTTTTCATCAAGGGCGTCGATTTCTGCGTAAAGTCGCTCTGCGTTTTCATCGGTCATACGTGAGTAGATTTCGTTGATCCGATTCTCATA
>FR892123.1 GCA_000433115.1 Ruminococcus sp. CAG:382
ACTGTCTTATCGGCACACGGCATATGCGCATTTCTTTTTATTGTTAAAATTCAATAAGGAAAGCATATTTACATTGATGCATGAGCTTTCTCATCAGCTTGGCGCGCCCGATCACTACTGTTATGGTCCTTCTACTACTTCAGAAGGTTGTGCAAATCCTAACTGCGACACTTGCTATATGGGTAGAGACGCGGAAAGACCTTGTATGATGACTTATCGTTATGACATAGAAGCAACCGATGAAGATGTTTTGTATTGTTCTTCGTGTCTTCAAATAATTGCAGCCCACTTGACAGATCATCATCAATAAACAGAGGTGTGTAACATGAAAAATAAATTATTTATTATAGTTCTGCTTTGTATTCTGTTATGCTGCGCAGGCTGCTCTGCGGATCATTTGGGCGGAGATGTGTCCGATTTACATGTTGATCCCGTGATGAACGTTGACCGGGCATCAACGTCCGGTTCTCAAACGGACGGCAGCCCCCCCGAGCCTCCGGAAATGCTGCTCTTCGATTCATTTGAGCAGATAGCCGAGTTATACAGTATTGCGGCCCAGGATGAAGAAACGGTGACTGCATATCTTGACCAAAAAGGATTTTCCATGAACAGCTTGTCAACAAAAAGCGACGTGGTTGAATTGTTTGAACGAATCGGCGATTTGAATATGTTGCATCTTGATAGTTCGTCAGGGTATGAATTGAAAAGTATTTTGTATTATGTCACATATGGTTATATCATGTCTACGTATACGTGCGGTGATGACATGGTGAGATTCAGATGCTATATTGGCGCCGGGGACGAGCCGGCTTCCTCTGATATTGACAACATTGAAAGCAACTTTGAGGGCACGCTCACTATTGGCACGACATCAGTCGGGCTGCGCAGCGTTGCGGAAACAAGTACCCCCTACGCTTTCATTGGCATCTTTAAGACAACAAATTCACGAATAACCATTCTTTTGTCTGAAAATGATGGAGTCAAGGTTGATTCAATAGGCACAAATATAGTTTTGTCAAAGCTGATGGATTTAATCACTGACTGATTTCATCAATGGCCAAAGAAAACAGCTAAAGGCGGTCGGGCACTTCCGTACTTGACCGCCCTGTCTTTCCGCAAAGCGAAGCAGCCTGTTATGGCAGCTCGGCAAAGAGGCGTTCCATGCCTATGGTCGGTTGCCATAATTCAAAGGACAGATACAATAACAGACGCTGTGCAATATGGAAACACTGAGTATTGCCGTGTGCCCTTTTCGTGTATGCGGCAATAATGTTTTCCGTGTGCCGCAATAATGACGGGTTATGCGAGAATGATGATGCAGGATGATTCAAAAATATTCATCGGAAAGCTTCGAAAAATTGAAATTCGGTATTGACAAAAGCTCGTTTGTATGGTATACTGTCAAACAGCAAGTGGGAACGCCGGAATGGCGGAATTGGCAGACGCCCGGGACTTAAAATCCCGTGAGACTCACCTCTCGTACCGGTTCAAGCCCGGTTTCCGGCACCAAACGGTTTTTCCACAAACAAATCAATATCGCGGGGTAGAGCAGTTGGTAGCT
>FR892124.1 GCA_000433115.1 Ruminococcus sp. CAG:382
GTAGAGGCGCTGGAGAACGAAATTGCAAGAGTAAGAGAAGCGCAGGCGAAGTATGCGACATACACGCAGGAGCAGGTGGACGCCATATTCAAAGCGGCGGCAATCGCGGCAAATATGGCAAGAATACCGCTTGCGAAGATGGCGGTCGAAGAGACCGGCATGGGCGTCGTTGAGGACAAGGTCATCAAGAACAACTACGCCGCCGAATACATCTACAACAAATACAAGTCAACAAAGACATGCGGCGTGATAGAAGAAGACAGCGCATTCGGCATCAAAAAGGTAGCCGAGCCCATCGGCGTAATCGCGGCGGTGATACCCACAACAAACCCGACATCCACCGCGATCTTCAAGACGCTCATCTCGCTCAAGACAAGAAACGGCATCATAATCAGCCCTCACCCCAGAGCAAAGAAATCCACCATTGCTGCTGCAAAGCTCGTGCTTGATGCCGCAGTTGCGGCAGGCGCTCCCGAAAATATCATCAGCTGGATCGACGTACCCAGCCTCGACATGACCAACCTTCTCATGAGAGAAGCGGATATCATCCTTGCGACCGGCGGTCCCGGCATGGTCAAAGCCGCATATTCATCCGGCAAGCCCGCTCTCGGCGTCGGCGCAGGCAACACACCCGCAATCATCGACGACACCGCAGACATAACCCTTGCCGTCAACTCCATCATCCACTCGAAGACCTTCGACAACGGTATGATCTGCGCTTCCGAGCAGTCGGTCATCGTTCTGGACGGCGTATATAAGGCAGTCAAAAAGGAATTTGCCGAAAGAGGCTGCTATTTCCTGAAGCCCGACGAAACCGAGAAGGTCAGAAAAACAATAATCATCAACGGCGCACTCAATGCAAAGATAGTCGGTCAGAAGGCGCATACCATTGCAGAGCTTGCCGGTGTAAAAGTCCCCGAAGGCACGAAGATACTAATCGGCGAAGTCGAAAGCGTTGAGCTTTCCGAGGAATTTGCTCATGAAAAGCTTTCTCCCGTACTTGCAATGTACCGCGCAAAGGACATTGAAGATGCATTCTCCAAGGCAGAGCACCTCATTGCGGACGGCGGCTACGGTCACACATCCTCGATCTATCTGAACACCATCACCGAAAAGGCGAAGCTCGCCGAATTCCAGGAACGCATGAAGACATGCCGTATCCTCGTCAACACTCCCTCCTCTCAGGGCGGTATCGGTGACATATACAACTTCATGCTCACTCCGTCGCTCACACTCGGTTGCGGCTCATGGGGCGGCAACTCCGTGTCCGAAAACGTCGGCGTGAAGCATCTTATCAACATCAAGACCGTGGCGGAGAGGAGAGAAAACATGCTGTGGTTCAGAGCGCCTGAAAAGGTATATATCAAGAAGGGCTGTCTGCCTGTCGCTCTCGACGAGCTGGGCACCGTCATGCACAAGAAGAAGGCATTCATCGTAACCGACAGCTTCCTTTACAGCAGCGGCTTCACAAAGCCCATCGAAGACAAGCTCGATTCCATGGGAATCATGCATACCACATTCTCGAATGTCGCGCCCGACCCCACGCTGGGCTGTGCAATCGAAGGCGCAAAGCTCATGACGGCGTTCCAGCCCGACTGCATTATCGCAATCGGCGGCGGCTCCGCAATGGACGCAGGCAAGATCATGTGGGTGCTCTATGAGCATCCCGAAGCAGACTTTCTTGACATGGCAATGCGCTTCATGGACATCCGCAAGAGAGTCTACACCTTCCCGCACATGGGCGACAAGGCATATTTCATTGCCATCCCGACATCTGCCGGCACAGGCTCCGAAGTAACACCTTTCGCGGTCATCACAGACGAACACACCGGAGTCAAGTACCCGCTTGCCGACTATGAGCTCATGCCCAAGATGGCAATCGTGGACGCAGACATGATGATGAGCGCACCGAGAGGACTCACCTCCGCATCCGGTATCGACGCTGTCAGCCACTGCCTTGAGGCATATGCTTCCATGATGGCGACCGACTACACGGACGGTCTTGCACTCCGTGCACTCAAGAATATATTCGAATATCTCCCCAGAGCATACGACAGTGCCTGCACAGGCGTGCCGGATCCCGAAGCGCGCGAAAAGATGGCAAATGCAGCAACAATGGCAGGTATGGCGTTTGCGAATGCGTTCCTCGGCGTAATGCACTCCATGGCGCATAAGCTCGGCGCATTCCACCACATTCCTCACGGCGTTGCAAACGCACTCATGATGGACGAAGTGATTCGTTTCAACTCTGCCGAAGTACCGACCAAAATGGGCACATTCCCACAGTACGGCTATCCGCACACCGCCGAGCGTTATGCCGAAATTGCCGACTATCTCGGCGTCAAGGGCAAGACTGCCGCAGACAAGGTTGAAGGTCTTATCGCAAAGATCGACGAACTGAAAGAACGCATCGGCATCAAAAAGACTATCCGCGAATACGCACCCGACGAAGCCGACTTCCTCGCACGTCTTGACGCTATGACCGAGCAGGCTTTCGATGACCAGTGCACCGGCGCCAACCCCCGTTACCCTCTCATGAGCGAAATTAAGCAGATGTATCTCAATGCTTATTACGGTAA
>FR892125.1:0-1360 GCA_000433115.1 Ruminococcus sp. CAG:382
TTCGTTCTCAAGGTGCGTTTTCGCGGGGCGAAAACGAATTGATTGTATGAAAATGCGATTATTGCAGTAAAATTGAATTTGCTGTGGAAACGGAAATGTGTTGTTTCGGGGCGAAAACGAATTGATTATAAAAACAGAATGCGCCGCATTGTGCCGAAAGGCGACAATGCAGCGCATATTTAATTAAGGCATCGCCGCGTAATTCCGATGGTGCAATTGCGCAGTCGGATTTTTCGTCGGATGAAACAAGAATTCGCAGGCTGTCGTGGAGATGCAGACAAGAATTCTTTTGAAATATGACGGATATGACGGAAAAGATGCAAGCGATTGTGCCGCTCGGGCTTTATGCGATGAAGCCTTAAATCTTCACACAGGTTCTGCTTTACTGTGCGCCTTGCTTATCATCGGGCTTGGATTTTTCGATTTCCGCGAGGAAAGCTTCGACAAACGGGGCGTTTGGTTCGAATTCTATTGCGTATTCCTTGCCGTTGAAATCGGAAATATATACGTATGAGCCGGAGGGACGTAGGTTTTGATTGAGGTTGATTATCTTGACGGCGGACGCTTTCTTTGCGGGTGTGAACTGCTTTTTCGGAATCAGCGCCTTTGCGGTGGAAACATCAAGAGAGCAGACCGTCGTTTCCTGATTACCGACCTTTTTTACGACGGTAAAGCTGCCGTCGCCGACGGAATAGATCATTTCGGTCATGGTGTAGCGGTAGATTATGAATATCCCGATGGTGACTGCGACGAGCGCCGCAGCCTGCGACGCCCACTTATATGACGTCAGCGTGCTTGCCATATAGCCTGCGCCGAGGAATACGGCGGCACATACGGCTATCATCAGTATAGCCTGTTTTGGGTTGCGTTCGGGTTTGCATTTTATCATAGCTGTGCCTGCCTTTGCATATAATAGGTGTGTGAAAGGGTGATTATTTATGCCACTTAGTGAAAATGAGATCCGTAACATTCTTGCACTCGACGACGCAAGGCTGAAAAGCGTCATCATGCAGATCTGCGACGCCGTCGGTGCGGACAGACGCAAAGCCGAAAAATTCGCGTCGGATCCGGCGGGGCTGCGTGCAGCCGTTTCGGGGATGAGCACCGACGAGATAAACCGTCTTCTTGACAAAGCCGGGCGGGAAAAAAGCGAACAGGTGCTTGATGCTCTGAGGGGTAAAAGGTAGCATGGACAGCGGGCTTTCCGAAAAAATCAGCAGCTTCCTTTCCGATCCCGCCGCCGCAGAGAAGGTCGCGGCGGTTGCGAAAACGCTGGGGTTGCAGGCGGGAGGTAATGCCGGAAATATGCCTCAGCCGGTTCAGAGCGGGCAGTCAAGCCCCGCATCGGCTCCGGCAGTGA
>FR892125.1:1428-5587 GCA_000433115.1 Ruminococcus sp. CAG:382
CGGCACTGCGTCCCATGCTGCGCGAGGAAAAGCGCGGCAAGCTCGATGCAATGACGCGGGCGATGACGGTTGCGAGTCTGTTTTCGGGCATAAGAAGGGGGCAGAGGTCATGACGACATACAGCAGCAGCTTTGAAACGTCTCCCAAACGGAGCTTCAGCGAGGAATACGAGTCCCAGTTCATGCGGCGTACTCCCGAAGCGCCTGCCGCTCCGCCGCCGCCTCCGCCATCAGAACAGCAGCCGACTCCGCCTCCGGTCAGGGAGAGTGCCATATTTTCAAAGGCGGCAGAGGTTTTCAGAGGTCTGGAGCTTGACGATCTGCTTATTATTGCGATAGGCATTCTGCTTTTGCTTGACAGCGACGAAAACATGGATACCGTTCTGATATTTATCGCGGCGATGCTGTTTTTCTGAGTCAGGTGCGGTTTTTTGCGGATTTGTATATCAGGAAATCAACGAATTCCGCGACTGTTTTCCTGTCCTTTGCCGACAGCGAGCGATAGGCGGCGACGATGCCGTCCTGTCCCGCTGTCGGTTCTTTTACGATGAAATTGGTTTCGCTTTTGCCGATACCGGCAGCGAACATGAAGTCTTCAAGATCGATATCGCCGAAGCTGTGGTCGGCGATTTTTTTTATGAGCTTGGGGCGGGGCGGGTTTTCCTGTGTTGCCTGCGCGAGCTTGCGCATCTGAACGTAGCTTATATCACAGTCGAACGAGAATTGTCTCCATGAGCGCTCGCCCTTTGCGTGCTCAAGGAGGATCGCAAATATTTTTTTGTTGAACATTTTTTGAATTTTACTGTTTGTAAAGAACCTTTTCCATTTCGGAGAGAGCGATATCGTTGTTGTCGCTCATGATGTAGTATACCCATTTACCGTCGGTCTTTACGACGAGGGATGAAACGATTTTTGTGTCTATATCGGGATAATTGACTGCGTTTTCAAGCAGTTCCTTCTGGCGGTTTTCGATGTATTCCTTCATTTTCTCCGCGTTTTCGGGAGTCGTCATGCGGAAAACGCCGAGCTCCGTTCCGTAGCTGTCATATGCATAGAAGACGGCATAAGCTTCCATCATGTCAAGCGTGGGGGCGTCGAGAAGTATGCCGTATTTGCCCGAAAGAAGGTCATCGTCGAGATAATCGATATCGTTATCGGATTCCGAGAAGAAGAACAGACCGCGGTCAGTCATGCCGAGTGCCGAAAGCACGGCGTTTACCGCATTTTTCGGGCTGGCGCTCTGGTCAAGCTCTTTTTTCGAGCAGGAGAAAAGGCAGAGCAGGGTTGTCATGGCAAGCAGAGCAGTGATGATTTTTTTCATTTTGTTTCCTCCGGTTTGTCAAAGTGCATCAGCGCGGTGCCGATTACGGTTGCGTATTGCGATTTTTCGGGAATCATGAAGCGGACGCCGAACATCTTGCTCATGGAATCGAATTTTTCTTTGCACTGGTTGAGGTTCGACAGATTGCCGATCAGCACGATGTCCTTTATCCTCTTGCTGCGGGCGGTGAAAACGCCCATCATTCCTATTGTTTCAAGTATAAGGTTGATTATTCCGAGAGCGATATCGGCAGAGGTTGCGATATCGCTGAGTTTGCCGAAATTCGCCGCCGTCGCTTCGGACGACAGGGTCGGGATGATGTTCTTTTTTGTGATGTCGGAGATCGTCAGGTCTACGTTTTCAAGGTTGCCGTCTGCGGCAAGCTCTTCGATCTGTCTCACGTTTTCCATGCGGAGCGCCTTTTTCGAAAGACCGATGAGTGTACCGCCGCCGACGCCCGTACCGCCGAGATATTCGGGTTCGGTGCCGCTTTTTGCGTATACGAGCGCGGTACCCGTTCCCATGCTGACTATCACCGCTTCGCTGAGCTTTGAGAGATACAGTCCGCCTCTGCCGACTGCGGTGAATTCGTCAACGTGAAGTGTGGGCACGCCGAAAATATTGTCGCCGATATATGTCGAGCCGACGCCTGTCAGCATCACGCGCTTTATGTCCTTGATATCAACTCCGTTTTCGGAGGTGAATTTGCCGAATGCGCCGTAAACCGACGCCACCGGATCGGTCGCCTTGACTGTCACCGGTTTCAGCAGAGTACGTTTGTTGTCGGATATGTCAAAGCCGACGATCTTGGTCGTACTGCCGCCTACATCTATGCCTACTACGGCTTTCATGTTGATGTCCTCGCTGTGGTTCAAAATTCTATACCACTATATTTTACAACAGATCGTCTTCTTTGTCAATGTGTTTTGTGTAAAAACGGCTTGAGGCTTAAAAATGCAGGATAAAAATGCGCGATTATGCCGGACGAAGGTACTGAGATGAGCGGAGCTGCGGACGGGGTAAGGTTATATTGTATATAAAAAAACGTGCGGTACAAGGCTTGTCTGCACTTATACCGCACGGGATTTTTCGGGGACGGGATAAAACACATTGCCCGCACCGTTTTTGCGTTTTGCTTTTATGTATCGAGGGCGAGCAGGCTCATGCTCTTGGCATCGAGTTTTTTAATGTCGGGGATTTCGTAGCGGTTATCGTCGGAATCGCGGATCAGCGCTCTGCCGTCATATAACAGCTTTATGTCACGGTAGATGTTGCGTATGTCAAAGCTGCGTACGCCGCGGTCGGTCATTACCGTCCATTTCAGTATGCCGTATTTTTCCTGGCGTTCAAGAATCGCGGAGATCTTGGGGATGAGATAGTATTCGTCAAGGCTGTCCTCAATCGCCTTTCTTGAATCGGGCATGAGATTTTCGATATTGCGGATTATCGCTTTTTCGTGTCCGTCGGCATCGACAAGGGAGATATAACGCGTCAGACCGCTGCGCGGGAAAAGGCGCTTCGGTTCAAGTCCCTTCCATGATGTGCCGTCGATAAGCTCAACGTCAACGAGGTTGAAATCGGCTTTTGTTATACGTGCTTCGTCGGAGTTGATATAAAATCTTGGCATGGCGTGTTCTCCTTATTCGAATTTTTCGGCTGCTTTGTTCTTTTCGACTTCCTCGGACATGGACTGGATCTTTATGAGGCGATAGAACTTGCCCTTCAGCGCCATAAGCTCGTCATGGCTGCCGCATTCGATTATTTTGCCGTTATCGACGACGATTATCTTGTTCGCTTTTCTCAGAGTGGAGAGACGGTGCGCTATCATGAGCGTCGTTCTTCCGCTTATCAGGCGTTCGATTGCGGTCTGGATCTGGTTTTCGGTTTCACTGTCAACGGCAGCGGTCGCTTCGTCGAACACGAGTATCGAAGGATTCATGAGTACGGCGCGGGCGATTGAAATACGCTGCTTTTCGCCGCCCGAAAGTCCCACACCGCGTTCGCCGAGTATCGAATCGTAGCCGTCGGGCTGGTTTATTATGAATTCATGTGCGTTTGCGATATCGGCGGCGTGGATGACCTCTTCGATATGCGCGTTCGGCACGCCGTAGGCGATATTGTTGAAGATGGTGTCCGAGAACATCATCGGTTCCTGCTGAACATAGCCGATGCGGCTGCGGTAATATTGCAGGTCGATATCGCGGATATTGATGTCGTCAAGGAGAATTTCGCCCTCGTAGTTATCATAGAAGCGCAGGAACAGGTTTATGAGCGTCGATTTGCCGGAGCCTGTCGTGCCGACGATGCCGACGATGTCGCCGGGCTCTATCGTCACATTGATATCAGAGAGGGTCTTTTTTGTCTTGTCGAACGAGAAGTTGACATGGCGGAATTCGATCTTGCCCCTGATGCTTTCGGGCTTCAGCTGTTTTCCGAGGTCGGGTTCGGGTTCGGCGTCGATTATATCAAGAAGTCTTTCGGTTGAGGAAAGCGCGTTCTGGTAGGAGTCGGAGAGGTTTGCAAAAAAGTTGACCGGACCGTAGAACATCGAGGTGTATGAAATGAAGGAGACGAGCAGACCGGAGGTTATGCTGCCGGCAATGACCCAGCCGCCGCCCACGCCCCATATCAAAAGCGAGCCGCAGGTTATCACGAAGCTGACAGCGGAAGGGAAGGCGTTTGTTATACGTGCGGAGGCGGTATCAACCTTGCACCATTCGTCGTTGTAGGCTTCGAACTTGTCAACGGCGCGTTTTTCGCCCGCGAAGGACTTGATGACCTTGATGCAGGGGATGGTGTCGGTGAGTACGGAGCTTACAGCCGACCAGCGACGCCAGAT
>FR892126.1 GCA_000433115.1 Ruminococcus sp. CAG:382
AGTGCCAACCGGATTCACGGGCTGGAAAATCAGATCGCCATGACGGCAGATACGAGAAATACCATCATCAGAGCCAACCGCCATGCAAAAACGGTGCTGGACATCTTCCACGATATCCTGACGAAAGAAAAGCTAGACAAGCGTGACATCGGGCTGATTGTTGACCGCATTATCGTATACGAAAACCGCATCGAAATCAAGCTGCGTGGTGATGTGGACGCACTCCTGCGGTGCGACGATGAAGCGCAAACGGAGGAAATCGCAAATTTTAACGGGGACACGGAGAATATCGAAAGAACCGCAGAAAAATACAATTCTGTGGTGGTTCAGTCAGCAAAAAACCAAGCTGATAAGGTTTTTCGTGTCAATGTTATCGGTGGCGGCGAGCCGCTGGAGATATACACCGAGAAAGACGGAGAAATAATTTTCAAAAAATATTCGCCGATCGGAGACATTTCCGCAGCATCGGCACAGTGCGCGGAAGCGATAAGCAAAAGCGGAGGATATCCGATTGCCATCTGTGACAAAGACAGCATCATCGCAGTAGCGGGCACACCGTCACGTAAAGAATACCTCGAAAAGCCGGTTTCGCTGTCTCTTTCGTCACTCATGGCGAGGCGACGTGAATACTCGGCGGCAAACGTCAAAACGGCAATCGAACTGACTGACGGCGGCGACGGAAGAATTTCGTGCTTTTCACCGATAATAGCCGACGGTGACGTCGTGGGCGCAGTCATGTCACTCATGCAAAACGACGGCGTGCCGACCGAAACGGAGCAGAAGCTCGTTTCCGCCGGTGCAATGTTTCTTGCAAAGCAAACGGAAATATAGTTTGAGTCCGCTAAACGGACCAACTCCCGTTCATTCTTTGAAGAAGTAATAAAATGAGAAAATGTGGAGCGGCGCAAAGGCGGTATGTCTCTTGACAAACAACGCGTTATAAGCAATAATTCAATCAGTATATGCTTCGGAATACCTCCGAAAAGGACAAAATCAATGAAAGCAAAGACACTTTGCCTCATGCTGTCGCTCCTGACCGCCGCATCCGTCTGTGTCGCGGCTCCGACATCGGTCGGTATATATGACATACAGCTCGTCAGGTTCGATAGAGCTGCCGATAATTGTTTTGCCGCTAGCCTCCGGCAAGTGCGGCAGTAACCTGAACCGGAGGCTTTATGACGACGGCAGGCTGACCGGTACCGGCGCGAAGATTACGGTCTCGGCAGCTGATTACATCGCAATACGCATGCATATACTTACGCGCACTTCGCTCGGCACGACCGGCATATGGCTTTCATGACCGATCGGCTGGGCAATTGCCGCAGTACTTTCGATAGCATTTTATATGACGGTGAAGTGGGGTCAGAATACGCTTAAGAAAAACGGCAGTCAGTGTTCCGAGGCATAAAATATAAAACGGCAGAATCGAGCCGAAAGGACGAGTCTGCCGTAATTTTTCAAAGTAAAAAAGACACACGCTCGGAAAGGGAAAACCCGAGCGTGCGTCCTTTTGGTTTTTTCGGAATCATTTTTTTATGAGAGCAACACCGCGAAAAAGCGCACGCGACATTACACTCACCCTCCACAGTCTGATTCCCGACCCGTACAGAGCATACGAATCGCAATACATCCAAGAGACGATATGCCTTGCGCTGAGAAGCCGGAACTGCGGCACCACAACACCCCTATCGACATACCGACAAGCCGTTGGTAACATTGCCAAACAATCATAAACCCCATGATTATTTGGAAACAGCACCAAAACACATAAAAGAAACAAAAAGCCGCTCACAATGCGCTACTGGCGAAAGCAGGAACGAAATTGCAACCGGACTGGCTTCATCGTATTGAAGTCTCAAGGCTTTGCGTCGCCGCCTCACGACGGTTTTGCCGAATGTTTCTTGTTTACGCTTGTATTGTACCACAAATGCCGTCCGTTGTCAAGCTTTTTTCGGAAAATATTGTCCGACGCAAATAATCACGCCCGGACGCCGCCATTGATTCACATTCCGCACGCTCCGGCATAGACTATTACAAAGAAGAATGCTTCTTTGAATATCAATCCCGAAGGAGAATTATTATGGTTGAAAGAAATCAGCCTATGCACAGCCCCTGCGGCAAGCCGAATGACCCCGGCTGCTGCGTGAGCGTGAATAAAATCTTTGATTCCGCCCGCGACAAGGACTGTTTGGAGGATCTGAGGGTACATCTCTGCGACTGCTCGCAGGAGATTCTCGACCGCGCCGGTGCGGTACGGTGTAAGAATGTCGAAATCGTCGACACCAACATAAGCCTTGAACCGGTACCCTTCAACAGAGGCTTCTATCAGGTCAACGTCAGGTATTATTTCTGCGTGACGCTTGAATGCTGCCTCTGCAACGGCAAATCACAGGAAATCCGCGGACTTGCGGCGTTTGACAAGAAAATCATACTCTTCGGCTCGGAAAAGAACGTCAGCGTTTTCACCTCCGACCCCGAAAACAACAGCTTCTGCCCTCAGCCCAAGGAAATCAGCTGCAAGGTGGAGCCCACTCTTCCCACAGTTGTCGTCGAAGCCGCTCAGCCGATATGCCTCGACATCAAGCTCATTGAGCGCTGCCGCCCGTTCGGAAGTTGCTGCCTGAATGTCGAATCGATTCCCGACAATGTCCGTCAGGGCTTTGAAGGAAATTTTGTTGACAACATCGGCGTCAAGAACTGCTATATCACAGTCGGCATGTTCTCGATGATACGCATTGAAAGGCCCGTTCAGATCATGCTTCCGAGCTGCAACTACTGCATCCCCGAAAAGGAAAGCACACCCTGCGGCAACGCAGACCCCTGCTCCACCTTCGGCAAGATGACTTTCCCCACCTCGGAATTCTTCCCGTACAGCGAATGAGAAAAAAACAGGCGCCGCAGACCCGAAACGGTCTGCGGCACTCTTTTTTATGCTTCGGGATATTCGTTGCAGAGAAGATACAGCGGAGGTTCATCCTCTTCGATCTTCGGAAAACGTCCCATATCCTCATAGAAACGGTTGTCGGTGTTGTCATCGTTGACCATCGACACCTCGCCGATAAGCACCTTTCCGTTTCCCTTTTCAGCCCAGAAGGCATGATACTGATACGGCGGAAGAGTTATCGACTCGCCGGGCATAAGGCGAATCTTTGTGCCTGCGGGAACGGTGCGGACGTGACCGTCGGTCGTCACGGTAACAGGCGTATCGGCAAGTCCGTCATCGTCACCGCGGTTATATACCTCAACGACAAGCACACCGCCTCCGCGGTTTATGATATCCTCCATTTTGCTGTAATGATAATGCATGGGAGAATACTGGTCCTCATCGGAGATCAGCAGCTTTTCGGCGTATGTTTTTTTGCAGTCCGGATCGCCCAGCTTGCCGTTTCTTATCGTGAAAAGGAAAAGTCCGATCTTTTCAAAATCGCCCTTACCGTAGTCGGTGATATCCCAGCCCAGCATATGGTCACGTATTTCGTCGTATTCATGTCCCTTTCCCTTCCATTCGTCGGGAGTGAACCACGCAAACGGCGGCAGACTGAAATTCTGCGATTTGATAAACTCGATGTTTTCTTTGAGAATTCCGTTTATTTCAGAGCGCTTCATAAAAAACCGCTCCGTTATTTGTTTATTGTTTTGAGATAATCAACAGCCTTTTTGATGCAGTCAAGGGAATCCCAGCCGAGGCACGTTCTGTCCTGCTCGACAACAAGCCATTCGCTGCCCGCCTTCTTTGCGGCTTCGAGTATGGACGGGAAGTCCTGAATTCCGTATCCTGCCGGGCGGAAAGCGAAATCGCCCTCGTCAGCCTGACGCTCAGTGGGCTTTATGCCGATAAGCTCGTAAAGTCCTTCCTTTGCGTTGCGGTTCTTCATCACAAAGTCCTTGATATGGACAACGGGCGCGCGTCCGGTGTATTTGACAAGGTATGCAGCGGGGTCTTCGCCTGCGACATTCACCCAGCAGGTATCCTGCTCGGTTTTGAGAAGGTCGGCGGGAACGCTGTCGAAAATGATATCATAACCGTATTTGTCACCGATTTTGACAAATTCGAAGTCGTGATTATGGTACATCATCTGAATACCGTATTCTTTCGACTTTTCAGCCATCTTTCTGATATCGGCAAGCGTTTCTTCAAAACGCTCGTGACCGGGACGGCGGTCTGTATCGAGGTAGGGGACGGCAATATACCTGCATCCGAGAGTCTTGTAATCCGAGAAGCATTTGTCCGGGTCGGCAAGCATCTCGTCAAGAGCTACGTGAGCCGAAACGGCGACAAGTCCCAGCTCGTCGAGCCACCCCTTTACCGTCTTTGCGTCAATGCCGTAAAGTCCGGCAAATTCAACGCCGTCGTAGCCGAATTCCTTGATTTTTGCAAGAGTTGCGCGGAAATCCTTTTCCGCGTGGTCACGCACTGAATAAACCTGAACACCAATAGGAAACATAATAAATTCCTCCGTTTATAGTAAGTTATTTTGTTTTTATGAAATCATAGCGGTATTTATCCCGCTCGTTTGCATTGATATCCGTGAAAACCGATGTGAAGCCGGAGCGGCTGAGTACAATCGCCTGTCCCCACAGGTTGTCGCCCGTCGGTTGCGAGCCGAATATCACGGGATAGCTGTGAAGTATATTGCTCTCTTCCGAAAAAGGCTTCAGTATATGTGTTTCGTGGATATGACCGCAGAGCATGAACTGCACCTTTATTCTCTCAAGCTCGGCGTTCCATTCGGTATATACATCGTTTTCAATGCTGAAGATCTCGTTTTTCTCCCTGTCCGGAAGCATGGGGCAGATATGCGAAACGGCAAAAGTGATTTTATCGGGCGTCGGCTCCAGCTTTTTCAGGAAACGTGTCTCTTCCCTGCGATACGGCTCAAAGGCGTTGACGCCGCCGTATTCGACCTGAGCATCATATTTGTCCTCACCGCAATCAAGAATGACTCCCGCCAGTATGCCGACGGAAAAGCGATAGTAATTGCGGTTTTTGTTGTCGGGATAAAATTCGTTGCAACGTTCCGCCTGCTCGCCGCGCGTATCATGATTGCCCCGGCTGAAAAGGACGGGAATCCCGCCGTGAGTGATCTCACCCGAAAGCGCAAACAGGCTCTCATAATCGCCGACACTGCCGACCTCGGTGATATCGCCGTTCAGGATCAGCAGGTCAAGATCATCTCCGAAATACGATGCGCAGCTTTTTGCGAGGTCGGTTCTGCCGTGCACATCGGCGAGATGATATATATTGATGCCGTCAGTCTTTTCGAGCGGTCTGAAATCAAAGTCCGCCGAAGCCGGCTCATCAAGCTCGGAATAATAGCTTTTCCGCGCAATCAGGCGGCGGAACCTGACAGTATACTTCTTCTTTTCATCAAGAAGCCTCTGCGGTATCTCTATTTTGAAAAAGTTCTTATTTGTCGCAAGAACACCGCTGTTGTCCTCGTAAAAAACAGTGCCGTCGACAAGCACGGTCGCAAGCCCGTTTTCACGTGTGAAAAACGAGATTACGTATCTGTCCTCAACGACAAATACCGACGGTTCGCAAAGCAAAAAATCTTCCATATCGTACCTCAAGGGTCGTTGTTTTATCGCTACACCTGCATTTTAACACTTATTATCGCGGTTGTCAACATCAAACGAAAAAATACGGGCTTGAAAAAATCCGTCTTTTGTTGTATTATATAATACAGATAATAAAAATCACAAAAAGGATATCTGTCGAATGAAAATTCTGTATGTTAATCCCTGCGGGGCAACCGATTTGTCCTTACTGCTCGAACGCTCGGGCGCAAGCGTCAGCGTCGTGCCGCCGACGTATCTTATAACTGCCGATATATGCGGCTACGACGCATTTGTATTTGACGGAACAGGTACGGCGACGGGGCTTCTTTTCCGCCCTGCCGAGCGCGTCGTTGCCGACCGTATCGCATACGGAGGCAAGCCCCTGCTCTGTATTCTCTGCCCGCATATAATGACTCTGTCCTGCACCGACCCGAAGAACACCCGCTTCGACCGTCCCGTGGTGTCTCCCGATTTTGTGTGTGACGGGCTTGAGGAGGGAGATATTCTCGACGAGCAGACGAACCTCCGCGTCTGCTGCTATCGCTCCGCTGCAACCGAGAAGCCGCTTATGTATTACAAGCACAATCCCGTCGGATTCTATAAAACCGAAACCGTTACTCAGCCAGCCAAGGGAGATATGGCTCTCTGGCGCGAAAAAAGCAACGTACTGTTCTGCGCGTTTGCCTGCGCAAACTTTGCAAGGGCGCGCTTTGCGCCGAGACGGAAATGGTACGCGTTTTTTGCCTTTATCCTGAAATCCGTGTTTTCGTTAACACCCGATGAGGCGGTTTTCGACGGAATATACCGCGAGCGCGGCTATTATACCCTGAGAGAAGACAAGCCGCTTGACCCGCTGCTCAGAGAAAGCGCAGACCGCGCCGTGCGCTGGCATTTCGACGCGGATATGACAAAGCGCAACCCCGACGGCAGTCCGTACACAATGAAGGAGGGGATGGGCGCAGAGGTATATCCCGACGGCACTCAGTCGCGTCCCGGCGCAAGCAGAACCGACAGCCCCGGAGAGACCGCGCTTATGTTCGCGCTCCATGATCACATCGGCAAAAACAGCGACAAGGCGGACTTCATACAGGCGTTTTCGGCATATACTCTTTCCCACGTCAACGATTACGGCGGAATCTTCGACGGCTACGGCGGTGCGGGCGATGATGCATGGTGGTATGCAAGCTACGGCGACGACCTCTGCCGCGGAATAATATATCCTCAGCTTTTCGCAAAATTCGCAGGGCTGGGCGGCGACGGGCTTGACCGCGCGCTTGACTGTCTCGATTATCTTGTACGCACAACGGGCAGCGACGGTCTGCGCTTCTGCCGCACCGATGTGGTAAGCTTTGAAGAAGGTACCGTTTCGGCATTTGACCTTGTTTATAACGGTAAAAAATGGAGTTGGGGCAGCGGCAAGACCCTGAAGGCTGAGGACCTTTCAAAAATGGACGCCTGCACTCCGTCGGCGCATTACAACGGCTTTTATCTTGCGACGCTTCTGCTTGCCTACAAGGTCACGGGCAGAGAAATATACCGCGACACAGCCGTGCGCGGGCTTACGACGATGATGGAAAAGTATTATCCCAATACGGCGCGTGAACACAGCGAAACTCAGGATCTCAGCCGTCTGGTACTGCCACTGGCGTATCTGTACTGGGTCACGGGCGATCAAAAGCACCTCAGCTGGCTGAACGCCGTGCTTGATTCACTCGCCGAAAAGCGCACCGAAAACGGCGCGTTTATCGAGTGGGACACGGGCTATATCGCCTGCTGTGCCGGACAGGCTGACGGCGAATGTTCGGTGCTTGCCGAAAACGGCAATCCCGTTGTCGATTTGCTCTATTCCCTCAACTGGCTGCCCTCCGGTCTTGCACAGGCATACCTCATCACGGGCGACGAACGCATAAAAGACCTGTTTGAAGGGCTGGCGCGCTTCCTTGTCGGCATACAGCTCCACAGCTCCAACAAGGATATCGACGGTGCATGGGCGCGTGCATTCGACTGCGCAGGCAACGAGGTATACGGCGTACCCAATGATGTGGGCTGGGCACCTTGGTCAATCGAAACCGGCTGGACCATGGCTGAAATCCCGACAGGCTTTATGATATGGCTGTTACGCGACGAGCTGAAAAAGCTCTTCTCGTAAAACCGGCAACGTAACAAAAGGAAATTAATACGGCGGAACTGTCAAAAAGGCAGCTCCGCCGTGATTTTTTATATTGCCGTCAATCAGAACAGCCCTGTAATTCTGCCGTTTTCGTCAACATCTATCTTTTCGGCGGCAGGTATCCTGGGAAGCCCCGGCATAGTCATGATGTCACCTGTCAGCACGATTACAAAGCCCGCACCTGCGGCGATTCTGACGTTTCTGACCGTGACGGTGAAATCCGTCGGTGCGCCGAGCTTTGCGGGATCGTCCGAGAAGCTGTACTGCGTTTTTGCAATGCAAACGGGACAGCCGCCGAAGCCGAGTGCCTCCAGCTTTTCAAGCTGCTTTTTCGCGGCGGGGAGTATATTCACACCGTCACCGTGGTACACCTTTTTGACAACCGACTCGATTTTTTCGGAAAGCGAAAGCCCGTCATCGTAGGAAAAGGTGAAATTCCCCTTTTCCTCCTCGCAGAGCCGCACAACCTCACGCGCAAGTGCCTCACCACCCTTGCCGCCCTCAGCCCATACGGTGGAAAGCACGGTGTTCACGCCCAGCTCGCGGCATTTTTTAACAATAAAATCGATTTCCGCGTCGGTATCCGTCGGAAAGCGGTTGACCGCGACAACGCAGGGCAGACCGTACACCTCGCGGATGTTTCCGACGTGACGGAGCAGATTTGGTATGCCCGCCTCAAGCGCGGGTATATTTTCCTCCGCAAGCGCGGTTTTGGGCAGTCCGCCGTGCATTTTAAGTGCGCGTACAGTCGCCACAACGACAACCGCATCGGGTACAAGCCCCGCCATACGGCATTTTATATCAAGAAATTTCTCCGCACCGAGGTCGGCACCGAAGCCCGCCTCTGTCACGGTATAATCTCCCATCCTGAGCGCCATCCGTGTAGCGATGACAGAGTTACAGCCGTGTGCGATGTTCGCAAACGGACCACCGTGAACGAATGCGGGAGTTCCCTCCAGCGTCTGCACGAGATTGGGCTTGAGCGCGTCCTTCAAAAGCGCCGCCATTGCGCCCGCCGCCTTGAGCTGACCCGCCGTAACGGGCTTTTCGTCGTAGGTATAGCCCACGATTATGCGGGAAAGGCGGGCTTTGAGGTCGGCAATCGACGACGACAAGCAGACAACTGCCATGATCTCCGACGCAACGGTGATGTCGAAGCCGTCCTCACGCGGCGTGCCGTTGACCCTGCCTCCCAGACCGTCCACCACGAAGCGGAGCTGACGGTCGTTCATATCAACGCAGCGCTTCCACGTTATTCTGCACGGATCTATACCGAGGGCATTACCCTGCTGTATATGGTTGTCCAGCATTGCGGCAAGCAGGTTATTTGCCGCACCGATTGCGTGAAAATCTCCCGTAAAGTGAAGGTTTATATCCTCCATCGGCACGACCTGTGCATATCCGCCGCCCGCGGCGCCGCCCTTCACGCCGAAAACGGGACCCAGTGAAGGCTCACGGAGTGCCACGGTGACATCCTTGCCGATGCGGCGCAGACCGTCCGCAAGTCCGATGGTGGTGGTCGTCTTGCCCTCTCCGGCAGGTGTGGGAGTTATCGCCGTGACAAGGATCAGCCTGCCGTCGGGACGTTTTGACTCGGTAAGCAGCGAAAGGTCGATTTTTGCTTTGTTGCTGCCGTACTGCTCGACATATTCGGGAGCGATATGAGCGCGCTCCGCTATTTTCATGATATGCTCGGGCTTTGCCGCCTGAGCTATTTCAATGTCGGTAAGGTATGCCATTGCTTTTGCTCCTTCTTTATCTGAAATACCTGACTGCCGCCTCAAACATACGGAGGTCGTAGTCACCGGTCACGTTTTTGTAAAGCCCGCTGCCGACGCGCTCGCTGTGACCCATTTTCCCGAATACTCTGCCGTCCGGCGACGTTATGCCCTCGATGGCAAACGCGGAATCGTTGGGGTTATAGTGAATGTCGTTTGTGGCGTATCCGTCCGCGTCAACGTACTGCGTTGCAATCTGCCCGTTTGCGATAAGACTGCGTATCAGCCCGTTGCTTGCAAGGAAGCGTCCTTCGCCGTGCGAAATCGGTACGTTCACAATGTCGCCCACCTTTTTCAACGCCAGCCACGGCGATTTGTCGGACGCAATGCGCGTTCTGACAATGCGTGATTGATGTCTGCCTATGGTATTGTACGTCAGAGTGGGGCAGTCCGCGTCAACGTCGATGATTTTGCCGTAGGGTACCAGCCCCAGCTTTATGAGTGCCTGGAAGCCGTTGCAGATACCGCACATAAGACCGTCACGGCGGTCAAGCAGCTCCGAAACGCCCTCCTTTATCTCGGGATTACGGAAAAACGCGGTTATGAATTTGCCGCTGCCGTCAGGCTCGTCGCCCCCCGAAAAGCCACCCGGTATAAAGACAATCTGCGATTCTTCAAGCAATTTTGCAAACCGCTCGGTGCTGCGGCTGATGCCGTCGGCGGTGAGGTTGTTTATTACGAATATTTCGGGTTGCGCTCCGGCGTCCGCCACCGCCTTCGCAGAATCGTATTCGCAGTTCGTGCCGGGGAATACGGGAATAAGCACACGCGGCTTTGCCGTTTTTACCGCCGGCGCAACGCGACAGTCGGTATGATATGACACCGTTTCGGGCGCGTCTCCGTGATTTTTTATGTTGCAGTGGAACACGCTTTCGAGCTTATCCTCATATGTGTTAAGCAGAGCGTCAAGCGACAGCACCTCGCTGCCGCGGGTGATTTCTCTCCTGTCCGTCACCGTGCCTATCGCATCGGGCTGAACGTCCGTCATTTCGAGAATGAACGAGCCGTAGCTCAGACCGAAAATTTCGTCAACGGTGAGCTTGTCGTTGAAATCGAAGCCGAGACCGTTGCCGATACACATTTTGAACACAGCCTCTGCAACCCCGCCCATACCGGGAGTATAGCACGAAACGGCTTTGCCGCTTTTTATAAGTCCGGCGACCTTTTCAAACAGCTCAATCAGCGATGCCGCGTCGGGCAGTCCGTCGGAATTGTATTCCGGCTTCAGCCACATGACGCTGTGACCGGCTTTTTTGAATTCGGGAGAAACGATGCGGTTTGTCTTTGAAGTCGTCACGGCAAAGGAAACAAGCGTCGGCGGAACGTCAAGATTTTCAAACGTGCCGCTCATAGAGTCCTTGCCGCCGATGGCGCCGATGCCCAGCTCCATCTGCGCCCTGTACGCGCCGAGGAGCGCCGAGAAGGGTTTACCCCAGCGTGAGCCGTCCTTGCCGGGATGCTCAAAATATTCCTGGAAGGTAAGATATACGTCCCTGAAATCCGCACCCGATGCAATGAGCTTGGACACTGATTCGACAACGGCAAGATACGCGCCGTGATACGGGCTTTCCTCGGCGATGAACGGATTATAGCCGAACGCCATAAGCGAACAGTCGTCTGTATGCTTTTTCTCCACGGAGATTTTCTGCACCATCGCCTGCGCGGGAGTGAGCTGATATTTTCCGCCGAACGGCATAAGCACGGTACCCGCGCCTATCGTGGAATCAAACCGTTCCGCCAGCCCGCGCTTGGAGCATATATTGAGATCGCCGACAAGCGACCGGAAATTTTCACCGAATCCGCCGCTTACGCTTTGCTTTTTCAGCACAGCCGGCGCCGCCTTTACGGTAATATGCTTCGACGCGCCGTTGGAATTGAGGAAATCGCGGCTGATATCAACGATTTTTTTGCCCCTCCAAGTCATGACAAGACGGTTTTTATCCGTCACAACAGCGACGGGAGTGGCTGAAAGATTTTCGCTGTTTGCAAGACCGAGGAATGCGTCAACATCGTCCTTTGCGACAACGACCGCCATTCTTTCCTGACTTTCGCTTATCGCAAGCTCGGTACCGTCCAGCCCGTCGTATTTTTTCGGCACGGCATCGAGATTGATGTCCAACCCGTCGGCAAGCTCGCCGATGGCAACGGAAACACCGCCCGCACCGAAGTCGTTGCACCGCTTTATCATGCGGCAGGCAACGGGATTTCTGAAAAGCCGCTGGAGCTTGCGCTCCTCGGGCGCATTGCCCTTCTGTACCTCCGCACCGCACGTTTCAAGCGACGAAACCGTGTGCGATTTGGAAGAGCCGGTCGCGCC
>FR892127.1 GCA_000433115.1 Ruminococcus sp. CAG:382
CTGTGGCTTTGCAATAACCCTGTTAACATGAAATAAACCTACTCAAACAAGGAGATTTTACCATGGACAATAAATTTACACCCGAACTTATTGAAAAAGCCAAAGAAGCGAAGAACCCCGATGAACTTATGTCTCTTGCAAAAGAAAACGGCATTGAACTGACTGGGGAGGACGCAAATACATACTTCGAACAGCTCAATCCCAAAACGGGCGAGCTTTCCGACGACGAGCTTGACAATGTATCCGGCGGCGGGTGCTACTCGGAGGGCGGACGCCTTGAGACCACCTGTGGCTACAAGTGCAGACATTACGAAGACGGACCTTCAACCTATGGCGTGAGAGGCACCTGCTGCAGATGCAAGTATTGGGGCGTCGATCCCGATCGCATAAGCGCTTCTCTCTGGACAACTGTTTTGGAACTGATCGTGAAGGCAGCTGAGGCGGCAACGCCGCGCGAATGCTTCCATCCGGCTAACAGAAAAAAGTCCTGAGCGAAGCGGTCAGGATAAACTACCCGAATTCCATATAAAAACACAAAGGAGAATTAACAATGGAACTTAACAATGAACTCATTGCAAAGGCGAAAGAAGCGAAAACTCCGGACGAACTTATGGCTCTCGCCAAGGAAAACGATATGGAAATGACCGAAGAGAGCGCGGAGGCATATTACGATCTGCTTCATCCGCAAAACGGCGAAATCAGCGACGATGAGCTTGACAACGTAGCCGGCGGCGGCTGCCACACAAAGGACGGCAGACTTGTGGTTTCCGCTTTGAATCTCTGCGGAGAGTGGCGGTGCAAAGATGACGGCTCAATGTGTTATGTGAACGTTATGTTTGTGGAATGCAACACCTGCCATCGTCAGGCGTACTGCAATTCGTGCCATTACTGCACATACGAAAAAGGTCTCTGGCTTTGTAACAGAAAACCGGAATAATACGGAAAGGATTCTGACTGAAATGGAAATGAGCAAAGAACTTATCACAAAGGCAAAAGAAGCGAAGAACCCCGAAGAACTGATGGCTCTTGCAAAAGAAAACGGCGTTGAACTGACCGAAGAGAGCGCAAAAGCATATTTCGAACAGCTCAATCCCAAAACGGGTGAGGTTTCAGACGACGAACTTAACAACGTAGCGGGCGGCGGATGTCATAATGGTGACGGAAGAATGATTAC
>FR892128.1 GCA_000433115.1 Ruminococcus sp. CAG:382
GTATTTCTGCTTCCAGTACGGTGCCAGATTGTTCAGCCGCATTTCGGCTGCGGCGCTTCTGTCCCTCGGGAGCGACTGGTAATATTCGACCATCCGCGACTTTTTCCGGTTTTCGTTGTTCGTATTGTATGTGTCATTGACATCCCTGAAAGACAGGCTGCATACAAATATACCGATGACCAGCGCAATGCCTGCAATTCCGATATTGGTTCTGACAAGCACGGCATACGAAAATACTATGTTGATGAGCGTCGTCATCAGAGCAACGGATTTATCCACGAAATACGAAAGACGGTCGGCACCCGCGACCGCTCCGGCGGTTTTGTTCATGAAGTCCGCATTTGCAAACTGACGAAGCGGTATTCTGTTGAACTGCTCCATCAGTCTTTCCTGCATATATATGCTGTATGTGTTCGAGAGATATGTACTGAAAACCAGTGCGCAAAGATTGCTGAGTCCCGCGCTCAGTGTCAGGAACAAGCCCCATATAATGATGTTGCCGATCTGTAATTTCACGGACGGATCCCGAATGGCTGCGGTGATGTTGTCGATCATTCTCTGCGAAAAAAGCAATGACAACGTCGGTGAAAGCGATATGGCGAGAAAAAGAGCCAGCCAGAGAAACAGCGGCAGCTTTTTGATGGTGCACGTCTGCTTCAGTGACCAGAGTATGGTTTTTCCTTCGGAATGCATCCATTGCTTCAGTTTTTTCATCTCGTTGTCCTCCCGTTTGGTTTGCTTTTCGATATCTCCGTTATTATTTCCGACAGCCCGTAAGCCGTCGAGTCGCCGAGGTATAGCTGAAATGCCGTATCTGCCTCTGACACCATACGCGCCGCAACCGCAAAAACATCGCTCTTTGTTACACTATGTAATATATTATAGCGCAAAATTTAACAATGTCAACCTCTTTGGACGTTTTTTGCAAAAAAGCGCACAAATTTTCAAGAAAATTTATGCGC
>FR892129.1 GCA_000433115.1 Ruminococcus sp. CAG:382
GCGGACTTCGTGATTTCGGTCGGCGGTGACAGTATGGAGCCAACCTTCCACGACGGAGACAAGGTGCTTGTGGAAAAATGCGACTCCGTCGATACCGGTGAGATTGGTATCTTCGTTGTCAACGGCGAGGTCTTCATCAAGGAGCGCGGGAACGGTTGCCTGATCTCGCATAACGAAAAGTATAAGCCCATACGCCTCTCCGAGCATGACAGTGTGTTCTGCTGCGGAAGAGTTGTGGGGAGGGTATAATAATGAAAAAAGGTGGTCTTTCCGGGTAATCGGAAAAACCGCCTTTGCCATACTATGGATAATTGCAAAAATAAAAAATGGCAGAAAGTTGTAAGCTAAGATACAATTATGCTTAAAAAGTATTGACATACCGATTGCCTTATGATATAATAAAACAGCTTATAACTACAGGTACAAATCAGCTTTGGGCAACAAATTGTGACCGCGAATGCAGGATGTTTTTCGCCTTTTGCACACGCGGCAATAGCAAACTTTGTCTACGATGTTGCAATGCCTGCAACTGCATTCTGCACGTTCTGCTTGCCGCCTTCGCAGTGCTTTTCGGATGTTTCTCATAGAAAATGATTTTTTGAAAGTTGGTTTCAACGAAAATGTATAGGCATTTTTTAAACGGTTGATTGATATAGTGTTGTCTTTCATCGGGATCGTTGTCTTGGCTTTGCCGATGATTGTCTTCGCATTTATCATAAAAGCAGAGGATCCGGGTCCCGTATTTTTCAGACAAAAGAGAATCGGTATACATAAAACGCAGTTCAGTTTGCTCAAATTCCGAAGCATGAAAATGTCTACTCCGCATGATATGTCGACGCATATGCTTGAAAATCCGGAGCAGAACATACTCAGATGCGGGCGGTGGATGCGAAAAATGAGTATAGACGAATTGCCGCAACTTTTCAATATTTTCACAGGCAAAATGAGCATCATCGGGGAGAGAGATATAATAGAGGCAACCAAGAAAAACATAGATTTTTCAAGGGTTCTCGGGTTAATTCGGTTTCGCTATAAGGTTTTATGCGGGGCATGAAAAGGTAAATGACAGCCTTTGAAACAATCAAAATGGCTTCTTGATAGCTTATTTTGCCCCAATCAATAAGCACACAAAATTTTATAGGGAGGTTGAATTAGCCGGGGATGAGTAATCATCATCGGCTGATTGTCGTGCCAAAAATATACGACTGTATAAACATAAGTTACAAAACGCCAATAAATTTTTCAGGGAGGAGCGGGAACATACTTCTCTTAAAAAGCATGAATTGGTTTTATGGGGAGAAGAAATATGCGAAAGCAAAATAACGTTTCAATCGACAAGAATAATCGTTCTTCATTTGAAGATTTTCATATGGCATCGGTTTTTTTGGCGCTATACGATATAGTTGTGTCGTCGGGAGCATATCTCGCTGCGCTCTGGATTCGGTTTGACTGTAAATATACGCAGATACCGCATGAATATTTCGCGGCATGGCTCAAATTTATGCCGTTATATGCGTTTGTCTGTGTTTTTGTTTTTTGGCTTTTCAAGTTGTATCAAAGCGTTTGGAAGTATGCAAGCTTTTCAGAACTCGCGAGAACGACAGTCGCATCGTTGATACTTGGTATATTTCATACAGTAGCCATAACCCTTTTGTTCGGACGTATGCCCATTGCCTATTATGCCGGCGGAATTGCAATTCAATTCATGCTTTCATTGGCAGCACGCTTTGCATATCGTTTCATTCACTTGGAACGAAACAGAATGTCGTGGAGACAAACCGACAATACGGCAAGCCGAGTTATGCTGATCGGCGCGGGTTCGGCAGGGCGAATGATTCTGCGTGATCTTCAGAACGCAAAAGAAGTACATGACCGCGTGTGCTGTATTATTGACGATGACAAAAACAAACGCGGTTGCTTTATCGACGGTGTTCCGATCGTCGGCGGCAGGGAAGATATTCTGCTGAATGTCGAAAAATACAGAATCGAAAAGATTTTCCTCGCCATTCCGAGTGCAACTGCAGAGGAGCGCAGAGACATTCTCAATATCTGTAAGGAAACGACCTGCGAACTGAAAAATCTTCCCGGTATGTATCAGTTTGTGACCGGTACGGTTTCTGTAAGTCAGATGAAAGACATTGCCGTGGAAGATTTGCTCGGTCGTGAACCTGTCAAGGTCGATATGAAGGAAATCTACGACTTTATACAAGGCAAAACAATTCTTGTCACGGGCGGAGGAGGTTCAATCGGCAGTGAGCTGTGCCGTCAGATTGCGTCCCATGAGCCGAAGCAACTTATCATCTTTGATATTTACGAAAACAATGCTCACGCCATTCAGTTGGAGCTCCGCGACAAATATCCGAAGCTGAATTTAGAAGTCCTCATAGGTTCTGTGCGCGACAGCCGCCGGATCAATCAGGTCTTTGAAAAGTACAAGCCCGACGTTGTATATCACGCAGCGGCGCATAAGCACGTTCCTCTTATGGAGGACAGCCCGTGCGAGTCAATCAAAAATAACGCTATCGGTACGTATAAAACTGCCTATGCCGCAATGACAAACGGCTGCAAACGCTTTGTGCTGATCTCCACCGATAAGGCGGTTAACCCAACTAATATCATGGGCGCATCAAAACGTCTGTGTGAGATGATAATACAGTCGTTTGACCGCAAAATCCGCGACAAAAAAGCGTATGAATTGCTTCCGCTTCATGTTCACAGCGATGATGAGGACGGCAGTATGCGCGATATTGCGAAGATTGCAAAAAACGCAAAAACCGAATTTGTTGCAGTACGCTTCGGCAACGTTCTCGGAAGCAACGGCTCTGTCGTGCCGCGTTTCAAAGAGCAGATTGCCAAAGGCGGCCCGGTAACGGTCACGCATCCCGATATAATCCGCTATTTTATGACAATCCCCGAAGCCGCGTCGCTCGTTTTGCAGGCAGGTACTTATGCAAAAGGCGGAGAAATTTTTGTGCTTGATATGGGTTCGCCCGTGAAGATCGATACGCTCGCAAGAAATCTAATCAAGTTGTCTGGTCTGCGTCCCGATATAGATATCAAAATCGAGTATACAGGACTTCGTCCCGGAGAAAAGCTGTATGAAGAAAAGCTGATGTCCGAAGAAGGTATGCGCACGACTCCGAACAAGCTGATACATATCGGCAGTCCCATTCCGTTTGACGCAGATACATTCCTCGGACAGCTCCAAATGCTCATGGAAGCGGCATACGCCGGAAAAGAAAACGAAATCCGCACATTGGTGGAAGGTGTCGTCACAACCTATCACCCTGCCGGAAAACACGGCTCGGAATATAAGGGCGAGACTTTTGAGGAACAAATGGAGCTTGTCGAGAGCAAAGAGCACGAGAAAGAAAAGAGCCTTGCGGCAGTATAAAATTTGTTGAATTTATTGAACAAGAAGATAGATGATATGATTTGCAGATTTGACGATTTCTTAGTGATTGATAATTTGAAAGTATGAGGTAAAGGCAAAATGTCAGAGCATACAAGAATGATTCCGTTTTCCCCTCCCGATATTTCGGAGGCTGAAATAAATGAAGTTGCCGCGGCTCTTCGCTCCGGTTGGATTACCACAGGACCGAGAACAAAGAAACTTGAAAAAGATATTGCTGAATGGATAGGCACGGATAAGTGTGTTTGTCTCAATTCGCAAACCGCCTGTGCGGAAATGGCTTTGCGTATTCTCGGAATAGGCACCGGCGATGAGGTCATCGTGCCGGCGTATACATATACGGCATCTGCCTCTGTCATTGATCATGTTGGCGCAAAAATCGTCATGATTGATTCGCAGAAAAGCAGTCTTGAGATGGATTACGATGCTGTGGAATCCGCTATTACGGAAAGAACCAAGGCGATAATCCCCGTAGATCTTGGCGGTGTACCTTGTGATTATGATCGTATTTTTGAGATTGTTGAGCGCAAAAAAAATCTGTTCAGACCGTCCAACGAAATTCAGAAAGCAATCGGCAGAATTGCCATATGCGCCGATACCGCCCATGCTTTCGGAGCAAAGTGGCACGGAAAAATGGTCGGCAGCATTGCAGATTTTTCAAGTTTCAGTTTTCATGCCGTAAAGAACTTTACAACTGCCGAAGGCGGAGCGCTGACGTGGAGAAATATTAACGGTATCAGCAATGAAGATATTTATCATCAGTTGCAGCTACTCAGTTTACACGGTCAGTCCAAAGATGCACTTGCTAAAACGAAGTTGGGTGCGTGGGAGTACGATATCGTCGGCACTTGGTATAAATGCAATATGACCGATGTGGTTGCGGCAATCGGACTTGCGCAGTTTGAACGCTATCCCGGAATGCTTGCGAGAAGAAAAGAAATTATCGGCAGATATGATACCGCATTCAAACCGCTCGGCGTTGAAACGCTTGACCATTACAATGCCGAGCATGAATCTTCAGGACATCTTTACATAACCCGCGTTCCCGGAATTACACCGGGGCAAAGAAACGAAATCATTACCCAAATGGCGGAACAGGGCATTGCCTGCAATGTTCATTATAAGCCTCTGCCGATGCACACGGCATATAAGAAACTCGGATTTGATATTAAGGATTATCCGAATGCGTACGCTCATTTTGCCAATGAGATTACGTTGCCGCTTCATACTTGCCTGACAGATGAGGATGTGGCGTATGTGATTGAAAAATATACCGAGATACTGAAAGAGTACATATAATTATGCTTTTGAAAAAATGGGAACAACTCCCCCCCGAAATGCAGACTGAAGAAGTACGGAAGTATTATGACATTCTGAAAAAGAAGCAGGTCAGTTTGTTTTTCAAAAGAATGTTTGATATTGTAGTATCTTTTTTGATGTTGATTCTTCTCTCGCCGCTGTTTTTGATTTTGGCGATTGCCATTAAGTTGGATAGCAAAGGTCCGGTGTTCTACCGACAAGATCGTGTGACGCAATATGGGAGACGTTTTCGCATACACAAGTTCCGCACAATGGTACAAAACGCTGATAAAGGTTCACAGGTTACAGTTAGTAACGACAGCCGCATAACTCGTGTGGGAAAAGTAATTCGAAACTGCCGGTTGGACGAAATAGCACAGCTTATCGACGTAATCCAGGGAACTGTTACACTTGTCGGCGTGCGCCCCGAAAGTACGAAATACGTTGCCGCATACACCCCCGAAATGATGGCTACGCTTCTGCTTCCGGCAGGTGTAACAAGCCTCGCAAGTATTCTATATAAGGATGAGGCGAAGCTTCTTGATGCGGCAGATGATACAGACAAGGTGTACATAGAGAAAATTTTACCCGCAAAAATGTACTACAACCTTAAAAGTATTGAAAATTTCAGCTTTTGGGGCGATATTCGGATTATGTTTATGACGGTGTTTGCGGTTTGCGGAAAGGAATATAAGGGAGACTATGAAGCTGCGAAAAATGAGATGACCTTTGAAACTGTGGGGAAAAATATAAATGAATGATTTTGTGATTCAAGAGATAACCGACAAAAACAAAGAACTGATAAACGATGTCGTAGACATTCACCTTGCGACATTCAAGGGCTTTTTTCTGACCTTTATGGGAAAGGGCTTTTTAAAACAAATGTATAAGTCTTACGTTGAATACGATGAATCTGGGATCTATGCTGCATTCGAAGGATATAGAGTTGTTGGTTTTTTGGCTTATTCTGAAAATATGAGTGGTCTGTATAAATACATGATTAAGCACAGACTTACTCAACTTGCATGGTATAGCATCGGAGCGTTTTTCAGAAAGCCGAAAGTTTTCATGAGGTTGGTAAGGGCGTTTCTAAAGCCGAAAGAATCTGAAAGAAATGAAAATTACGTTGAGCTTGCATCAATCGGTGTTCGCCCAGATGTCAAGTCGAACGGAATAGGAAGTAAGCTTATCGACACTTTAAAAAATGATACCGATTTTAAGAAGTATAAGTATATTACGCTTGAAACAGATGTCATTGACAATGAAATCGCCAATCGTTTTTATAAGAAAAATGGATTTTACGTGGTTCGGGAATTTGTAACGCATGAAGGTAGGCGTATGTACGAATATCGCTATGAAGGAGGCGTCACAGATGAAGAAAAAACTCCTTTACGTATTGAATATAGCAAATAAGGTAAATAATTTTTCTTACACAAGTATGCTGGCGGCACAAGAACTCGACATTGAATTTCATATAGCTGGAAATTGGTCGTATGCTTCCGATGAAGAACGAATTGCCGATGAAGAAAAATACGGGATCAAAATTCATCAAATTGATTTTGTGCGCACTCCGTATCATCCGGAAAACATGAAAGCATATAAGCAATTAAAATTATTGGTTAAAACCGAAAAATATAATTTTGTCCATTGCAATACACCTATCGGAGGTGTTCTCGGGCGCTTAATTGGGAAAAAGTGCAATGTTGAAAAAATTATATATCAGGCACACGGCTTTCATTTCTACAAAGGAGCGCCGAAGATAAATTGGCTTGTGTACTATCCCGTTGAAAAATGGCTTGCCCATTATACCGACGCATTGATTACCATAAACAGTGAGGATTTTGAGCTTGCGAAAGCAAAATTAAACCTGCGCAAAAACGGAAAGGTATACTATGTTCCCGGCGTTGGGATTGATACGTCACAATATAATCTGAGCGAAAAATCCCGGGAGGAAAAAAGGCGTGAATTTGGGCTTGGCGAAGATGATATTGCACTGATTTCCATGGGAGATTTGATTGAACGAAAGAATTATGCCACGGCAATCCGTTCAATTGCCGAGACAAATAATCCGAAGTTGCAATATTTTATCTGCGGAAAAGGTCCGGAGGAAGAAAACCTCAAAGCACTTGCCGAAAGCCTTGGCTTGGCAAAGCAAATTCACTTTCTCGGTTTTCGTTCGGACATCAAAGAATTGCTTGCTGCCGCCGACATTTTTCTGTTCACTACCAAACAAGAGGGACTGCCCCGTTCTATGATGGAGGCTATGGCTTCCGGACTTCCTTGTATTGCAAGCAAAATCAGAGGCAACACTGATTTGCTTGACGGCACAGAAGGCGGTTATCTTTGTGAGAGTACGGATTACAAGGACTTTTCCGAGAAAATAAATATTTTGGCCAAAGATAAAAGCCTGCGTGAAAATGCAGGCAAAAGCAATTTAATAACAATTCAGAAATTCAGCACCGATACCGTTTCAGAGGAAATAAAAGAAATTTATTCCGAAGAATTTTTTTTGGGGGGG
>FR892130.1 GCA_000433115.1 Ruminococcus sp. CAG:382
CGATCCTGTAACTCACTGTATTTTTTTGCGGTTCTGTAGGCAAATGCGACACGGCGGAAACAATCTCTCGTGTGCTTTCGGTGGATTCAGAGCTTTCGAATGATTCCTCCGCCGATTCATCTACTGATAAAGCACTACTTTCGTCGACCGATACATCGTTATTTATATCGTAAAACCCACTTTTGCCGTCATAGAACCGTTCCAGTGCCACCAAAGCGCAGTATATCTGCTGTGTTGCCAGTTTATTGACCTCACCGTCGTATGTGTGGCTGAAGCCGCCGCTAACAGCATATTTCATCATACCGTCAAGCAGCGTGTTGCCGTTTTTGACAAATCTGCTGTCTTCGAGTGGGTCAATGCCAAGCGCCGTCAGCGCAATTATGACCTGTGCCCCGCTTTCGGGATTGGCAACTCCGTATGATCTGTAATCGCCCTCATCGAGCTGCTTTGAGGCAAGAAACTCAAGCGCCCTGTCAACAATTCCGGCGTATTCATCGGCATACGGCGCAAGCGCCTGCAATGCCATTGCAGTGACATCGACATCGGAATTGTTTCCGCTGACTGCCCAGCCGCCGCTTTCAAGCACAAGCGAAGCAAGAGCGTCCGCAACACCTCCGGCGGTTATTCCCTCCGCTTTTGCACCGTTGTTTATGAGATGCAGAGCGAAAATGAAACTCATTACCCCCTGCTTGCCGGTCGTCTCGGAAAGCACTTTTCCGGCAGTCACAAGGTCGCCGTCTGTCATAATCAGGGCAAGTGCCATCCGCTGTCTTGAAACGGCATTTGCACCGGACTGCTCAAGCGCTTCTCTGAGCCCCGACGCATACTTTCCGTAATCGGCGACCGCACCTCTGCGAGTCTTCGCCATGACATACCAGTCCGAAGCGTTGCCGCTGTCAAGATAGTTCTGAAAATCTTCTCCGTCGGTGACACTTTCAATACTGTCGGCAATCCGAGGCGAAAAAGCGGCAAGCGCCGGTGCGGACAAAAATCCGAGCACCAGCGCAAGAGAGAATACTATCGCAGATATTTTATTCCGCATAAGAATTTTTGCGTCTCAGAGCAACCGTAGCAGCAAAGAGAGCAACAGTACCGCAAATTACGAGCGCATAAACGCCGTTGTCGCCGGTCTGAGGAGAAGATTCGGTGACATTCACGATGCATACCGCGGGGACAAGTGCCTTGTCATCGGAAACGGCGGTGACGGTATATTTGCCCGCCTTGTCAAGCTTTACGCTGACTTTGCCGTCCTTATCGGTGACAAATGCGGTCTTTTCACCGTTTACGGTGATAACAGCGCCTTCAACGGGAAGTGTTACGGGGTTCCAGTTTTCGTCGTAGCCCGCACCGGAAAGTACAAGCTCAAGCGTACCGTTTTCGCTGACATCGGCAGCCGCCTTGTCAAAGAAAGTGTACATATCGCTGAACGCGGTCGTGTCAGTGTAAATAAAAGCATACAGTCTGTCGCCGTCCTTCACGGGATCGGAAAGACCCATTGAAGCGGCATTGTTGACATAGTAGCCGTAGGATCCGCCGTTTTCAACGCCCCAAAGCTTGGTTATCGCAAGGCCATAATCTCCGTTTGCGGCAGCATAACCGTCGGCACCGTCGGTGTAATACGCAGTGTGGGCGGCAATAAGCGCGTCGTTGATTGTGAGAGCGCCGTCGCCGTCAATGTCGGTGACATCAACTGCAGCTTCGGTGAGTACAAGAGTACCGTTTGCGATGCTGACGGTGATTTTTGCGCCGTCGGCGGATACGCAGACGCAGGACACGATAACGGCGAGCGTCAGCGCAAGTGTGATAAGCATTGCTTTGATCTTCATTGTGAGATCTCCTTTGTTTTATTTGAATTCGCTTTTTTTGCTTTCATTTCGGCCTTTTTTCTCTTACGCCTGATGCGGTTTTTCTCAAGCGTTCCCATTACGGGCGGTTCCTTGAGTCCCGCAGCCTCAAGCGCGCGCGGCATCGGACCGAGAAACGCTTTGATTGCCACAAGCTCAGCTTCGGCAAAATCGGCGCGTTTCGGCAGCCGCCCAAGCTCCTCTGCCTTGCTTTTCAGAAGAAGCAGTGCATCGTCACGTGTATATTTCCTGTTTTCCATGAGCATACACCTCAAAACAAAAAGCACCTATCCGACCGGATAAGTGCATGACGAATCAAAACCCGAAAAAGCAACGGCTGAAGTAACGGAAAAGCGCAACAACAAAGCCTGCATGCAGGTTAATAATACGGCTGCACTCTTCCACGGCAAAAAGCCGCTTGCCCAAAAATGATATTACCAATTTACAAGATGCATGGCGGGCATTCCGACTTTGACGGTAATGGCGGTTGTGTGGGATTTTCACCCTGCTTTCCCCTTAATCAGACGACGCTGAAAGCTCTGCACCGTATTCGATTTTACGCCTGAATTATATCACCGCACACCTCTTATGTCAATACCGCTTCCGGATTTTTGTGAAAATATCGCAAAAAACATATATCGCGCTTTAATTTATTGTACACGGCACCATTGAATTCTGTCATGTTTTACGCTATAATGATTTTATCTTTTATTCTAAAAGGAACCTTTTCAATGAACAGTAATATAAAAGAGCTTTTGCTCGGCAACGCCGCTGTTGCCAGAGGTCTGTATGAAGCGGGCATTTCGGTCGTATCGGCATACCCCGGAACCCCTTCCACCGAAATCACGGAAGCAATCGCGAAATACGATGAAGTGTATTCCGAATGGGCTCCCAACGAAAAGGTGGCATTCGAAGTCGCATTCGGCGCAGCGCTCGGCGGTGCAAGAGCGTTCTGCGCCATGAAGCACGTCGGGCTTAACGTTGCCGCCGATCCGCTGTATACCGCATCGTATATCGGTACCAACGGCGGCATGGTGTGCGCCGTAGCCGATGACCCGGGTATGCATTCCTCGCAGAACGAACAGGACAGCCGCCACCACGCGATCGCGTCAAAGGTACCTATGCTTGAACCCGCCTCATCGCAGGAATGCAAGGACTACGCCATGCTCGCTTTCGAGCTTTCCGAAAAATACGACACTCCGGTACTGCTCCGTCTGTCAACCCGCATTTCGCATTCGCGTTCACCCGTAACCATCGGCAACCGGAACGATGTGCCTCTCAGGGGCTACAAAAAAGACCCGCAAAAGCACGTCATGATGCCGGCAATGGCTCGTGCCCGTCATCTCTTCGTCGAAGAACGAACCGAAAAATTACGTGAATACGCCGAAACAAGCGGTATCAACAAAACAAAATACAACTCCGACGCCATCGGCATAATCTGCGCCGGGACGACTTATAACTACGCCAAGGAAGCAATGGGCAAAAACGCGAGCTACCTGAAGCTCGGCATGGTGAATCCTCTCCCCGTAAAGCTGATAAAGGACTTTGCTTCAAAAGTGAAGCGCCTTGTCGTCATCGAAGAGCTTGACGATATCATCGAAACACACTGCCTGAAAAACGGCATTCCCTGCGAGGGCAAAAATCTGTTCCCCGTCTGCGGAGAATTTTCTCAGTCGATCGTCAGAAAAGCACTTACGGGAGAAGAAAACAGCTATGTTTCCGTCGACTGTGAGCTTCCGCCCCGTCCTCCCGTGCTCTGTGCCGGATGTCCGCACAGAGGATTGTTCTACGCACTGAAGGACATGAAGCTGTTTGTCAGCGGCGACATCGGATGCTATACTCTCGCAGCTCAGGCACCGCTTGCCATGATAGATACCTGCGTCTGCATGGGTGCGTCGGTCAGCGGACTGCACGGCTTCAACATTGCCCGCGGCAGAGACGGCGCAAAGAATTCCGTCGCCGTAATAGGTGACTCGACCTTCTGCCATTCGGGAGTTACCGGGCTGATGGACATCGCCTACAACCAAGGTATTTCGACCGTTATCGTCCTTGACAACTCCATAACCGGCATGACCGGTCACCAGAACAACCCGGCAAACGGACTCACGATAAAGGGCGACCCGACCGTAGCCGTCAACCTTGAAGCGCTTGCACACGCACTCGGCATAAACAGTGTCAGAGTTGTCGATCCGTTCGATATCGAAAACGTAAGAAAAACCGTCGCCGAGGAACTTGAAAAGGACGAACCGTCTCTCGTGATCTCCCGCCGTCCGTGCGCCCTTCTGAAAAATGTAAAGCACAAGGCTCCCGTCACGGTCAACGAAAAATGCATCGGTTGCAAAGCCTGCCTGCGTGTCGGTTGTCCCGCATTGTCGCAAAAGGACGGCAGAGCCGCCATTGACGCCACCCAGTGCGTCGGCTGCGGCGTATGCGCTTCAGCCTGCCGTTTCGGCGCAATAGTATGAACAGGAGGGCTAAATCATGATGACAAAGAACATATTGATCGTCGGCGTCGGAGGTCAGGGTACGCTTCTTGCCTCCAAAGTCATGGGCAAGGTCTTCCTTGACAGCGGCTATGATGTCAAGGTAAGCGAAGTACACGGTATGAGCCAGCGCGGCGGCAGCGTCGTGACATACGTGCGCTACGGCGACGAGGTATACTCAACACTGATCGACAAGGGCGAAGCGGACATATTGCTTTCCTTTGAAGCACTTGAAGCCGCAAGATGGCTGCCGTACCTCAAAAAGGACGGTGTCGTCATCACAAACACACAAAGACTGAACCCCATGTCTGTCGTAATGGAAAAGGCAACTTATCCAGACGATATTCTCGAAAAAATAAAAGCCGCCGGTGTGAATCCGGTGGAGGTGGACGCACTCGCACTTGCCGAAGAAGCGGGAAGCGCAAAAAGCGTCAACGTCGTACTTCTCGGTATCGCGGCAAAGCATATCGGGCTGGACAAGCAGCTGTGGCTGGACGCGGTGAAAAGCACCGTGCCGCCCAAAACCGTTGACATGAACGTCGCGGCATTCGAAAAAGGATACGAATTGAATTAAGGTGAACCCAATGGCAATTTTCAACAAGGATGTAGAGTGTGCCGACGCAGAGCAGCTCCGCAGAATACAGAACGAACGACTCATAAAGACCGTGGAACGCGCATACAATAACGTTCCGTTTTACAAAAGCAAATTCGATGAAATGGGCATAAAACCCGGCGATATCAAATCGATCGATGATATCTCGCTGTTGCCGTTCACACTGAAGACAGACCTGCGCGACAACTATCCGTTCGGCCTCATCGCCGTCAGCCGCGACAAGCTCATGCGTATTCATGCTTCCAGCGGTACGACAGGCAGACCCACCGTCGTTGCATACACCAAAAACGATATCGATATCTGGTCGCGTTCTGCTGCCCGCGCTCTCGCCGCAGCAGGCACAACTCACGGCGATGTCGTCCAGATCGCATACGGATACGGTCTGTTTACCGGCGGTCTCGGACTGCACTACGGCACTGAATATCTCGGTGCAATAACCCTCCCCGTTTCGTCCGGCAACACAAAGCGCCAGATACAGCTCATGCAGGACTTCGGCTCAAATATCCTCGCCTGCACACCGTCATACGCACTCTATATCGGCGAAACGCTCCGTGAAGCGGGAGTTGACCCAAAAAAACTGCCGCTCAGAGCCGGTATATTCGGTGCGGAGCCGTGGACGGAGAATATGCGCAAAGAAATAGAACGTATGCTTGACATCAAGGCATATGATATATACGGACTCAGCGAGATTGCGGGTCCCGGCGTCGCCTTCGACTGCGAATGCCAGTGCGGACTGCACATAAACGAAGATTTCTTCTATCCGGAAATAATCGATCCCGAAACCGGGAAAGTACTGCCCGACGGCGAAGTCGGCGAACTTGTTTTCACCTGCATCGGCAAAGAAGCCCTCCCGCTCATACGCTACCGCACACGTGACATCGCCTCCCTCACACACGAAAAATGTGCCTGCGGCAGAACGCTTGTGCGCATGACAAAGCCCAAGGGAAGAAGCGACGATATGCTCATCATCCGCGGCATAAACGTCTTCCCGTCGCAGGTCGAACACGTACTCACTGAGCTCGGACTCATCCCGAATTATCAGATCGTTGTTGACAGAAAAAACAA
>FR892131.1 GCA_000433115.1 Ruminococcus sp. CAG:382
CGAAGAAACGTATTTTTTACCGAGCTTTTCTTCGATTATGTCGTTAATTTTGTTGCAGTCATCATTTGTGACTTCCTTGCCGATATTGAGCTGGATTTCAGTACCGCCGGAAAAGTCGATATCGATATTAAACTGCTGAATTGCAAAGGAGACAATGCCGGCAAGAATGAACACTGCGGCAATCGTGATGAATATCTTTTTGTTTTTGATGATATCAAGATTCTTCATTACTGAACGCTCCTTTCCTTGACACCGTATAATCCGGTGCTGGTGATATACATATCACAGCAGAGGTTCAAAAGCAGTCTAGTGAGGAACACTGCGGTGATGAAGGTAAGCACGACGCCGAGACCGAGAGTTATTGCGAAGCCCTTGATCGTTCCGCTGCCGAGCGCATAAAGAACGCCTGCGGCGATGAATGTCGTGACATTGGAGTCGAGAACCGCAGAGAATGCCTTCTGATAGCCGGACTTGATTGCAGCCTTTGCGGACTTGCCGCCGCGGATTTCTTCCTTCATACGTTCGAACACGACAACATTTGCGTCAACCGCCATACCAACCGACAGGACAACGCCTGCAATACCCGGCAGAGTGAGGTTGATTTTGAAAACGGAAATGCAGAGCATGAACAGAGCAAGATATGCGACCATTGAAATGGAAGCCATAAGCCCGGGAATGCGGTAAACGGCGATGAGGAAGACAGCAACCAAGCATACGCCGATGAGACCCGCCTGAAGGCTTGTCTGCAGAGACTTTTCACCGAGGGTCGGTCCGATCGAGCGGAGCTCTTCGAGCTTCAGTTCGTATTTGAGGGCGCCCGCATTGATATTGCCGGCAAGCATTTTGGCGTATTCAAGAGTCATGTTACCGGAAGAAATGGACGCTTCGCCGCCCGTTATCTCTTCCTTTACCTTGGGCTTAGAAAGAAGTTCATCATCCATGTAAATCGCAATCGTTTTGCCGACAGCAGCCTTTGTCGCAGCGGCAAACTTCTTGGAGCCTTCTTCAGTGAAGGAGAGACTTACCTGATATTCATATGTGCCGTCGCTTGTCTGAGCATAAACAGCCTGCGCCTTGGCAACATCTTCACCGGTAAGCACAGTTTCGCCGTCAGTGTTTCTGAAGGTAAGCTTGCCCATTGAGCCGAAGCTCTTGACTGCTTCATTCGGGTCATCAATGCCGGGAATTTCAACAGTAATCATGTTGTCGCCGACAAGATACACGTTTGCTTCGGTATACCCCGAATTGTCGAGACGGGTACGCATTGCCTGAAGGATTGAATCCATACCTTCGGAAAGCGAAGAACCGGTATCGTCTGTCACGGCGCTGTATGTGATTCTTGAGCCGCCGGAAAGATCAAGACCGAGGACGACAGTACCGTCGTCAAAGATGCCGCCGAGACCCCATGCGTCAACGCCGCATACGGCAACGGACATCAAGAGGGCTATACAAAGTATAACCAATACGAAGCGGGCTACGCCCACTGCACGGGAATAGTTCATATGAAATGACCTCCGATGAAATTGTGCAAATGATATAACGCTGTATTAAAACGTAACATCTCTATTATACATATCACGACGCAAAAGTCAACACAAAATTCAAAAATAGTGTCAACAAAGTAGAATAAAACGTCGATTAAGGGCAAAAAGATCGGTTTCGCGGTACGAACCGCCGTATTCACCGTCAAGCGACCACGCGATTTCGCTGTCCGACGTAATTCTTACACGGTCGGTGCGGACAATGCGGATGCATCTGTTTTGGAAATTGCCCTTTACAAGATCGTGGAGCAAAAGCAACAAATCGGGTGCGTTACCCGGATCCTCAATAAGCGCGAGCTCCATTTTGCCGTCGGAATAGTCGACCATTCCCTTTGCAAAATGAAATATTCCGCCTATACGCGACGAATTCGAGAATGTACATATGAGATATTTTCCTTCAAATGTTTCGCCGTCCGTTTCGACATGAAGCGATATCGGCTTGATTTTCGGGACAGATCTGGCGCCTTCCAGTAAATACGCCGCTTTGCCGAAAAAGCGTTTCTTCTCCCGTTTCGTCGCGTACGAGACTTCCGAAAATGCGCCTGCAGCCGCGACGTAGCAGAAGTATCTGCCGTTCAGGCAGCCGACATCAATCGGCTTTGCGTTCATTTCCAGGATCCGTTTCATCGCCTTACCGGGATTTGTCGGCAACGAGTAATTTGTTGCGAAATCGTTGGTCGAACCGCATGGTATGTAACCTATAGGTGTTTTCGAAGATTCGGCAAGCGCCGCATTGATTACCTCATTTACTGTGCCGTCTCCGCCGAGACATATCAAAACGTCACAATTATTAATGTTTTCACGCACTGTGCGTATATCGGTTTCTTTATCCACTGTGCGGAAAACCGAATATTCAATATTTTCTTTTTGAAGGACACGTTCGACTGTCGGCATGAAAAGTGCGCATTTCCCGACACCGCTCGCGTAGTTTGCCACTATAAACGCTTTCATTGCTCGTTTCTCCTCATAAACTTCAGACAATACTATCTGTGACGCCCTTTTCTGTTATAAATCCGGTTATAAGCTCACGCGGAACAACATCAAACGCGGGGTTATAGTCACACTTTGCTTTTGGTGCTACCATGGGAGTTGAGTACCAGTAATCGGAAATCTCAAGTCCGCAGCGTTGTTCCACAATAATCTCGCTGCCGTCCGGAATCGATTCGTCAACCGTTGATGACGGTGCAGCTACATAAAACGGCACACCGAAATGCTTCGCATTTATTGCAAGAGAAAGTGTTCCGACCTTGTTTGCAAAATCACCGTTTGCGGCGACGCGATCACAGCCGGTGATGATTATGTCAACCTTTCCGTGCTGCATCAATGATGCCGCCATATTGTCACATATCACGGTTGTGTCAATGCCGGCTTCAGACAATTCAAACGCGGTGAGACGCGCTCCCTGAAGCAGCGGTCGTGTTTCGTCCGCGTATACCTTGACACGCTTTCCCTGCTCTGCCGCAACATATATTGGTGAAAGAGCCGTACCGTATTCAACGGCGCAGAGCGAGCCGGCATTGCAATGTGTAAGGACGGTACTGCCGTCCTTCAGCAATTCGGCTCCGTATTCTCCTATACAGCGGCACATTGCTATGTCCTCATCAAAAATCGACTGCGCCTCCGCCTTAAGCTCCCCAAGCATTATGTCAACAGTCGTTCCCTCCGCGCGGTTTACGGCGTTCTGCATACGGTCAACTGCATAAAACAGGTTGCGGGCTGTCGGGCGGGATGATCTCACGATTTCGGCAGTTTTTTTGAACGAATACGCAAAGCCTTCCGTTGTGTTGTCTTCAAAGCGCAATGCACATGCATAAAGCCCGAGCGCCGCGCCGACGCCTATCGCGGGAGCTCCGCGTATTTTAAGCGTTTTTATCGCGTCATAAAGCATCGTCACGTCTGAGATATAAATATATTGCAGCTTTTGCGGAAGCTTGGTCTGGTCTATCGCGCAAAGAGAATGTGTTTTGTTGTCGAAATACAGTGTTTTCACTCGTTTATCCTTTCGATTATGTTTGTCATAAGGCGTTCAAAGAGCGAAGCGGCATTTTTGCCCGCTTCGATGACCTCTTCGCCTGTTAATCGGCGTTCAAGAACACCTGCCGCCATATTTGTTATAAGAGAGATACCCAGCACTCTCATTCCGCAGTGATTTGCGGCAATGACTTCGGGTACGGTTGACATACCGACGGCGTCGGCTCCGAGAGTGCGGAACGCCCGGATTTCCGCGGGTGTCTCATATGACGGTCCGGGAACGGCGATATAAACGCCCTCGTGAAGCGTTATTCCGAGATTTTCCGCCACAGACTTTGCGGTCTTTCGCAGCAAAGGGTCATAGGCGTATGTCATATCGGGAAAGCGCGGTCCGAAAGAATCGTTATTCCTGCCGACAAGCGGATTCGGCAGAAAGTTTATATGGTCCGAGATAAGCATGAATTCTCCGGCGCTGTACGACGTGTTTATACCGCCTGCCGCATTTGTCACGATCAGCGTTTTTACTCCTGCACAGTGCAGGGCCCTCACTGCAAAAACGACCTGATCCGGTGAATAGCCTTCATAATAGTGGAAACGTCCCGAAAGGCAATAAACAGCTTTGGTTCCGATAAAGCCGCAGTATATTCGTCCGGCGTGCCCCGGAGCGGTCGAAACGGGAAAGCCGGGTATTTCGGAATACGAAAGCGATGCCGCATTTTCAAGACGTGCGGAAAGCCCTCCGAGTCCGGAGCCCAGAATGATCGCGGTATCGGCAGCTCCAAGCGATGATTTGATTCTTTCTGCTGCGTCAATGTATCTGTTATTATCCATTGAGTCTGTTCCTTATCTGCAAAGCATCTGCTCTGACTTTTTCAATATCTATTGTGTGATATTCACCGTTTTCATAAACAATTCTGCCGTTTATCATTGTCATAGCCGCTACACCATCCGATGAATACAGCATCGCTGTCGCAATGTCGCCGTTCGGGATCATATTTATGTCATCAGCCGGATAAAGCGCGAGATCTGCGCACATATCTTTTTTAATATAACCAGAGTCATATCTGCCCTGCGAAATATAACCGGCACGGTATGCTGACCAGAGCGCATCAGGAGCAATGAACGCCGATGCGTCATGGCTTGTACCTTTCGCGAGCAGAGCGGCAAGACGTGCTTCTTTTAACATATTCAGATTGTTGTTGCTTGCCACACCGTCGGTTCCGAGAGCGCAGACAACGGTGCTTTTTGCAAGTGCGATATAATCGCATATGCCACTGCCGAGTTTGAGATTGCTTTCGGGACAACTTGCAACGGTAACGCGGTGTTTCCTGAGTATCTCGCGGTCGTCGTCTGAAATCCAGACGCAGTGTGCAAGAACGGTGCGCTCATCAAACACGCCGTGTTTTTCAAGATATGCCGTCGGCGTCATTCCGAATTCATCGATGCATTCCGCATGTTCTTTTGCCGTTTCGGAAACATGGATATGTCTTCCAAGCTTACGGTCGTTTGCGTATCGCACGGCGCCTTCGATGACCTTAGGGGTCGTGCAATAGGTAGAATGAATTCCGAGATCAGTTTTCAGAAGCCGGCTTCCTTGTGAATACTCGACAAGAGCTTCGTAATCATTATAGACAGGTAGCTCTTCAAAACTCCTGTCATCAAAGCAAAGTATTGCCGGAGCGAAATTTGCCTTAAACCCCGCATCGGAATATGCCCGCCCGGCATCGATTCCGAAAAAATACATATCACTGCATGAGGCGGTACCGTATTTCATCATCTCCGCACAGGCAAGAAGTGTCGCGGTATAACAGTCTTCCGGGGTCAGTTTTGCTTCTGCCGGGAATATTTTCCCGTTCAACCAATCCGAGAGCGGCATATCCTCACCTATGCCGCGAAGCAATGTCATTGCGGAATGTGCATGCGCGTTGCAGAAGGCAGGCATCAGTATTCCGCCGCAGCAATCGTATTCCCTGAAGCTTCCTTTGCGGTATTCACCGACATAATCGATTTTACCGCTGCTGACACCGACACACAGCTTTGTCACCCAGCGCAGGCTGCCATCCATTATATTGCAGTTTGTAAACAGTATATCACTCATTTTAATCACCGCATACAGTATATCACATGTTGTAACAATTTTCAACAGAGATAATTTATATTTTGATATTGAAAATTCACCTGCGATGTGTTATTATATGATAGTATAAAAATGTTACAGGCAGGATCGCATAAAATGAAAAAAAACATCATTACAAATATAAGCTCATCTTCCTCCGGACTTGCTTCTGTAAGCGAAGGAAAATTTTATTTTGACGCAAAAAACCATGTTTTTTCAATCGGCGGGATTACTCATCCGGATGAAAACAACAACGAATATTACCGTCTGAATGCATTTGAGAAGGACAAGTATTCCGAAACAAATCGCGCTCTCGGCGACCATACTTCCGGAGGCAGCGTCAGATTTGTAACCGATGCGAAAGAGTTTTACCTCAAGGTTACAATGCGTTCCGCCAGCACGGGAATGCAGCATTTCCCAAACCGCGGCGCATACGGCTTTGACGTGTATATCGGCAGCGGCAAGAACAGGCAATACCGCGGTAATATGATGCAGATGATGACCGATCCGCACGGCTTCGAAGACACTGTCACACTTCCGGAAGGCGAAAATGAGGTTATGATCGAGCTTCCGCTTTACGGCGGCATATCCGAGCTTCTCATCGGGTTCCCCGAAGGCGCAACAGTCAGCAAAGCGCCTGACAGAGCGATCGCCCCCGTCGCCTTCTACGGCTCATCGATAACTCAAGGCGGATGCGTCTCACGTCCCGGAAATATGTATTCCAACATAATTTGCCGTAAGCTTGACTGTGATTGCCTTAATCTTGGGTTTTCGGGTTCTGCATTCGGCGAACAATCGATTGCAGAGTATCTTGCGGGGCGCGATTTTTCGGCGTTTGTAATGGATTATGACTACAATGCCCGTTCACTCGAAGAACTTCAGAACACACATTCCGAGTTTTACAAAACCGTGCGTGCCGCACACACCGAAGAGCCGGTCATCATTGTTTCTCATCCCTACTATGCCGCCGAAAGCGAAGGAGACATAAAACGTAAAAACATACTCCGCGAAACGTATAGAAAGGCGATTGCAAACGAAGAAAATGTATATTTCGTTGACAGCGAAACTTTCTTCCCGCTTGAAATGCGCGATCTTTTCGCCGTTGACAACCTGCACCCGAACAGTCTCGGTCATTATTTTATGTACAAAGCCATTATGCCCACGCTGAAAAAAGCGCTGGAGGTCAAATAACAATGAAGCTGACAGAGAGCAAAAAGCGTCTGCTTTTTGAATTCATAAGGTACTGTGCCGTCGGCGGAACGGCATTTCTGGTTGAAACCGCGACGCACTGGCTGCTTTGGAAATTTGTATTTACCGATACACAAAGCGGTGTGAATATTTTTATCGTTACAACAATCGGATTCCTCGTCGGACTTGCCGTAAACTACATTCTGTCCGTCGTCTGGGTGTTCACCACCGAAAAGCAGCAAAAACAGGGTAAAACCGTAAAGGCATTCCTCATTTTCGCGCTGATCGGACTGGTCGGTTACGGCATCAAGGTCCTGCTCATGTATCTCGGAGCGCTCTGCTTCGGCATTTCCTACTCCGATTTCAGTGCCGAAACCGTACCGCTTCAGTACTATGCGACGCACATCATTTCCGCCGGCATCGTTCTCGTATGGAACTATATCGGTCGCAAAGTAATTATATTCCGTAAATAACAGGTATTCTATGTACGACATTTCAAAGATACGCAATTTTTCAATCGTTGCTCATATTGACCACGGTAAATCAACGCTTGCGGACCGCCTTTTGGAGCTTACCTCCACTGTTTCGCAGCGCGAAATGGAGGACCGCATTCTCGACAATATGGAGCTTGAACGCGAACGCGGTATAACCATCAAAGCCCGTGCGGTAAGATTTCTTTACAAAGCCAAAGACGGCAACGAATATGCCATGAATCTTATCGACACTCCCGGTCATGTTGACTTCAACTATGAGGTCTCACGTTCGCTCAAGGCATGCGAGGGAGCGGTTCTCATCGTCGATGCAACACAAGGTGTTCAGGCGCAAACACTTGCGAATGCTTATCTTGCAATTGACAACGACCTCGAAATCATTCCTGTTGTCAACAAGATAGACCTTGCTTCGGCAGATATTGACATGGCGAAGCGTGAAATTGAAGAAATCATCGGAATCCCTGCCGACGATGCACCATGTGTTTCTGCAAAAACCGGCCTCAATGTTGCCGATGTGCTTGAAGCCGTTGTTAAAAACGTACCCGCGCCGAAGGGCGACATTAATAAACCGCTGACTGCACTTGTTTTCGATTCATATTACGACTCTTACAAGGGCGTAATCGTCTATTTCCGCGTAATGGATGGCTCCATCGGTGTTGGCGACAATATCCGGATGATGCACTCCGGTGCGGAATTCACGGTAATTGAAGCAGGTACGCTTTCCCCGCTTGCGCTCACTCCACGCGACAGGCTTTACGCCGGCGAGGTCGGATATTTCACGGCAAGTATCAAAAACATTTCCGAAACAGAGGTTGGTGACACTATAACGGGTGTTGATAACCCTGCCTCCGAACCGCTTCCCGGCTTTAAAAAGGCGTTGCCGATGGTCTATGCCGGCATATATCCCGCAGATGGCGCCGATTACGGTACATTGAAGGACGCGCTCGAAAAACTTCGCCTCAACGACTCCGCATTTATTTTTGAACCCGAAACTTCGATTGCGTTGGGTTTCGGCTTTCGTTGCGGATTTCTCGGACTCCTTCATATGGAGATCGTCGAAGAACGTCTTGAACGCGAGTTCAATCTGGAACTGATAACAACTGCTCCGTCCGTTATATATGAAATAAAGCGTACTGACGGTACGACTGTGCGCATCGATAACCCGTCAAACTACCCGAACACCGAGGAAATCGATACGGCATACGAACCTATTGTCAAGGCGTCGCTCATAACTCCAACTGAATATGTCGGATCAATTATGGATCTCTGCCAGGACAGACGCGGAAATTTCATTAATATGACGTATATCGACACCAATCGCGCCGAGCTGCACTATGAGCTGCCGCTCAACGAGATAATCTATGACTTTTTCGACTGTCTGAAATCTCGCAGCAAAGGCTATGCGTCGCTTGATTATGAGCTTATCGGATATCATCCGTCAAAGCTCGTCAAACTCGACATACTTCTTAACGGCGAAATCGTCGATGCATTGTCATTCATAGTACATGCCGACAAGGTCAACACGCGAGCCCGCAAGATTGTCGAAAAACTCAAAGACAACATTCCGCGTCAGCTATTCGAAATACCGGTTCAGGCAGCAATAGGCGGTCGTGTAATCGCACGCGAAACAGTAAAGGCTCTGCGCAAGGATGTGCTTGCAAAGTGCTATGGCGGCGATATAACCCGTAAGAAAAAGCTGCTGGAAAAGCAGAAGGAAGGCAAAAAGCGCATGCGTTCCTTCGGTACGGTTGAAGTGCCGCCCGAAGCATTTATGGCTGTACTCAAGCTTGACAATGAATAATAACTCACTTTACATCCACATTCCGTTCTGCAAGAAAAAATGCGCCTACTGCGCATTTTTCTCGCTTTGCCGTCCGCCGGTTAAGCTAATCGACGACTATTTTGAAGCAATGTCAAGACAATTGACTTTGCTCCCCGAAACGCATTTTTCCACCGTATATTTCGGAGGAGGTACACCGACATACGCCGGTACTGAAAGATGCGTGAAGCTCCTTGAGCTAATCGCAAAGCAACACAAAATCGACAGTGATGCCGAGATCACGATTGAAGCAAATCCCGCAACCGTGAGCGCAAGCGAACTTAAACAGCTACGCTCAAGCGGCTTCAATCGCATTTCAATAGGCTTGCAGTCGGCAAGCAATGATGTTCTTTCGGCTATGGGACGTGCACACACAGTCAAAGATTTCACGGATTGTTACGAACGTTCGCTTGCAGCCGGCTTTTTTAACATTTCCGTTGACATAATTTTCGGTCTGCCACATGAATACGGAAGCGGACTCGATGAAACTTTGCATCTGCTGCAATCGCTTTCGCCGCCGCACATATCGGCGTATTCTCTTTCGGTGGAATGCGGAACCCGTTTATACAAACAAAAAGGAAGCCTGAGCTTCCCCGATGAGGGTGAGGAAGACGAAGAATATCGTGCTGTGTGCGCGGCTTTTTCGGATTACGAGCATTACGAGATATCGTCATTTGCTAAAACAGGATTCAGGTCACGTCATAATTCCGCATACTGGAATCTGACCCACTACATCGGCATCGGCGCCGGAGCACATTCCTTCCATGACGGTAAGAGATTTTCGTATCCATGTGACGTGAAGCTTTTCATTGCCAAATCCACAGCCCCGTTCGGAAGCAGCAATTACTTTGACGCGGCGGCAGAAACCGCCCGTGATCTTGACGAAGAACGTATAATGCTCGGGCTTCGCACGTCGGACGGCGCACTGCTGAGCAAAGAGCAAGGCATAAAAGCCCAAACAGCTGTAAAAGCCGGACTGGCGGCATTCGACGGCGACCGGCTGATCCTGAATGAAACCGGATACCGTGTTTCAAATGAAATAATTGCCGAAATACTTGCATAACAGACATAAAAACAGCTCTGACGGTTTGCCAGAGCTGTTTTTAAATATGGTTTAATGGTTTAGCCTTTTACGAGCTTTTCGATTTCGCCTGCGAAATCGTCTTCTCTCTTTTCGATGCCTTCGCCGCGCTCATACTTAACGAAATCGGAGATCTTGATTTCGCCGCCGAGAGCCTTTGCGACGGATTCGGTATACTGTTTGACCTTCATGTCCTCTTCGCGAACATACTGCTGTTCATTGAGGCAGTTATTGTCGTAGAACTTTTCAAGTCTGCCGGTTACCATCTTTTCGATGACTGCGGCGGGCTTATTCTTGAGTTTTTCGTCGTTCTGGATCTGGTTCATGAGAATATCCTTCTCGCTGTCGAGAACAGACTGAGGAACGCAGCACTTGCAGACATAAGTGGGGTTCATCGCAGCGATCTGCATGCAGATATTCTTTGCATATTCAACGAATTCGGGCTTGCTTTCAATGCCGTTTGTGGTTTCGAACTTGGCAACGACGCCGGCGCTTCCGCCGCCGTGAATATAAGTGCCGGTGACACCCTCAACAATTACGAAGCGTCTGACGGAGATATTCTCACCAATGGTGAAAATCTTATCTTTTACCTCTTCTTCAACGGTGTGTTCACTGCCGTCGAGCTTCGTTGCGAGAAGAGCAGCGACATCAGCGGGCTTGTTCTTTATGATTGTTGCGAGAATCTGCTTTACAAATTCTCTGAATGTTGCGTTATTTGCGACGAAGTCGGTTTCTGCGTTGACTTCAACCATTGCGGTGACGCCATCAGCCTGTGCAATGTCAACGACACCTTCAGCTGCAACTCTTGCAGCTTTCTTATCGGCGACCTGAAGACCCTTTTCACGAAGGAGCTTTACAGCCTCGTCGAAATTACCGTCAGCTTCAACAAGTGCTTTCTTGCACTCCATCATGCCGACGCCGGTCTTGGCTCTGAGAGCCATTACGTCTTTTGCGGGAATGTTAGCCATGATTAGTCCTCCTGTTTATCGGTCTTTGAATTAGTCTTTTTCTTCAACTTTTTCTGCTTCTGCGGCAGCGTTATCTGCGTTATCGGCAGAAGAATCGGTGATCTGTTCACCCTGCTTGCCTTCAATAACAGCGTCAGCCATGACGGAAGCAATGAGCTTGATTGCTCTGATAGCGTCATCGTTACCGGGAATGACATAGTCGATGACATCAGGGTCACAGTTGGTGTCTACAATGGAAACAACGGGAAT
>FR892132.1 GCA_000433115.1 Ruminococcus sp. CAG:382
CCCCTGCAGTGCCTTTGATATTATATAGTAGCTCATATTCGCCCTTCCGCGTCCGACCGCCGCGACCTGCAACGCAACGCACAGCCCGGACCATCCGACGAAAAACGCAGTCGCGACAAACGCCATCCGTTCCGGCAGAACCGACGCGTCGGCAATACCGCCCGAAAATTCAAGTATGCCGTGCAAAAGCGCATACATCGCACTGCCCTCGTTAAAAACAAGAGTCGCCGCCGACGACAGGCAGGAAAAAACGATTATCGACGCACACACAGATGCCATGCCGGAAATTGCTTTTCGCAGAGCTTCCGTAAACGACAGCTCACGCTGTATGGGAATCGGCACTTTGCATTCCGGCGACAGGAGCATACGCATCGCAAACGCGCATATCCCCGCCGACACAATTTCAAGTAAAACGAGTACGATACCCGCACGTACGCTTTTCAGCGCTCCGATGCCCGCAAAGCTCAGGACGAAAGAAACGCTTGCATTGTTCGAAAACGAATTGATGTAATCGCAATAATTTCCGTCCGCGCCGCCCTCTCTGAGCCTCACTGCAATATCCGCCCCGACGGGAAAGCCGCAGAGTATTCCGCAGACAAACGCCGTGACCGCCGTATGCTTTCCGTGCATGGCGTTTGCAATGCGCGGGAACAGATATGCGGCAAGCGCCATATTCACAAACAGCGACGGCACAATCACGGAAGCGCAGAATACTGCTGCCTTCTCAGCCGCCGCAGTCGTTTCAGAGGAGCGCACAAGCATATACACGAACATTGCCAGCACCGCAAACGTGCATACTCCGTTTCGATATTTTCCCGAATCAGTCATTTTATCACCCGCTTTATTATATTTTCATATCAGGTGATGGTATGATAAACGAGAAAACATATGTTGAAATACGCGGCAGAAAAACATTTCTGCTTGAAGGGCTGGAACGCATAACCGAATACGGTGACACCCGCATAGCCGTAAGCTGCGGCGAATACACCGTTGCGGTGAACGGCGAAGGAATGACGCTGGCGTTTCTGGCTGACAACAGGATCTCTGTCGAAGGGAGAATTGATTCCGTTGAATATATTGAAAAACACCGTACCCAAAGCCGCTGACCTCTTCCTCGGATTCCTGTGCCTGAAGATCTGCCGCGCGGACATGATACGCCTTATGAATCTTTTCCGTATGAAGGGCGTGCGCTTCTGGCATATGCGTGTCACCGAAAAAGACGTACGCCTGAGGATAAGTCTTTTCGGCTGTGACGAGGCCCTTGCATACGCAGCCGGCGCGAATATCGCCGTTGAGATAGAACACCGAGTCGGGCTTCCGTTCATTCTCCACCGCTATCGCCGCCGTGCCGGACTTGCGGTCGGTGCGGTACTGGCGGCAGCTCTCGTATTTTCGTCAATGCTGTTCGTGTGGGATATCGAGATCACGGGTAATTCCGCCGTATCCGAATCGCGAATACTTTCGGCGCTGTCGAAAAGCGGGCTTTCGGTGGGCGCCTTCATTCCCGGTATCGGAACGCATTCCGTCGAGGAAAGCACCGTACTGACGCTCCCCGAACTGTCGTCGGTAGCCGTTGTCATAACCGGCACGCATGTCAGCGTCGATGTCATAGAGCGCAAACGCCCGCC
>FR892133.1 GCA_000433115.1 Ruminococcus sp. CAG:382
CGTCGGAAGAGCTTTCAGAGGAGCCGTCGCTCCCGCCTACACCCGCAAGCGAGCTTCCGTATGACCCGTCGCGCCTTATGGAGCTTATGCCGGATGACCTTGCGGCATCCGATCTTGACGGTGTGTTCAATGATTCGGTGTTCATCGGCAACAGCCTGACAGTGCATTTTTATAACTATGTATGCGCCCGCAGGCTGAAGAATCCCGGCTTTCTCGGCAACGCGAAATTCTTCTGTACGTACGGTTACTCGGCATACAACGACCTTAACGGAGGCGACGATAAGCTGCCGAAATACAAGGGCGAAGCACTGCATACATGGCAGGCGGTGCGGGCAATGAAAGCGAAAACCGTGTATATTGACCTTATGGGGCTGACAGAAATATGGAAGTATCCATATTCGAAATCGCCCGAAAAGACGTTTGAAAGCCATGCGGCGATGATCGAACGGATACGCAGTGAGAATCCGGGCGTTCGCATTGTGCTGCTCAGCAGCAGTTATATGGTGAAGAGCTTCAACAGCAAAGCCCGCGCGCTGAACAATTATCTGCTGTCGCGCTTCAACGCAATTGCGCTGGATTGGTGCAACAAAAACGGCTGTGATTTCATCGACGTATCGACGCCCTTCCTTGACGGCAACGCGATACGCGACGAATACTGCCGCGACCCCGGCGAAAAGGGACAGGGCTGCCACATCAAGAACGAATATTACTCCGCATGGATCGGAGTGCTGCGAAATTATGCATATCAGAAGCGTAAGAGTACGTGGCGTAATCCGACCGAAATGCGGATAATCCCCGCCGAATAAAAAATAACACAAAAGCACGCTGATGACGGAATAATCCGTATCGGCGTGCTTTTTTGTCAAAGCGTTATCTGTTTCTGTCGCGCTTTTCAAGCTCTTTTTTTGCTTTTTTCACGGCGTAATATATTTTCGCGCCTATCGTGAAGGCGACGAATGCAAGTATCAGACCGAGCACGACACGGGTGATGGTCTTCATCGTTGAACCGAAAAGGAAAGATTTCACCGTACCGAAAACGGAAAGCAGCTCGCTTTTGTCAACTTCGGTGTTTGTGACAAGTCCGACGGAGCCGAGGAGCTGCCCCTCATAATAAAGCTCCAGCGTTCCGACCTCGGTGTTTTTTTTCACGGGAGCGGTCAGCCGCTCTTCGGTGAGCTTCACGCGGCGCTCTATGGCGGTCGTGTCCATCGTTTTGAGCACCAGCCGTTCGACCGTATCGGCGGCAACGTAGTTGACATGGTCAACGCTGTCGGCTGCAATATCAACTGGCAGTTCTCCGATCACCTCGCCTTTTTTTGCGAGTGTAACGTAGCCATAGGCATTTTTATACCAATTGAAGATCTTTTTCATGTCGGCATACGCGTTTTCTTTCGGGAATTCACGTGTGCCGTCTGTGTTTCTTATCTCACCGGCAGCTTCCATTATGACATAGACATACCCTATCCCGTCCGATTCGCCGGCGGTGATGAGGCAATAGTCGCTCTTGTCGGTTCGCTGTCCGGCAATCATGCCCTTTGATTCCCGTATCGTACAGCCGCGCATGAGAGTTTCGGAGCGGAGATAGTTTTTCGTATGTATCGTGGAACCGCCGATCACGTATGTGGGCTGTGATGATATGTCAAGCAGGGTATTGTAGCGGTAAAACGCCGCGGCGATCTTTGCGACATCCTCGACGGTCGTGTATGCCTCGCCGTCGTAAAGACCCGTCGTGTTGGTGAAATATGTGTGCTCACAGCCGATCTCGGTGGCGCGTGCATTCATTTTTTCGACAAAACCTGCGATATCTCCGCCCGAAACGGAATATGCAAGCGCGTTGCAGGCGTCGTTTGCGGCGGAAATGAGGGTTGCCTGGAGAAGCTGGCGCACTGTTGCGGTATTGCCCGCGCGCAGACCGAGCATCGGTGCACTGATATCGCCCTTTTTGCCGATGTTCTTCAGCGCCTCGGCATCGACGGTGACCTGATTGTCAAGTCCGTTTGCCATATCAAAGGCGAGCATCGCGGTCATTAGCTTTGTCGCGCAGGTCGGGTCGACCTCTCTGCCGTTTGCGGTGTTCAGAAGAATCTGACCGGTTTCAACGGACATGACGACAATGGCGTTGCCGCTTGTTATGACCGGCTCGGTTTCCGGTTCCGAAGTGTCGGAAACGACTGCCTGCGAGGATACGTCCGATACATCAGACACAGAGGACGCATTCGAAACATCGTCCGCAAATGCAAAAACAGGAATAAAAACCAATAAAAACGCCATAATAAGAGCGGCGGTTGAATTGAAAATACGTTTTATAACGAACACCTACCTAACATTTCATCTGGAAATAGTTGACCGTGTGCCGTACATCCTCGGCGACGGCTGCTTTCAGCTCGTCAAGCGACGAAAATTTCTTTTCATCCCTGAGTTTTTCGAACAGGAGGACACGCACTTCCTTGTCGTACATATTCTCGGAAAAACGGAGAATATGCGTCTCACAGAGTATGATGCCCTCGTCGGTAACTGTGGGTTTTACACCAATATTGCTGACCCCGGGATGATATACGCCGTCGATCTCGCAAAGGCAGGCGTAAACACCGTAGGCAGGCACGAGCTGATAGTCCGGGAAACGCTGATTTATGGTCGGGAAGCCGATTTTTGTGCCGAGATGGCGGCCGTGCTGGACGGGGAGAACAAAGGAATAACGCCGACCGAGAAGCTCGCTTGCGGCAGCAATATCACCCTTGGTGATGTATTCACGTATGAGAGTTGAACTGATGATGACGGAATTCTTGATGACCGGCGGGATTATGAGCGATTCCTTTCCGGAGGAACGCATGAGGTTTGCAAGGGTTTCGCTGTTTCCGCTGCGGTTTTTCGCAAAATGGAAATCGTAGCCGCATACGGCGACAGCCGCACCGAAATCGCGCACAAGCACACGCCTCACAAAATCCTCGGGCGAACAGTCGCGGTATTGCTGAAAATCGGCGAAATATACCGCGTCACAGCCGACGGCTGAAAGCAGGCGGATCTTGTCCGACGAGCCGGTTATATATTTTAGTGAGCTTTTTCCGCGCAATACGTTGAGCGGTGCTTCTCCGAACGTCCATACGACGGAAGGAAGTCCGAGCTCTTTCGCTTTTTTGCAGGCGGCTTCAAGCAGCGCCGTATGCCCGATGTGCACGCCGTCGAAGTTGCCGAGCGAAAGCACACAGCCACCCTTCAGCGGAAGATCCATGTCGGTTATTATGCGCATAAATTTTCCTCCGATGCGATATTATATTAATATTATTGTAAACCATAAATGTTACAAAGTCAAGAGAAAGCCGTGCGGAAAGTATAAGTAAAAGCGAAAAGAGAGGTTTTCTTTAATTTGTCCACTAATCTTGACAAGTTTCTTTCCCACCCGCACGAAAAAATATATCATACCGCGTCGCCGGACATGCGCCGCCACAGCGACACC
>FR892134.1 GCA_000433115.1 Ruminococcus sp. CAG:382
GCAGGGTGCTCGGCGTGACCGCGACGGCAGATACGCTGAGCGACGCCGTGAAAACGGCATACAGCCGCGTGGAGCGCATCGGGTTCGGAAATGCGTTTTACAGAAACGACATCGGCAAAAAAGCGCTTGACGCAACGGAGGGTTGATATATGGTTTACAGAGTATATGTCGAAAAAAAGCCGGGGCTTACCGAGGAAGCGGCGGCGCTGTTTGCGGAGGCGACCGGACTTCTCGGTATTGTCGGACTTGAGAGCGTGCGCGTCATAAACCGTTATGACGTTGAAAATATCACGCCGGAGTTGTTTGAAAGGGCAAAAACCACCGTTTTCTCGGAGCCTGCGGTTGATAATGCAGCCGACACACTCGACTGCGACGGCGGTATTGTGTTCGCTGTCGAATATCTTCCGGGACAGTTTGATCAGCGCGCCGATTCGGCGGCGCAGTGCATACAGCTTATGTCGCGCTCCGACCGTCCGCTTATACGCACGGCGAAAATATATGTGCTTTACGGCGACATTTCCGCAAGCGATGTTGAAAGAATAAAGAAATATGTTATAAACCCCGTTGAGGCAAGAGAAGCGTCACTTGATATGCCCGAAACGCTTAAGGTCAGATACGATGTGCCGGAGGACGTGAAAACGCTTGACGGCTTCACGACGCTTGACCGTGCCGGACTGGAGGCATTTGTCGGAGAATACGGACTTGCCATGGATGCTGATGATGCGGCGTTCTGCCAAAGCTATTTTATCGGCGAAAAGCGCGACCCCACGGTTTCGGAAATACGTATGATCGACACCTACTGGTCGGACCATTGCCGCCATACCACGTTCCTCACCGAGATTGACGGCGTGACCTTTGAGGATGCGCTTGTGCAAAAGACCTACGAGGATTACATTGCCTGCCGCAAGGCTCTCGGACGCACAAAGCCCGTCTGCCTTATGGATATTGCGACGATTGCGGTACGCGCTCTGAAAAAAGAGGGCAGGCTTGACAAGCTCGACGAGAGCGAGGAAATAAACGCCTGCACGGTGAAAATAAATGTCGAAGCCGATGGCGTGACCGAGCCGTGGCTGCTGCTTTTCAAGAACGAAACGCACAACCATCCTACGGAAATAGAGCCGTTCGGCGGCGCGGCAACCTGCATAGGCGGCGCGATACGCGACCCGCTTTCGGGGCGCTCTTATGTGTACGGCGCAATGCGCGTTACAGGCGCGGCGGACCCGCTTGCTCCCATAGACAGGACGATACGCGGAAA
>FR892135.1 GCA_000433115.1 Ruminococcus sp. CAG:382
GGTGGTCTGACGAAGCATTTGCCATATACCTTATTGTGGATACAATATTAGTAGTGTTATATTGTGCAATTTGGATAATTTGCTTTAAGAAGAGCAGCATATTCAGAGCACTGGCGCTATCTGTTATTCCTTCAGTTTTGTTCTTGTTTAGTGGAATTATGAGTCGATCAATTCTGTTGCTTATCGCAGCAATATTGTTTGCACCAAGCCATATTCTGCTTTCGTATAAGAACGCAAAATGATATTGGTTAAATTCCAATTTGTCGACTTGACATCATAAACGCGCCCACAAAAAGTCGGGCAGCTGTCGTTATCAGAAAGTTTCCCGGGCTTGCTTCCTCTTACAGGCATTGTGCTCGGGAAGAAACAAAAAACGAGATAGCCATAAAAAATTGACATAGCATTTCTGTTGAAACGCATTTTTCTCATACGCATCCGCACTATTAACCGCACCGGCGGTGTAACCAAAATCGAGATTGTTCCGGACGGTGATTTCTGCAAAGACTTTTTGGCTGAGCGATAGAAAAAATCAAAAATGCATGGTAGAATAATCTCGTAAGAACGCAAAATCGGGCGATGTTAATTTTCGTTGCTTGAAGCAACGCAACAGTCTGCGCTATAATGAGAGTGCAAAGGAGGAATTCCCTATGTTTCAGGATAACTTAAAAGCACTTCGCAAGAGAAAAGGTACCACGCAGGAAGAATTGGCGACAAGGCTGAATGTTGTAAGGCAGACCGTTTCAAAATGGGAAAAGGGTCTTTCCGTTCCCGACTCTGAGCTACTGATAAAGCTGGCGGAGATTTTAGAGGTACCGGTAAGCCGGCTGCTAGGCTCCAAAATCGAAACGGCAGAACAGCCGGATGCTTTGGCGGAACAGCTTTCCAGAATCAACGAACAGCTTGCAATCAAAAACAGACGTGCGAAAAGAGTCTGGAAAGCAATAGCCTTCATCGTCGGCGGTATTATCGCCGTATATGTTCTGGTCTTAATTCTCGCAACCGTCTTTACCTTTTCTCCAGACTCATCCGGCACAACAACAGACAGCTCGCAGTTTGCTGAGGTATTCGTGAAAAAAAACTGAAAATTCGATAATTTTACACTGCGGCGCAGGATATTTCCCGCGCCGCAGCTGTTTCTTCACAATAGAAGTAATTATCGCTTGATATCACACAATAAATGTTTTTCATCATGAAGCGGAGAGCGGCGGTTCAAAAACGATGAGACTTGCGATTATGAAAGCTCTTTTCCGTCCGTGGAAATTGTGACTATCTGCCACGGGATAAATTTCCCGCTGTTTTTCAGAGCGGTTATCGCCGCCTGCGCAAGCCCTCCGCAGCAGGGAACCTCCATACGCACGACGGTGACGCTTTTTATATCGTTTTCGCGGATAATCTCGGTCAGCTTATCGGCATAATCCACGCCGTCCAGCTTCGGGCAACCGACAAGCGTAATGTTGCCCTTGATGAACCTATCATGAAAAGCCGCATACGCATATGCCGTGCAGTCGGCGGCGATGAGCAGCTTTGCTCCGTCAAAATACGGCGCATTCACGGGAACAAGCTTTATCTGCACCGGCCATTGAGAAAGACGGCTGACCTGTCCCGCGGGCATCGCCGCGGCGTTTTCGCTTTCGTTACGGTCAATCCTTCTTGACTTTGTTCCCGGGCAGCCGCACGGCAGAGTCATCCCTTCTTTTCTCATCTTTTCCTGCATCATTTTCTGCTTGTTTGCCATGACTGCGGTTTCATCATAGGCGGCGGCTTCGCGCTCCACGAAGGTGATCGCGCCCGTGGGACATGCGGGCAGACAGTCGCCCAGACCGTCACAGTAATCATCCCGCATCAGCTGCGCTTTTCCGTTCACCATGGCGATCGCTCCCTCGTGACATGCGGCTGCACATGCTCCGCAACCGTTGCATTTGTCCTTATCGATTTCAATAATTCTTCTCTTCATAAAAATCTCCTTGCTTTTTTGGCTATATTATAATACAATAGAATCAACAAGTCGGTTGATTTTTCAACGAAAGAAGATTTTTATGAAAGAATTTTTACCTGTTATCCGCTCCTCCCAGTTGTTTTCGGGAATTGCAGAGGAGGAGCTTGAACCGATGCTCTCCTGCCTTGAAGCAAGGCGGGAAGCCTTTCCGAAGGACGCTTTTCTGCTCCGCACCGGTGACACGGCGGAATCCGTGGGAATTGTTTTGTCCGGAAGCATAATTATCATACAGGAGGATATCTGGGGAAACCGAAATATTCTCTCAAAAGCAGGGCAGGGGCAGGTTTATGCCGCCGCCTTTGCCTGCGCGCCCGGCGCGGTGCTGAACGTGAGCATCGTTGCCGAAACTCCGGTCACGGTAATGCTTCTGAATATCAAGCGTGTTCTCACCGTCTGCTCTTCCGCCTGTGAGCATCACAACCGCATCATACGAAATCTGCTGGCGGAGCTTGCCGAGAAAAATCTGCTTCAGAATGAAAAACTCACCCACATGGGGCAACGGACAACAAGGGGCAAGTTGATGTCGTACCTTTCTGCTGAGGCACAGCGTCTCGGCCGATATGAATTCGACATTCCGTTTTCAAGGCAACAGCTGGCGGATTATCTTGCCGTGGAACGCAGCGGGCTTTCGCTTGAGCTCGGAAAAATGCAGAAGGACGGACTGCTGGAATTTCATAAAAATCATTTTGTTCTCAAATTATAACGACACTTGCGGAGGTTCGATTATGATAAAAATACTTTTGGTGGAGGACGACAAGACGATCGTCGCCAACCTGACCGAATACCTGAACGGTGCAGGATATATTGTCCGAAGCGTGTCCGGACAGTCTGCCGCTATTGCGGTGCTGGCGGAAGAAAGAGCGGATCTGGTGTTGCTTGACGTATCCTTGGCGGAGGGCAACGGCTTTTCCGCGTGCAGAGCTATCAAATCCGAATTTGACCTGCCCGTCATTTTTCTGACCGCCTCCGGCGACGAGTACAGCACCGTTACGGGCTTTGACCTCGGTGCCGACGATTATATACCGAAGCCGTTTCGTCCGAGAGAGCTTCTTTCCCGCATCAAAAACGTTCTCCGGCTCACAGGCAGTACGGGAAAGACCGTAAAGCTCGGCGATGTGGTGGTGGACACCGAAAAAGGCACCGCAATCAAAAATAACAAAGACTTGTTTCTTTCTGCGCTGGAATACCGCCTTTTGTTGGCTTTCATCAACAATCGCGGGATCGTGCTTACCCGAGAGCGGCTGCTTGACTCAATGTGGGATGTTGCCGGAGCCTATGTAAATGACAATACGCTGACGGTATATATCAAGCGTCTGCGTGAGAAGATCGAGGACGACCCTGCAGAGCCGAAAATAATTCAGACGGTCCGCGGAATCGGATATAAGGTGGACGCATGATGAAGCTTTTGAAAAACAAAGAGGTGCGCAGCGCACTGCTGTGGCAGCTTTCCGTCTCCGTAATTGCCTGTCCCCTCTGCTTTCTATTCGACCTCCGTGCCGGACTGACGGCTGTCGTCCTTTCTCTGCTGCTTATGCTGATCTTCTGCATCAGCACTTACAAGAGGTATCGAAGGATTGCCTCCCTTGCGGATGCTATCAATCAGGTTCTGCACGGCGACAACTCAATTGATTTTGATAATTATTCGGAGGGCGAGCTGAGTATTCTCCACAGCGAAATCTACAAGATGACGGTCCGTCTGCGCGAGCAACAGCAAAAGCTCATAAGCGACAAGGAATATCTGGCGGATTCCTTAGCCGACATATCACACCAGATCCGCACACCGTTGACCTCGATAAATCTGCTGGTGGAACGGCTGTCGGCGTCTGGTCTGACCGATGAGTGCAGGCATCAGCTCACAAACGAGCTTTACGGGCTGCTCGACCGCATTGACTGGCTTATCACCACCCTGCTGAAAATATCGAAGCTGGACGCCGGAACAGTACAGTTCAACAAAGAGACGGTCAGCCTGGAAGTGCTGATAAATAAGTCCTGCGCTCCTCTGCTCATACCTATTGAGCTTCGCGGTCAGGAGCTTATCATCCGTGCCGAAGGGAATTTTTACGGAGATCCCGCCTGGACAAGCGAGGCTGTCGGCAACATTGTGAAAAACTGCATGGAGCATACGACGGACGGCGGAAAGATTGAAATTGAAGCGGCTGAAAATGCCCTGTATTCCGAAATCGTAATCAAGGATAACGGCACGGGGATTTCTCCGGAGGATCTTCCGCACATCTTTGAGCGCTTT
>FR892136.1 GCA_000433115.1 Ruminococcus sp. CAG:382
TCGGACGCGCCGTCGGTGAGGAATATGCCGACGCATCGGTAATTTCATTTGCCGACACCGAAGTTTATCCCGCAAACCGCGTCAAGATCACAAGCATCAAGACCTACGGTGATTACAGAATCGACCTCATCATAAACGACCTTGCAAAAGTGTTCTCCTTTGTGGGCGGTCCGCTCAAGCAGGTCACCTCGAACATGCTCGAAGGCGGCGCCGACAGCAGCTACACATCGGCGCGGCTCATCGAATCGGCGTCCGACGGCATATGCGTCGTCATCGACGGCAGGGAAATGTTCCTCGGCAAAAAATCGTATCTGCGCAGATACCGCTTCGAAACACCTGCCGACGCCAAGGACGACCGCTTTGAAGAAGCCGGCGGCAGCGTCATGTTCGTCACGATGAACGATATGCTCATCGCAAAGGTCTATGTCAGATACCGCATCAGCGAGCAGTTCAACTCACTGCTACGTGATATGTACCGCGCCGGAATGTGCGTGGGCATAAAGACGGTTGACCCCAATATCACCACTGCCCTGCTTGAAAGGACGGTACGATATAAAAAATGCCCGATTTCGATTCTGAAAGCGGGCGAGGTCGGAGATGTCGAAGGGCACACCGACCGCATTGACTCGGGCATCGTGTCCACTGCGTCGCTCCACACCTTCCTCAGAATGTTCATCGTCTGCGACAAGGTGCGCCATGTGACGCGCTCCAACGGCTTTATCAACATCCTGTCGATAGTTCTGGCGTTTTTCGTCGCGTTCTTCCTCGCTTTCACGGGCGAGCTTGCGACGGTAAACTCGTTCTACCCGGTGCTGTTCCAGCTGCTCTGGC
>FR892137.1 GCA_000433115.1 Ruminococcus sp. CAG:382
GCGTTCTGCGCAGCGAGGGTGTTGTCGTCCCCGTCACATTAATCAATATGCGTGTTTTAGCCATCCATGACATATCCTGCTTCGGACGTTGCTCCATGCAGGTGATAATTCCCGTCCTGTCACACTTCGGTCTGCAGGTATGCCCGCTCCCCACCGCATTGCTTTCAACGCACACCGGCGGGTTCGAGGGCTTCACCTTCCTTGACCTGACGGACGAAATGAAAAAAATAATGACGCACTGGAAGTCGCTTAACCTGCGTTTCGACGCGATATACAGCGGATTTCTGGGCAATGCCGCACAAATCGACACCGTATCGACGGCAATAAGAGATTTCCCCGATATGAATGCCGTCATCATGGTTGATCCCGTGATGGGAGACAACGGCGAAATATATAAGACCTATACACCCGAAATGTGCGCAGGTATGCACCGTCTCTGCGAAAACGCGCATATCATAACTCCGAACCTCACCGAGGCGTGCCTGCTCGCAGGTATACCGTATGACCCGTCTCCCGACGAAAAAAAGGCGCTTGAAATTCTTGAAAAAGTCTCTGTAATCTGCAAAACCGGGCATAAAGCCGTAATTCTTCACGGCGTGAGCCGCGGCGACAGGATTTCAACATATTATTCCGACTCCCTGACAGCCGACAACGATGTCGGCAGGATCGATTCACCGTATTGCCCCGCCTTTTTCCCCGGATGCGGCGATCTGCTTGCGTCGCTGATACTGGGCGAGGTCATGAGCGGTGCCAAGATCGGACTTTCCGTCTCAAAGGCGTCGGACTTCATCTCAAAGGCATCGTTTGCGACGCTTGAGGAAGGCACTCCCCACAACTGGGGAATCGAATTTGAAAAACTTCTGGAGGATTTTGAAATATGAACACCAAAACCGCAAAAACGCGCATTCTTGCAGGCGAATTTGACGCCGCCCTTTCCCGCCTTTACGGCGACGCCCGCGTACCCGCCCAACGCATCCGCTACGCAAACGCCGTCGCATCGTTTGAACAGCTTTACGGCGACAGGGATGTCGCCTTTTTCTCGGTTCCGGGCAGAACAGAGATAATCGGCAACCACACCGACCACAACAACGGCAGAGTGATCGCAGCCTCCGTCGATATCGATATCATCGCCGTCGCCGCCAAGACCGACGACAACACCGTCCGCGTCAAATCGGAGGGCTACCGTGAGGATGTCGTACAGCTCTGCGACCTTGACCCCGACAGCTATAAAAACGGCTCGTCGGCGGCAATTCTCGCAGGCGTCGCAAGCGCTTTCAGGAACAACGGCAGAAACTGCGGCAGCTTTGCCGCATATACAACGAGCGACGTTCTGACAGGCAGCGGGCTTTCGTCGTCCGCCGCATTCGAGGTCATGATAGGCTGCATACAGAGTCATTTTTACAATAACGGCATCGTTTCGGCAGTGGAGCTTGCCAAAGCGGGACAGTACGCCGAAAACGTGTTCTTCGGCAAGCCCTGCGGACTCATGGATCAGACCGCCTGCGCCCTCGGCGGCTTCGCTTATATCGATTTCAAGGACACCTCAAGTCCCGTTGTCGAAAAATTCGAGCTTGACCTCGCCTCCAAGGGCTATGCTCTCTGCATCATAAATACCGGCGGCAATCATGCCGACCTCACAGGCGACTACGCCGCCGTACCCGCCGAAATGAAATCGGTCGCCGAGGTGCTGGGAACAAGAACGCTCCGCTTCGCCGACGAGGCAAAATTCAGGTCGTCCCTCCCCGCACTGCGCGAAAAATGCGGCGACAGAGCGATCCTCCGTGCATTCCACTTCTTTGAAGAAAACCGCCGCGTGCTTGCCATGCGCAGCGCGATTTCCGAAGACAATATTGCAAAATTCCTTGAAACAAGCGCCCTTTCGGGCGATTCCTCGTTCAAATATCTCCAGAATGTCTACACCGTTCACAACGTGTCGGAGCAGGGACTTTCGCTTGCCCTTGCGATATGTCAGTCGCTCGGCGTGACCTCGCGTGTCCACGGCGGCGGCTTTGCCGGCACGGTTCAGGCGTTCCCGCGCCTTGACATGAGGGACGCGCTGAAGGCTGCGATCGAACCGGTGTTCGGCAAAGGAAGCTGCATGTTCCTCGGAGTACGTGCCGACGGCGCCGTCATGGTCGACATAAAATGAGTCAGCCCATCGCCTGCACACTTTTTTCCTCCTCAAAGGGCAACTGTACATACGTAAAAAACGGCGGAGAGGAATTCCTCATCGACGCCGGAGTCTCCCTCCGCTCGCTTGAATGCGCGCTGTCGGCGCTCGGCACATCGCCGAAAAATCTGCGCTGTATCTTCATAACGCACGAGCACTCGGACCACATCAAGGGCGTGATGAACGCCATGAAGAAATACGGTCTCACGGTTTATGCGCCGTATATGTCGCGCCGGGTAATGATAAACTCCGACCCTGCGGCGGAGGACATAATCCCGTTTGACGAAGGACTGCCCGCCGACATATGCCTGACCGAAACGGGCGTGACGCCCTTCCGCACCCCGCACGACGCAATGGGTTCGGTGTGCTACCGTTTTGATTTCGGCAGCACGGCACTGGGCTACGCCACCGATATCGGTCACGTCACCAGCAATGTCGAAACCTGTCTCATCGGCTGCGAATCCGTGGTAATCGAATCGAATTACGACATTGATATGCTGAAAAACGGCAGCTATCCGGCGCATCTGAAAAAACGTATCGCCGGCAGCCACGGACATCTCTCAAACAGCGACTGCGCCGCCTTTGCGCCCCGGCTCATCAACAGCGGTGCATCCTCGATCGTGCTTGCGCATCTCAGCGAAGAAAACAACCTGCCGTCAATAGCCTTTGCCGAAACAAGCGGCTCGCTTGCCGCAAACGGAATAGAGATT
>FR892138.1 GCA_000433115.1 Ruminococcus sp. CAG:382
TGTCTCCCCGTCTTAATTTGTCTTCCCGTCTCCTTCTCAATCATTGTCCGGCACAACATCCGTCCTCTCGTCCGCCTTGTTGCCCTTGACGCGCCCGACGACACGGACTTCCTTCTTCGTGTATGTTCTGAACACATTCGCGGCATCGCCGTCCATCTTCGCCTTGATTTTGCCCGTCAGGAAGTTGGACTCCACGATAACGCCTCTGCCGTTAGCCGTTTCGATGATCGAATCGACCTTGGGGAACGTCGCGTATTCGCGTTCATACGTGTCGTGCTCAAACCTGAGACAGCACATCAGCCTGCCGCAGGTACCCGATATCTTCGACGACGACAGCGAAAGATTCTGTTCCTTTGCCATCTTGATCGAAACCTGCGCGAAATCGGAAAGGAACGTCTTGCAGCAGAACGGCCTGCCGCAGACACCGATACCGCCGATGAGCTTTGCTTCATCGCGCACGCCGATCTGTCTCAGCTCGATACGGGTTCGGAATATGGACGCAAGGTCCTTGACGAGGTCGCGGAAATCGACCCTTCCGTCCGCCGTGAAATAGAATATCAGCTTCGCGTTGTCAAACGTGTACTCAACGTCGACAAGCTGCATGACGAGCTGATTTTTCTTCACCGCCTCGATGAACTGCGGCTTTGCAGCCTCTTCAAGCTCCAGATTGTGCGCGAATCGCTTTGCATCCTCGTCGTTCGCCTTGCGTATGACCGGCTTCAGCGAACCGACGATCTCGCTCTCCGGCACATGCCTGTTGCCGATGGCAACGCTGCCGTACTCCACACCGCGCACCGTCTCGACGATGGCAAACTCGCCCTCTTTGAAATCGATGCCGTTCGGCGCGAAATAATAAACCTTGCCCGTGCCGCGGAACCGGATGCCGACGATCTCTCTTGTCGCGTCCGCGTCCTTTGCTTCCGCCTCTTCGGGCGCCGTGTTGTTGTTCTTGATATCTTCCATAATATAATAATCTCCGGGAATTTCAGTCTATTTCAGCTTTGCCGCAAATGTCATAAGCAGCAGATTTATGTTCGCGTTCTCCCCCGCCCTGACGACCGCCTCGGTCGCAAGGTCAAAGAGATACGCATTTTTCCTGTCCGTGATGCTTTTTGCATATTCCGCCGCCGCATCACGTGAAAGCAGCCGCGTAACCCGTCCGAACCGTGCGTTCATAACGTCGGCAAGCGCGGTCATCAGCAGAGTGAAAAACTCCTTCACGCCGTCGCGGTTCAGCTTCATCGAAAGCAGGAACGCCATCGCGTCCGATTTCGACGTACTGACCAGAACCGGCATGAAATCAAGGCATAGCTGCCGCTGACGGCTGAAATCCCTGCAAAGCAGCTTAAGCGCCTTGCCCGGACTGCCCTCCGCCATATTGATCGCCTCGTCGATCTGTTCGCCGCCGCTTTTCTTGCTCTCGCTCATGAGGAACCGCCGTATGTCGGCGTTGTCTGACGGCGCGAGCGAAATAATGCGTGTGCGTGACACGACCGTGGGAAGCAGACTTTCTTTTTTGTCGGCAACGATGAAGAACAGAACGCTTGCCGGCGGCTCCTCAATGAATTTGAGGAGCGCATTCTGCGCCTGTACGGTCATTTTCTGCGCGTCGTCGATGATGTAGACCTTGCGGTCGCCGTCGTTCGGCATGAAAAACAGCGATTTTTTGATGTCTCTCACCGTCTCGACGCCCATACTCGCCTTTTTGTCGGGCGAAAAATAAAACAGATCGGGGTGACTGCCCGCAAGCGCCTTGACGCAGGACGGGCATTTGCCGCACGGCGGCTTATCGCCGGTACAAAGCACCGCAGCAGCCGCAAACCGCGCGAAATACGTTTTGCCGCAGCCCTCTCCGCCCTCGATGAGGTACGCATGTGACAGCTTGCCCGAAGCGATTTCGGACAGCAGTTTTTCCTTTTCCGTTCTGTTGAAAAGCATCATATCATTCATATCAATAATATATCACATCTCCGCCGCAATTGCAAGTAATATTTTGTCGCCCGCCTCCCAAACCCACTGCAAAAATCGCGCCCGACCGCAAAAAAACGGAGCGGCATCCCGCCGCCCCGTAAAAATATTGTTTCCTTGCGGATTACAGCATCAGCACGATCTCCGTGATGATAATTCCGCCCTTTCCGTCGGATTTCGTAGCCATGAATGCATAGCCTCCGGAGAGTGAAAACGACATCCGATAAACGCCGCTTTCCGAATCGTCGGAGTAAACAACGCCCTGCATACCGTCGGGATACAGCTCATTGCCGCTTCCCCTGTCCTCCTTTGAAAGGCAGTAGAGCGCCCACACGTATGGGTGCATATCTCTCGCCATTTGCAGGCTCGTTTCGAATCCCATTGAAGAAGCAGCCGCATCAGCCGCAGCCGCGTAGTATTCCTTGATGAGTTCCTCGCTCACAAGTCCGTCGAGCTCGGGTCGCATCGCGTCCTTTTTCACTGCTGCCGCAACCTTCGTGAGCAGACCGCCCAGTTTATCGAAATCCCTTGCGCAGACCGCTTTTTCATCATATTCCTCAAGCGTGGCAGCTCCGTTTTCGATGCGGCGGACATACCATGTGTATTCGTCTTTGCCGTCCGCCCTGAGCGCGTACATGCTGACGGTGTCGGTACCGTCAAGATCGTAAGAGCGCGCCTCCTTGTAGCATATGCTTTTCACTCTGCCGCCGGCGCCGAAAAGCGTATATAGCCCGTCGCTGTCCTTCGCCCGGGCAAGTCCGTTGTACTCTGTAATCTCAACATAATCATATCCGGTGACAAGCCCGCTGTCGAAAATATAGCCTCCGCCTGCTGTCTCACCGCCCGAAACAAGGGCATATCTTGCATTCTTGCCCTCGCCCTTCACGGCGCTGTACAGTTCATCTCCGAAGCTTCCGGTCGCTTTGACAGCCGTACGTTCCTCCTTGGAACCGTCTCCTCTGCGTATCTCCGCGAGCTCGCCGTCCTTTTCCAAAAAGACGTATCCAGAAAAGGTAATACTATAAGAATCGAAATCGAATCCGGTGAGCATTTCTCCGCCCTCAAGCAGCATGCGGCTTATTTGCTTGCCGCCCTTTACGACGGCGTAAACGGACTTCTGTCCGTCACGCTTTTTGACAACGTAAATACTGCCGCCTTTAACCTCTCCGGCAATGCCGTAAAACGTCCCTTCGACCTTCGTGCCGTCGGCTTTGCGCACCTCTGCGATATCGCCGCCGTTTTCCAGAACCAGACATCCGGAAGCGTCAAGCCGGCAGGAATCGAAGTCGAATCCCGTGAGCAGCTCGCCGCCGAGCAGCGTATCGCCGATAAGCGTGCCGCCCCTCACGACCGCGTATGTTTTTTTGCCATCGTCGGTCTTCACAACGGCATATACCCCGCCGTCCGTGGCTTTCGCAACGGTATAAAGCGTGCCGTCTGCCTTTGTTCCGTCGCAGCGGAACAGCGCGGCGATTCTTCCGCTTTTTTTCATCGCGATATATTCGCAGTCGTCGCTGATCTCATAGGAATCGAATTCAAAATCGGTAACCGCTTCGCAGTCAAGAAGAATATCTCCCGATGCGTCTCCCTGAATACGGGTTCCGCCCTTTGCGACCGCGAATTCTTTTTTCTTTTCACTGTATTCGCCGACGTATCTGCTTATAACGCAGGCGCCGCCCTTTTCCTCATGCGCGGCAATGCGATACGCCGTATTGCATACCTTGTTGCCCGAAAAGTCGCGTATCTCCGCAATGTTGTCGTTTTTCGCAAGCACAATGTACTGCGAACCGATAACGGAAACCGTGTCGAATTCGAAATCCGTGATAAGCTTTCCGCCCTTTTCAAGGGCATAAACCTTTTGGGACGACGACAGCTTTTTCACGGCAATAAATATCCCGCTCTCACCGATCTGTTTCTCGGCGCTGTAATCTTTCGAAACCTCGTCCCACGATATCTCGCCAAGCGAAATGTCTTCCGAAGCAGAGCCGGAAATCTCTCTGCTCTGTTCAATACTGACCTCCGGACCGCTCACCGCCG
>FR892139.1 GCA_000433115.1 Ruminococcus sp. CAG:382
GACTGACTATGAACGTCTCGGAACCTTCGCAGGCGGTGCCACCGTAATCGTATGCGGCGACGGAGTCAGCGGAGCAGAGCTTGACGGCACATGGTACTATGTCAAGGGACTCGATAAGGACGGCAACGCCGTAACGGGCTACTGCGGCGGCGATTACGTCAGACTCGGCAGTCCCGTGCTCGAAAGCGCCGCTGTCACTGTTTCCGAGCAGTACGCCGAAGGAATAGCGTCAGGTACGACCCCTGTGTCGCTTGCTTCAATGCTCCCCGGGCTTGACATCACCGTAACAAACGCAAACGGCGATGTTCTCGACAGCAATAAGCCCATCGGCACAGGCTGCACCGTCACGGCGGCATATAAAAACATGTCCCTCCTCGCAAAAACAGTGATCATCCGCGGCGATGTGGACGGCGACGGCAAGGTGTCCGCAAGCGACTATCTCCGTGTCAGAAGATATATTCTCGGCACCATGGAGCTTGACGGACTCTTCGAAAACGCTGCCGATGTCGACGGCGACGGCAAGGTCAACGCGGCGGACTACATTAGAATACGTCGCGCGATCCTCGGCATGTAGGGCTTGTTAAAAAGGCGCAGACCGAAAGACAATCGCCCCACGCGCTTGCCGAAAGGCGCAGAACGAAAGACAATAATATAAAACGCAACAACAGCGTTTCTGCATGATAAAACACTTGCGGAAGCGCTGTTTCTTATGAAATTGCGTTCTCGTGATGCATAATTATTCATCTTTTTGGCGAAAAATCCGAAAAAATGCTTGCATTTATGCGAAAACAGGTTTATAATATCTGCATAATATAGAATACCGCTATATGACGAATGCAGGAGATGCCGCATCAGCGGCAACCGAAGGAGTAACACTCTCAGGTGTTCCGCAAGGAACAGGGTACTGTATTCCGATAGCACTCCGGAGAAGTCCGCAAAGGATGCCGAAGGGGTAAAGCGCGAAACCGCGCCAATCTCTCAGGCAAAAGGACGGAGAATACACATGACCGAAAGGGCATTTCCCCGCGTACGCATATACCGTATACGGAGCAATGTCGTTTTGCCCGTGTGTCGCCGGAGTTAAACATTCTGTTTAACTCTTTTTATTTTCAGGAGGTTCTCAATATGTGGGAAACCGTAATCGGAGTCGTCAAGACAGCAAATGACCGACTCAACAGCATCGTGTGGGGCTGGCCGACGATCATACTTATCCTCGGCACAGGCATACTGCTCACGATCCGCACAAAAGCCATGCAGGTGCGTAAACTCGGCGAATCGATGAGTACGACGATCGTACCCACCGTAAAAAGCATGGGCAAAAACAAAAAAGACAAACGATCCAACGCCGTCTCTCAGTTTGAAGCATTTTCGGCTGCGATCTCCGGCACTGTCGGTACCGGCAACATCATAGGCGTCACCTCGGCGATACTCACCGGCGGTCCCGGCGCGGTCTTCTGGATGTGGGTCTCCGCCTTCTTCGGCATGATAACAAACTACGCCGAAAACGTCCTCGGTCTTTACTTCCGCCAAAAGGATAAGATGGGCAATTTTTCGGGCGGTGCTTTCTATTACATATCAAACGGTCTCGGCTGGAAATGGCTGGGATATGTCGCTGCAGTGTTCTGTATGCTCGCCGCGCTCGGCATGAGCGGCGCACAAACCAATAAGATCTCCGGCACACTAACCTCAACCTTCGGCGTATCCGATTCCACCGTCGCAAAAATTATCGTCGGCATAGCCATCGCGGCTTTCACCGCAATAATTATCATCGGCGGCATCAAGCGCATCGGCAGAGTTGCCTCAATGCTCGTCCCCTTCATGTCGCTTCTGTTCATCGTACTCGCGCTCATCGCGATATGCATGAACATTTCCGCCCTTCCCAAGGCATTTTCCCTGATATTCAGCAACATTTTCGGCTTTGAAGCAATGGCGGGCGGCTTCGGCGGATACTTATTCTCGCAGGTCATCAAAAAAGGTATGGCACGCGGCGTATTCTCCAACGAAGCGGGACTCGGCTCGTCTGTCATCGCACACTCCGCCTCCGAAACAAAGGAACCCGTAAAACAAGGCCTCTGGGGCATTTTCGAGGTGTTCTTCGATACCTTCATAATCTGCACACTGACCGCCCTGCTCGTCCTCACCACCTTTGTCAGCAACGGCGAAATCGAAACCTTCACCGCCTCGTCCTCCGATGCCGCGACCTCTCTTGCCGCCTTCAATGAAAACTTCGGCATGTTCGGCACCGTCTGCTTCGCAATAATCCTTCCTCTCTTCGCCTTCACCACCATCCTCGCATGGTCATACTACGGTGAAAAGGCAACGCAGTTCTGCTTCGGAAAACTCGGCGAAAAGGGTCAGAAAATCGCCGTAACCGTTTTCAAAATCGTCTATGTCGTCCTTATCGTCGGCTCCGCTGTGATCGAAAACGAGCTTGCGTGGGAGCTTTCCGACACCGCAAACGCACTCATGGCAATGCCGAACCTCGTCGCGGTGGTTCTCCTCAGCGGCACCGTCGTAAAGATAACGAAAAACTACTATCAGCGCCAACGCGGCGAAAAGGTCGAACCAATGCTTTCCGCATATCCCGACCGGAACGCCGAATTCAAGGCAGAGCTTGAAGCCGAAAAGGAAGCGGCATCCGCACAAAAATAAGATTTTCTTCAAAGCGGGGAGGCAACTCAGCCCTCCCCGCTGTTTTTTTTGCAAAAAATAACGTATAAAACAGACAAAATTGATCCATTTCCGCTTGACAGAATGGCAACAATGTGGTAATATTATTATAGCACAAATACCATAACAAAAGGAGAAAAAATATGCGCAACACCACCAAAAGAATCATCGCACTTCTTCTTGTCGCATTCATGGTCGCAGCCTGCATGGCAGTCGGCGTAACCGCGGCAGAACCCAAGGTGACCGTCAATGTACTCACCGGTAGCGTCGAAGTAAGTGCAGACGCTCTCGCAAAGCTCGCTGACGGCAACCGTGCCGCAGATGCAACAGCATTTTCCGATGCAAACCTCGTCGGTTTCAAAAACACCGGTTTCACGCATACCGACGGCGTAGATGCCGCTGTCGAAGCAACTGTTGAGATCATCGCCGACCTCGGCGAAGAAAAAGTCCTTTCCGGCGTTTATCTCGACTGCTTCAAGGATTCCAACTCCATGATCGCAGTCCCCTCCGTCCTCTTCTATGTCTCTGCTGACGGCGTTGATTATTACTGCCTCAACAACGAAGCAAGGCCCTCCTCGAAGGACGATGCCGAAGAGCTCAAGGTCGTAACTCTTGCAAATGATTCGACCCGTGCGGCTGTCAAGGCACGCTATATCAAAGCGGTCGCAACCTTCAAAAACGGCTGGATTTTCGTTTCCGAAATCGGCATAAACGAACCCACCGCCGAACAGGCTGCAGAAGCACAGACACTTGTCGGCTCGTATCCCGTTCTCGACAGCACTCTTGAAAGCAAATCCATCGGTCTCTTCAACGCTGCCGACGGCGAAATGAACCTTGCCGAAAACGGCATGAATAACTGCCAGATTATCATCGGCAAGTACGATGAAGCCGCAAAGGCATACAAAATGACCCGCAACACCGTAAACCCGTGGCCGGACGGAAACTCCGGTACGGTCACCCTTGCCGACGATGAGCTTCTTCTTGCGATTTCCACCGGCGGCAACCTCGCTGACGGCGTAATGTTCTCCACCGCAAAGTGGATTGCCCGCGGTCTCGGCGAAGGCTGGTTCACTCTTTCGGATGATACCGTCGATTTCTATCCCGCAAGCCACACCTTCGCAGGCGCTCCCGTTGAAGAATCCTCTGAGGAACCCTCCGAAGAGCCCTCCAAAGAAGAGCCCTCCAAGGAAGATCCCAAGCCCGGCACCACAACAAAGAACGCAGCTGCAGGCAAGTCCTATGTAGTTGAAGGCGCAAGCGCAGACAGCTACCTCGACAACGGCTCCAAGCTCACCGACGGCGCGCTTCCCGAATCCGCTTCCTACAGCGATCCCGCAATCGTCGGCCTCGTTTCCAACTCCGATTTCTATAAGGAAAACGGCTTCTCTCAGGTCACCATCGACCTCGGCGCAGAAACAAAGCTCACCGGCTTTGCAGCCTACATCAGCAACCTCAAGGACGCAGGCGTTGCAGCCGCTTCCTCCGTCATTTACGAATACTCCGTTGACGGCACCAACTTCACCGAAATCGGCGAAGGCTCCTATGATGTCGATATCGCAACCGAAGCAGGTGTCACCGCAAAGAACACCATCGATGCTGACGTTTCCGCAAGATATGTCAGAGTCAAGTTCGTTGCAGGCGAAGGCGTCTGGATGATGGTCTCCGAAATTGAAGCATACACCACCGTTTCCGGCGGCACCACCGAACCCACCTCCGACAGCGGTATCATCGCTCTCGCAGTTGTCGCTTCTCTTGCCGCAGCAGGCGCTGTGATCATCAAGAAGTCCAGATAACGGATAACCTGAAAACCGGATGACCTCCGGCAGACAATCCAAAAGCATTTGCACCGCAGAGTCATCCTCTGCGGTGCTTTTCATTTTTCCGCCATCTCTTGATTGACTTCCGTCGGTTTTTGTGATACAATACCGATACAGTATAATTCGGAAGGGAGAAGAACCGCTTTGGGCATCATCAACGTACTTGACACACAGACCGCCAATATGATTGCTGCCGGCGAGGTCGTTGACCGTCCCGCGTCCGCGATAAAGGAAATGGTGGAAAACTCCGTCGATGCCGGCGCAAAGAACATTTCCGTCGATATCAAGGGCGGCGGTATGCTTTTCATCTCCGTTTCCGACGACGGCTCCGGCATAATGCGCGACGACCTTCCCAAAACCATACTCCGCCACGCCACAAGCAAAATCCGCACCGGCAGCGACCTTGACGGTGTGCGCACCCTCGGCTTCCGCGGAGAGGCTCTCGCCGCGATTTCGTCCGTCTCCCGTCTTGAAATCATTTCAAAACGCCGCGAGGACGACTTCGGAAGCCGCCTTTCCTGCGACGAAACGGGCGTTGAGCTGTATGAAGCCGGCTGCCCCAACGGTACGACGATCACCGTCCGCGACCTGTTTTACAATGTTCCGGCACGCCGAAAATTCATGAAAAAAGACTCCTCGGAAGGCTCCGCCTGCCTTGCGGTGTGCGAAAAGCTGGCGCTTTCCCACCCCGAAATTTCGGTGTCGTTTTCGGTTGACGGGGTGAGAAAATTCAAGACCTCGGGCGACGGCAAGCTCTTTTCTGTAATATATACCCTTTACGGTGCGGAATTTGCGCGCACTCTGCTGCCGGTCACCTCCGAGCAGGACGGCATCACCGTGGACGGATACGTTTCAAAGCCCGAAAGCCCGCGTGGGAGCCGCGCAATGCAGTCCTTTTTCGTAAACAACCGCTATGTACGCTCCAAAACCGCCCAGGCGGCGGCAGAGGAAGCCTACCGTTCATACATACCGTCGGGCAAGTTCCCCGCGGCAATAATTTTCGTTGACCTGAACCCGAACCGCGTCGATGTCAATGTACATCCCGCAAAGACGGAAATCAAATTCGCCGACGAGCGCAGCGTTTTTTCGGCAATCTATTATGCCGTACTCGGCGCAATAAAGCCTCAGCCCGTCGTGAACGAAAACACCCCGCGCGCCGAAACAGGCTCACCTTCAAAAACCGCTCATTCACCTTCGGATGACCGCGATTTCCCGCCAAAAAACCGCGTTTCGGATGCAAACCCGTCCGACGGAATTCCGGCAAAAGTCCGTTTTGAGCCTGAAAGCGGCAAATCTTCCGTTTCAGGGAAGGCTGCCGTATCTTCTTCCGTTTCGCCGTCGTACAACTCAAAGCCCACGCTTGACAGAAAAACGACGGCCGTACTTTTCGACCCGTCTTTTGCCGACAGCGAGCTTGAAGCGGTGATAACAAATCCCTCGCCTGTAATCGCCGTCGCAGAGCCTCAGGCGGATAAAACTGCCTCCGCACCGGAAGCTTCATCCGCATTCCGCGCCGACGAAAAAACGCCGGTTTCCCTTGCAGTGCAAGAGGATCCGGCAAATCATCCCCCTACTGACGAGACACAGCTTTCGCTTGACGTACCCTCCTCGGAGCAGAAAACATCTGTTCCGGATTTCCGCGTTGTCGGCGAGGCGTACCATACATATATATTTGCCGAGCTTTCCGACAAACTCCTCGTAATCGACAAGCACGCCGCGCACGAGCGCCTTATTTATGAAGAGCTGAAAAGCCGCAGCACCGCTCAGTCCCAACAGCTTCTTTTCCCCGTAACCCTTTCGCTTCCGGCTGAGGAATGCGAAATTCTCCTTGAAAACACTGGGTTTCTCAGGGATTACGGCTTTGAGCTTGAACCGTTCGGAAGCGGCTTTGCCGCCGTCCGTGCCGTTCCGGCAAGACTGAAGGACATCTCAGGTCTTTCGGAGCTTCTGGAGGGCTTTGCCCATGAGCTGGCTTCCTCCGCCGCGCTTCCGTTTGCCGATAAGGTGGACAGAGCGCTTTACACAATGGCTTGCAAGGCGGCAGTCAAGGCGGGGGACAAAACGCACGAAGAGGACGCTGTATACCTCGTCCGCAGAGTGCTGGAAACAGGTGTGCGCTACTGTCCGCACGGCAGACCGTTTATACGGGAGATACCGAAACGGGAAATCGAAAAGTTCTTCGACAGATAGAAAAACGGGCTCTCAACACACGTTGCCGGAATGGTGCCGACGCATTCTCCGACCGCATTTCACGAAGTGAAAAATGCCGTTGCCGCAGTGCTTTTCGGGATTTTCAAGAACAAAAAACCGATATAAAAAACAATAAAGGCTTCACCGCGTGATCCGGCGGCGTTGCCCGAAAATACTTTGAGGTCAATATGTCTTTCAAGCTACTGAAAACAGAAGGCGCCGCACGCCGCGGCGAATTCACCACCGTACACGGCGTCATTCAGACGCCGATATTTATGAATGTCGGCACCTCCGCCGCAATAAAGGGCGGGGTCTCGACTCTCGACCTGAAAAACATCAAATGTCAGGTGGAGCTTTCCAACACATACCATCTCCATGTCCGTCCGGGCGAAGACGTCATATATAAGCTGGGCGGAATCCATAAATTCTTTAACTGGCAGAAGCCCGTTCTCACCGATTCGGGCGGATTTCAGGTGTTTTCGCTGGCAAAGCTCCGTAATATCTCGGAGGAGGGCGTACATTTCCAGTCACACATGGACGGGGCGCACGTTTTCATGTCGCCCGAGGTGTCGATGCAGATACAGTCGAAAATCGCATCCACCATTGCGATGGCGTTTGACGAATGCCCGTCGTCGGTTGCCGACCGTTCATATATCAGGGCAAGCATCGACCGCACGACGCGCTGGCTCGGACGGTGCAAGGCGGAAATGACGCGTCTCAACTCACTGGAAGAAACGATAAACCGCGACCAGCTCCTTTTCGGCATCGGTCAGGGCGGCATTTACAAGGATATGCGTATTGAGCATATCAAGGCGGTCAACGAATTCGACCTGCCCGGATATGCGATAGGCGGCCTTGCGGTGGGCGAGGAAGCAGACGTCATGTATGACGTTATCGAAGCGGTGGAGCCGTATATGTACAAAGACCGTCCGCGCTATCTGATGGGGGTCGGCACTCCCGTCAACATTCTGGAAGCGGTGGCAAGAGGTGTTGACTTCTTCGACTGCGTTATGCCGAGCCGAAACGCAAGACACGGTAATCTGTTCACCTCGGTGGGCTTTATGAACCTCAACAACAACAAGTATATGCTCGATGACCGTCCCATCGACCCGAACTGCGACTGTGAGGTGTGCCGTAATTACAGCCGCGCCTATATCCGCCATCTGTTCAAGGCGCGTGAGCTGCTGGCAATGCGGCTTTGCGTGCTGCACAATCTGTATTTTTACAACAACCTCATGGAGCAGATACGTTATCATCTCGATTGCGGCGACTATATGGACTTTTACCGCAGAATGGTGCCTGTGCTGGGGAAAAGAGCGGACGACTGAGCGAAAAACAGCAGACAGCAATGAATAAGCTGCCGTATTTTTCGGCAAAGCGAAGTGAAAAATGCGTTATACCGTCATTCGACGGTATAACGCATTTTGTGTTTTATGCTCAATCGACTGATATGTACTTTTTCGCGGCGGTCTCGGATTGAATGACCCAGTCCTGCTTGTTGTAGTTGATGAGCGTCTCTTCAGCAGTTGAGCCGCGCTTCACGATATATGTGATGTCGTTCGGCAGAAACATGGGTTCGGGACCCATGTATGTGTCGGGGAGCCGCAGTGTTTTCAGCTTGCTGCCGGACGGCAGGCAGTTTCTCGGTAAAGTCTCCTGCTTTTCCGGCAGAACAAGGTTCTTCATTCCGGTGCAGCTTGAAAAGGTGTAAAGCCCGAACTCAAACTTTTCACCGAGAAAAACCACACTCTCAAGAGATGTGCAGCCGGTGAATATCCCCCATTCTCCTCCTGTGTAACACGCAGGAATTATAACACCCTTTATGTATGTATTGAATGAAAATATATAGTTATCTTGATGACCGATTCCGGTAACAGGTTCTCCGTTGTATTCAGTGGGCAGAATTATATACGGGTCTGTTCCGTGATATCCGGAAATCGAGTAGTACCCATTGCCTTCCTCGCCATAATGAAAAAATTCGTAATCGGCAATATTTTCAACGTATTCGGAGATATCAACATCGGAATATTCCTCTTCTGAGTATTCCTCCTTTGAGGCTTCCCCCACCGAGGATTCCTCAGCACCCGACATGACACCGCTTTCTTCTCCGAATGATTCCATGCTTATTTCTTCCGCAGAAACGTCGGACACCGCTTCCGAAACCACAGAGCACGTGCCGGACATTGCGTCCGAAACCCCGCTTTCCTCTCTGCTCCCGTCACAGCCGCAAAAGACTGTCAGAACCAATGAAGAAAGTAATAAACATGATATTGCCTTGATGTGTTTCATAAAATACTACTCCTCAGCGATGGTTTACCTTGATTCTCAACCCATATTATCGATGACGTCTATATAATACAACGCAAAACGGCATATATTGTATGAACGTGTTGCAACTCATTGTAAACGCCGTTTGAACAAACATGCGCAAAAAAGTGATGAATTCGTCTTTTCCCGGACATGCGC
>FR892140.1:0-1658 GCA_000433115.1 Ruminococcus sp. CAG:382
TTCCCGCCATTCCGGCGGGAAGCCGCTTTGTGCTTTTTATATGGCGGGATGCGGCGGCGATACGTATGCTGCTTTTTGCCGGGCATCGTGGTTTTGCGGAGAGGGGGTCAGCGCGGATTCTTTTTCGGGCGGAGCAGCATTGCGGCTGCAAGGATCACGGGGAATATCATGGCGGCAAGTATGCCCGCCTTGAGGTTGTCGCCGAAAAGTCCCGACACCTGACCGACAAGTGTCGGTCCCGCTGTACAGCCGATATCACCCGCCAGGGCGAGAAGCGCGAACATGGCGTTGCCGCCGCCTTTGACGGAGGAGGCAGCCGAGCTGTAGGTGCCGGGCCAGAGTATTCCGACGGAGGCGCCGCAGAGTGTCATTCCCGCAAGCGCGACGGAGGGATGAGGTATGAGCGCCATGACGAGGTATGAGGCGATGCAGAGCAGGCTGCTTATCAGCATGAGCTTTTCGAGGCTGTGTCCTTTGCCGTGTTTTCCGTATACGGTACGCACCACGCCCATCGCGACGGCAAACAGGGCGGGACCCGCAAGGTCACCCACCGCCTTTGAGACGCCGAGTCCTGTTTCGGCAAATGCCGAGGACCACTGCGCGACGGAGGCTTCGCTTGCGCCGGCGCAGAGGATCACCACCGCAAACAGCCAAAAGGTTTTGTTTTTCAGGAGTCCGCGCAGCGGTATGGGATTGTTTTCCTCATCCGAGAGGTTTGCGAGAGGCACTTTTGTGAATACAACGGCGTTTACCGCGGGTATCGCCGCCCAGATGACGGCGAGATATTTCCAGTTTTCCGTTCCGAACAGCGTGAAATACAGAGTTGAGAGGGCGACGACGCCGACGCTTCCCCAGCAGTAGAACGAATGAAGTATGCTCATCGTCCTGTCCTTGCGGTCGTTCGGGCAGGATTCCACGATGGGGCTGACGACGACCTCAAGCAGTCCGCCGCCAATGGCATACAGTATGACAGAGATTGTTATGCCGGTAAACGGGTCGGGCAGCAGCTCCGGCAGCACGGTCAGGGAGATAAGTCCGGCGGCGGCGAAAATGTGCGCCAGTACGGCACTTATGCGGTAGCCGATCTTGTCGAGAAGGAATGCGGACGCAAGGTCGATGCCGAGCTGAAGCAGAAAATTGAAGGTTATCAGAAAGGTTATCTTTGTGTACGGGATGTTGTATGCCGTGTTGAAGGTCACGAACAGCAGCGGTACGAAGTTGTTGACTATCGCCTGGACGATGTAGCCTGTGAAGCTGGCGTTCAGGGTGGCTTTGTAATTCGGTTTCATATTCCGACTCCTTTTGCTATGACTGAATTGTATCATGTCCGGAGGGAAAAATCCATTGACGTAAATGCAGAATTCTTCCGTGCAGAGATGGATATATTTTCAGCTTATGTCGGAATAAGCAAAACGGTGCCTTAAGGTATCACCGCGCAAAGACTTAAACGGCAAAGCCTTAAATACAACGGGCAGCGCCTGCACCGGAATATACGGCGCAGTCGCTGCCTGTTGTGTGGTTTATTTTCTGCGGCGGGGGCGGGGTTTTCCGTGCGCTTTGGCACGCGGCTTTTTTCTGCCCGAAATGAGGGCGGCGAGTCCGCCTCCCGCCAGTGCGCAGAGCGCCGGAACGAAGCTGACGCTGTCGGACGCCGTGAC
>FR892140.1:1738-12034 GCA_000433115.1 Ruminococcus sp. CAG:382
CGGCACTCCTTTTCACGGCGACGAATGCACCTGCAAACGACGACAGAAAAACGCAGACATATGCGCAGAGTGCCGCCGTTTCGGCTGCGCTGCCGCTTTTCAGAGTCGCCGCCGCGCATACCGCCGTTGTTACCGGTATCAGAAGCAATGATGCCGCAAGTCCGGTCAGTGTTGATTTGAGAGCTGATGTTTTTTCCATGCGTGTCACGACCTTTGTTCTTTCATACTGCCATTTTATTTGAGGACGCTTTGTTTTATGACCCGAAAATGCGTATTGCGAGTGCTTTTGTTATGCTGTCCGTGACGCCGAAATCGATGCACTGGGAATATATCTTTTCGATTTCTCCGTGTACGGCAAAGGCGCGTTCCATTGTCTGCGACGCCTCGTCGGTCAGCTTTTCGGACAGCTTTTCGATGACGGTGAGCGATTGACGGTGGAGCGCGGTCACCTCGGGGTCGAGGAAGCGGGCGGCACGGACGGTTTTTGCGTTTTCGGGCGATACAAAGCGGTCGCTCTTTATCAGCACGCCGGTATCGGGGAAGAATATGCCGGATATTTCGCGGTTATCGACGGGACACGGGATCACGCACATATCGACGCCTTCGTTTCTCGCGTGGGCATAAAGCTGCTGAAGCACGGTTTCCGCACTGCCGTATCTGTCGCGCAGGACGTAGAACTCATCAACGTCGCAGAACGTTCCGGTGGTCACAAAGCCCTTGCGGCAGAAGGTGTCTGTCGGGGTTATCACGACTTTGCCGTCACCTTTCCGGCAGTTGCGCTTCACAAAGCCGTGGCAGAAGGTGTACAGCTTTCCGGCAAGGAATGCGCTGTCGGTGTATTCGCGCCGGACATCCTCCAGCTTTCCGAAGGCGGCGATGCAGGATGACGCGGCACGTACGTACATTGCCTTTTTTTCGAAGAGTCTGCCCAGCCTGCCGCTGAAAAAGCCGAGGCGGTCATAATCGAATGTGTCCTCAAGACTGACCGTTACTTCACGTATGCCGTATTTTTTCGGGTCGAGCGAATGAGGCGAGGTGCCGTCCGCGACGGCAACGCCGAGGTCGGTCAGCATAACGCCGTCAAGGGAATCGGGATCGGACGAGCAGCGTATCACGGTGAGCGGATGCCCCTCCGCTTCCGCCCGCGCGGCGATGCGCTTCATCACCGTCGATTTGCCGCTTCCGGGCGACCCTTTCAGGATAAATACGCGCTTCATGGGTGACAGCGTGTATTCGAGGAGCGGGACGTAGCCGTCGATGCCGTTGAGACCCGCAAAAAGCTCAATTTTGTTGCTCATAGAATACCTCCGGTCTTGACTTTTTCATATGTTTGCGATATTATATAATATGCAGTAAAGGCATCGCCGTGCAATTCGGAAGCGGCACACTTGTCTGCGTATTCCGAATCATGCTTTGCAAAAATTCACGGCGGCAGATCGTGCAGCCTGCCGGCTTTTGCATCGTCTGATGAAGTATCCGGCTGCGCAATACGCGGTGATGTCTGCAATAAACTTTGCGAAAGGCTTTGCATTTTATGAAAACAGTTACATTCGGTGAGATCATGCTGAGGCTTCAGCCTCCCTCCTATAAACGCATACTTCAGACGGGTTCTTATGAGGCTACCTACGGCGGCGGCGAGGCAAATGTTGCGGTATCGCTCGCACAGTTCGGCGACGATGCGCGCTTTGTCACCGTGCTTCCCGCAAATCCGGTTGCGGACGCCTGCAAAAACGAGCTGAGACGCTGGGGCGTCGATATTTCCCGCATAGTTACGGGCGACGGCAGAATGGGTATCTATTTCTGCGAAAAGGGCGCGTCGCAGCGTCCGTCGGTCGTTGTGTATGACCGCAAGTATTCGGCGATTTCGCTTGCAAAACCGGGCGATATCGACTGGGACGGTGTTTTCGAAAATGCCGACTGGTTCCACTTCACGGGAATCACTCCCGCGCTGGGCGACAGCGTTTTTGAGCTTTGCCTTGAAGCGGTGAAAAAAGCGAAGGAAAAGGGCATCACCGTGAGCTGTGACCTCAATTACCGCAAGAAGCTCTGGAGCCGCGAAAAGGCTGGAAAGTGCATGGACGAGCTTTGCGGATATGTCGATGTGCTGATTGCAAACGAGGAGGATTTCTCGGATGTGTTCGGAATAAGGGCGGACGGAAGCGACATTTCGGGCGGAAAGCTCTCGGCTGAGGGATATGCCGCCGTTGCGGACAAGGCGGTGAAGCGCTTCGGATGCAGATATGTCGCCGTCACGCTCCGTGAATCGGTTTCGGCTTCGGTCAATCATTGGGCAGGTATGCTCTATGACGGAAGCAAAGCGTATTTTTCAACCAAATATACCATGAACATCGTGGACAGAGTCGGCGGCGGCGATTCGTTCGGCGCCGGACTCATATACTCGCTCAAAAACGGCAAGGCACCGCAGGACGCGATCGATTTCGCAGTCGCGGCATCCTGTCTCAAGCACAGCGTTGAGGGCGACTTCAACGTCGCGTCTGTCGCAGAGGTGGAGAGCCTTGTGAAAAACGGCGGCAACGGCCGCGTTCAGCGCTGAGCCGTCATGCGTATGAAAAAAGCAATATGTTTCATCCTTGTCACCGTCCTGCTTTTTGCGGCGTGTTCGGACAAGGACAAGGAAAAGCATATTTCGACCAAGATCTACGAGGGGCTTGCGGCTTCCTACGCGACGTCGGATATTTCGGATTACCGCGTTATCGCCGCGCTGTACAACGCCGGAGCGCCGCTTTCGGAGAGAGTATACGCCCCGGAAGCGCCGGACGGCAGAACGGAACGTCACGGAGAATATCTGATTTCACTTTACTATGCGCGTGAGGGCGGTATTGACGTTTCGGGATACGATGCGGCGCCGTCGCTCGAAGCGGTGAAGGAGCGCATTGCGAAACCGGACGGGCTGTCCGTTTATGAAATATTTGTGTGCGTTACGGCTCTTAGGATTTACGGTGAGGAATTTGACGGCGGAGCAGTCACAAAATCGCTCGAAAGCAGACAGAACGGAGTTTCGGGCGGTATGTATGAATACGTTTCGTCGGGTGACGAAGAGATGAGTGCCGATACGGTCACTACGGCTTACGGGTTCATGGTATTCGTCATGCTGAGGAGCAGTGTGACCGACCTTAATTACGACAACGCGCTGATGTATCTTGCCGTGAACATCGGCGATGACAATACGATAAACGATGTGCAGGGAAAAAGTTCCTGCTCGGCAACGGCTGTGACGCTGACCGCGCTCCTTTCGTCGGGCATTCCGACTGACGGCGAGGTCTCGACGGCGCTTCTTACGGCAATCGACGGCTTCCGTTCCGGAAGAAGATATTCCGACCGCAAGGGCGAGGCGGTGAGCCGCCGGACGGATGCGGATGTTCTGCTCTGCGCTTCGTCGGCTATGTACGGCAATCCATTCACGAAAGAGAGATAAATATATTTATCATGCAGACGATAAACGGGAAAAATTTTGATGAAGAACGCGCACTTTACGCGATAAACGATGCAACGGTCACGGACTGTACCTTTGACGGCCCCGCCGACGGCGAATCAGCCTTCAAGGAGGCAAGGGACGTTACGGTCAGACGCTGTACCTTCAGGCTCAGATATCCGTTCTGGCATACGACGAACGGAAGCATCAGCGAATGCAGCATGACAGAGGGCTGCCGCGCCGCATTGTGGTATGACAGAAACATCACTATAAACGACTGCACGATGCGCGGTGTGAAGGCGCTTCGCGAGAGCCATGATATCACACTGAAAAACTGCGACATCGTGTCTCCCGAATTCGGTTGGAGATGCGGCAATGTCAATGTCTGCGATACCACGCTCGAATCGGAATATCCGTTTTTCGAAAGCAGTAACATTACGCTTGAGAAATTCACGCTCAAGGGAAAATATTCGTTCCAGTATGTCACCGATTCGGTGATACGCGACAGCGTGCTGAACACGAAGGACGCTTTCTGGCATTCGAAGAACGTCACGGTTTACGACAGTACGATAAACGGCGAATATCTCGGCTGGTATTCCGAAAACCTCAGACTTGTGAGATGCAGGATATCGGGCACTCAGCCGCTCTGCTACTGCAAGGGTCTTGTGCTGGAGGACTGCACTATGGAAAACGCCGATCTTTCATTTGAGTATTCCGATGTGAATGCCGATATCAGGGGAAGCGTTCTTTCGGTCAAGAATCCGCACAGCGGACGTATCGTCGCGGATTCGGTCGGGGAGATCATTTCCGGCAATTCCGTCATGGACAACAACTGCGAGATCGTTATCAGAAAACAATAACGCCGTTGCCGCGATTATGCGGGAACGCCCGACAAACTATAAATTACGGGAGAAGAAATATGAATATAAGAAATATGAATATTCCGAGACCGGAATTCCCCGGACCTCAGCTTGTACGCGATACATGGATGAATCCGGTCGATAACGGCTGGGGATACGGAACGGCGCCGAAAACCGAAGAGGAATTTGCGGAAAGGTACAGCGGACTCACCTCCGTGCTGCTGGAGCATCCGCGCATATGCGGCTTCTGCTATACTCAGCTTACCGACATCGAGCAGGAGCAGAACGGACTTTATTCATATGACCGCAGTCGGAAATTTTCCGATGCGGTGTATGAAATAATTAAAGAAACAAACACGAAAAAAGCGGCAATCGAAAAATAATTCCGGTTTGGAGAAGCGGCGCAATATGAACATGATACCCGACGAAGGAAAATACAGTCTGAAACGATACAAGGGAATAATCGCAACGCTTATCATCGCCATTGTCGTCTTCTTTGCGCTGTGGCGGCTTGACAGTGTTGTCGCGGTGGCGAACAAGTATCTCGGATACATATCGCCCGTCATTTACGGTGTTTCGATCGCGTATGTGCTTAACCCCGCGGTCGTTTACTTCGAGCGTCTGCTCGGGGCAAGATTCATGAAGGCGAAAAGCGAAAAGACGCGCGCGAAGGCGGACAGGTTGGCAAAAAACCTTTCCATTGCGATTGTGATAGCGCTTGCGATCGCGGTGATCGTCGTGCTTTGCCTGATGATCATACCGTCCATGCTGGAATCCATCATCGATCTCGCAAAGCAGATCGTACCGCTCATAAATTCGCTGGTCGATCGTATCGACAAATTCACGTCCGCCGAAAGCCGTTTCGGCGACAGTCTGCAGTCCGTCATTGAAAAGGTGTCGTCGGCTTTGCAGGAATGGATCACGACAAATCTGCTGCCTACGGCGCAGTCGGCTCTTGAATACATAACGAGCAGCGTGGCTGCGGTGCTTGTTTTCCTTTATAATTTCCTTGTGGGCATCATTGTTGCGGTATATGCGCTTGCCGAGAAAAAGAACTTTGTCGCCGTGGCGAAGAAGCTGACGTATGTGCTTTGGAATCCGAAGCACGCCAACCGTGTCGTCGATACCGCGCGTCACGGTCACGAGATCTTCGGCGGCTTCCTCAGCGGAAAGCTGATCGACTCGCTCATTGTGGGTATTCTCTGTTTCATTTTCTGCGTATGCACCAATATGCCGTATTCACTGCTTATCAGTACAATCGTCGGCGTGACGAACATAATACCGTTTTTCGGACCGTTTATCGGCGGTATTCCGACAACTTTCATTGTGCTTGTGGTCGACCCGCCGAAGGGTGTGCTGTTCGGTATATTCATAATCATTCTTCAGCAGATCGACGGCAACATAATCGGCGCGAAGATACTCGGAAACACGACCGGTATGAGCGAATTCTGGGTCACGTTCTCGTTGCTGCTGTTCGGCGGTATGTTCGGATTTGTCGGTATGATGATCGGCGTTCCGCTGTTTTCGGTCATTTATTATCTCGCAACGGTGCTTGTCAACGAAAAAGCCGAGAAGAGAGGGCTTAAGACCGCCGACGAGTTTTATTACGCCGTTGACCGCTATGATACGGCGGCAGGCGAATTCGTCATGATGGACGAAAACGCCGCAAAAAAGCGCCGCAAGCCGCGTAAAGACGGAAAAGAGCCGATCGTGAAGCGTATCGGCAACAGATTCAGGCGCAAAAAGTGAAAAATTAATATGCAAATGCTTGATTTCGGGCATTTGCGGTGTTATACTGATAATGTAGACGGTGTTGCTATATCCGTCTACTGCTATCGGAAGGAGTTGAATTTATTCAATGAAAATTCTCGCTATCGATTCAACAGCTATCGTTGCATCGTCGGCGGTCTGTGAAATAGAAAACGGAGCTGTCGGACGCTATTGTCTGTTCACGCTGAAAAACGGCATGACGCACAGTGAAAACCTGCTTCCGCTTGTTGACGGCGCTCTTACTGCCGGAGGCTATGACCTTTCGGCAATAGATCTCATTGCCGTGTCTGCGGGACCCGGCTCTTTCACCGGAGTGCGTATCGGCGTCGCAACGGTGAAGGGACTTGCGTATTCGGGAGACAAGCCCGTATGCGGAGTTTCGACTCTGGATGCGCTTTACCGCAACATCGCGGGTATGGCGGAAGTGATCTGCCCCGTCATGGATGCGCGCAGGCATCAGTTTTACAACGCGGTATTCGTGAACGGCGTGAAGGTCACACCCGACCGCTGCGCCGCATTTGAGAATATTTATGCAGAGCTGAAGGCAATCGGCAAAAAGGTTTTGCTCTGCGGCGACGGCGCGCCTCTTTTCAAATCGCTTTGCCCCGACGACGGCGACATCATATTGCCGCCCGTCACCTGCACCGACCAGAACGCGGTCTCCGTCGCTCTCTGCGGCTATGATGCGTTCATAAACGGCAAAGCACTTAAGCAGAACGTACTGCAACCCATATATCTCCGTGCGTCCCAGGCGGAACGCACACTCAGCGAAAGGAACAATAAGGACAAATGAAAATAGCAATAGGCTGTGACCACGGCGCATTCGAACTCAAAAACGCGATCGCCGACCATCTCAGGGCAAAGGGCTTTGAGGTGGATGACAAAGGAACATTTTCGAAGGAGAGCTGCGATTATCCCGTATTCGCAAAAGCGGTGGCGCATGATGTCGCCGACGGCAAATGCGATTTCGGCGTACTCTGCTGCACCAGCGGCATAGGCATGAGCATTGTCGCAAACAAGGTCAGAAACGCCCGTGCGGCGCTCGTGCATGAGCCCTCCGGCGCGGAAATGTCACGTCGTCACAACAATGCGAATATTATATGCTTCGGTGCGAAGCTCGTCAGCCCCGAGGATGCTTGCAGATATGTTGATATCTTCCTCGCCACTCCGTTTGAGGGCGGCAGGCATCAGAGACGTGTCGATATGTTCGAGGAGGAATGAGAACATGAAATATGTTATCCTCGTCGGCGACGGCATGGCTGACCATCCGCTTGCGGAGCTGAACGGCAAGACTCCGCTCATGGCGGCGGACAAGCCGGGTATGGATTACATTGCGGCACACGGCGTCAACGGTATGTGCGCGACCGTGCCGGACGGTATGGTGCCGGAAAGCGACACCGCGAACCTTGCGATAATGGGCTATGACCCAAAGCTTTATTCAAAGGGTCGGTCGCCTCTTGAAGCGATGTCCATCGGTATCGACCTGAAGCCGAATCAGACTGCCGTAAGGGCGAATATCGTCACATTATCCGACAACGGCGAAGCCTATGACGACAAAACGATGATCGACCACTCGGCGGGCGAGATATCCACAGAGGATGCGCGCACGCTTATCGAATACTGCGACAGAATGCTCTGCGGAAACGGTACGAAGCTTTATACCGGAGTGAGCTACCGCCACTGCTTTGTTTACGATGATGCGCCTGATTTCAGGGATTTTGCCCGTCCGCACGATATCATCGGCAAAAGAATCGGAGATTTCCTTCCGTTCGGAAAGGGCGAAGTTTACCGTGACCTGATGGAGCGCTCCTTTGACGTACTCAACGAGCATCCGCTCAATCTCATGCGCGCGGCAAAGGGACTCCGAAAGGCAAATTCTCTCTGGTTCTGGTCACCCGGCAAAAAACCGTCGCTTCCGTCGTTCACCGAGCGTACGGGGCTTTCCGGCTCGGTCGTCTGCGCGGTTGACCTGATAAAGGGTATCGGCATATGCGCGGGTATGCACGTGCCGTATGTTGAGGGCGCGACAGGTACACTTGACACGAATTACAGGGGGAAAGCCGATACGGCACTCGAAGAGCTGAAAACGCACGATCTTGTGTATATCCATGTCGAAGCACCCGACGAATGCGGTCACCAGGGCAATACCGCAGACAAAATAAAGGCTATCGAAAATATCGACGAATACATACTCCGTCCCGTGATGAAGGAGCTTGAGCGCCGCGGCGAGCATTTCCGCCTGCTGCTGCTCCCCGACCATCCGACGCCCATCGCGCTCCGTACGCATGTCAGGGAACCGATCCCGTTTGTCATATACGACAGTGAGGATCATCCGCAGAGCGGCGTTCCGTCATACTTCGACCACAGCGGCGACAACGGCGTTTTCGTCACGGACGGCGATAAGCTGATAGATATGCTTATCCGGAAATAACGGTTACATATATGAAACATTTCAGAACACTTACGGCGGCTTTTCTCTGTGCCGCGATCCTTGCGACGGCATCGGCATGCTCTCCGGCAACGGAGGACACGGATATACTTGACGGAGTGTCGTATGACGTGTCGGATTACGAGGTGAGCGGAGAGGCAAAGCTGACAGTCGCGTTCCCGACTCCGGCGACTGTCCCGGGCGGCATCACATTGCCCGAAAGCATTGACAGCTCGCTCCTTGAGACGCTGAACAAACGGCTCAACAATCAGAGCTTCGGCTGCGCGATGTATTATTACGATATCAAAACGGGCTTTTCGATATCCTACAACGCGGAGCGTCTTTTCGGCGCGGCAAGTCTCATAAAGGCTCCGTATCTGCTCTATATTCTCGACAGGGTGGACAAGGGTGAGCTTTCGCTGGATATGGAAATGACGTACCACGCGAAGATACACAAATTCGGCGGCACGGGCAGCATCAAAAATATGCCCGACGGCACGAAGCTCACATTGCGTGAGGTCATTGAGCATATCTGCATTGAGAGCGACAACTCGGCGTTCCGCATGCTTCACAATACGACGGACGGGCTTATGAGCCTGATTGAATTCCATCAGAACGCAATGCGCGATTTCAAGGCTCCGTTTGTTTCGAATACTTACGGCTCTGTCCTCAATGCGCAGGGCGTCGGTCGTATCTTCACGGAGATATATCACCGTGCGGACGACGGCAGCGAGGTTTTCAAATGGTTTGTCGAGCTGCTCAAAGAGGCGAACGCGAACAAATTTGTCAAAGGCGGGCTGCCGACCGACGAAAGCGGAGAATGCATCTATGAGGTGGCGCACAAATACGGCGAGGATATCAAGTCGCTGAATGATGCGGCGATCGTGTATTACGGCGACCGTCCGTATGTTCTCGTCATACTGACGGACTATACGGGTGTGTACTCCCAGTCGTTCATGAACCGTATTTCCACCGATGTGTATAAGATACATCAGGAGCTTACGGGCGACAGATGAAAAAATTCACATTTCGTTCTTTTTCCTATTGACATTTCGTAAAAATGTGATATACTGTGAATAAAATAATACATAAAAAAGGAGTTAATCGCATGAAAAAAATTGTTGCGCTTGCACTGAGCGTCGTGATGGTTCTCGCATGCTTCTGCGTTTTCGCCGTTGCAGATGATGAAGCTGTCAAGATCCCGGTGTATAAGATCAATCCCGAATATTATTATGAAGGCTGTGTGGCTATCTATACTCACGAAAGAGGCGACGTTCTCGGTCAGGAAGCTCAGAACTTTGCATGGTGGAATGTCCGCGTCTTCGATTACGACGAGGCTACCGGCGGATATAAGTGCACAGAAGCCCTTCCCGGCGACGGAACCGACAAGACAAACACCGCAATCCCCGAAAACGGCTTTGTTCTCGGCGCCAACGGCGGCAACAACTGGCCGCAGCTTTTCTCGGAAGCAACCGGCAGCGAATGGTATTACAACGAATCCAACAACGAAGGTATTCCTTATAAGGATTGCCCCAATTACAATACCGAGCATGTCATCGCGGCTCTCGCGCTGATTGCAAACGTCAATGTCGGCGATATTTATTATCTCGACGGTATTTCTCTTGACAATGCCGATCTCAATACCAATGAAGACGGCGAAACGATCTTCTATTACAGCGATAATTTCGTTTCCAACGCTTTCCTTTCTTCCGTAAAGCCGGACAAAGCCGTTGTTGAAGAGCCTTCCAAGGAAGAGCCCAAGCCTGTTGAAGACAACAAGAATATTCTTGCGGGCGCTCAGTACA
>FR892141.1:0-13529 GCA_000433115.1 Ruminococcus sp. CAG:382
CACCTGCTCATCAATCCGGAAACCGCGCCGGTCGTAAAAATGATCTTCTCTCTATGCGCAGAGGGAAAAGGGCCGCGGGTCATTGCAAACGCCCTGCGGGAAAAGAAAATCCCAAAGCCAACCATGTATCGGTTTATGACCGAAGGCATATACGGAACCGTAACCGATACGGAAGATATGTACGGTTGGGCCGACCGCACGGTTGCGGGGATTCTCGATAACGAAATCTACCTCGGGCATACCGTCAATTGTCGCACAACGGTCGTATCCTATAAAGACAAGCGCGTCATTGATCGACCGGAGAGTGAGCAATACCGATTTGAACACACACATGAAGCCATTGTTGATCAGACGACATGGGACATCGTCCGGCAGGTGCGTCAAGGAAAGCGCAGGCGCAACTCGATAGGTGAGGTCAACAAATACAGCGGACTGCTGTACTGCGCCGACTGCGGATCCAAGCTGTATTTTGTCCGCGGAAGAACGATGGAACCGGATGCGTTCAACTTCATCTGTTCCCGCTACCGCAAGCACATGGGCGAGAAACAATGCACCCCGCACAGTATTCGGGAGATCTCGCTTGACGAGATCATTCTGGAGGAAATCCGCAGAGTAACCTCGGAAGCACGAAAACACACGGCAGAATTTGTTCGTTTCATCAGTCAAAAAAGCTCCTCCGAAAACCGGAAGGAGCTGAATGCAAAATTATCCGAACAAGGTAAGCTGACAAAGAGAAACGAGGAGCTGCACCTGCTGTTCAAACGACTGTATGAGGATAATGTGCTCGACAAGATCACAAATGAGCAGTTCCGGATGCTGTCTGATGGCTATAACGCTGAGCAAAAAACGACTGTCGAACGATTGGAACAACTCAAAGCCGAAATTGAACAGCTTAAGTCCACTGCAATCAATGTGGAACGGTTCGTGTTGCTCGCACGCAAGTATACGGATATACGGGAGCTGACACCCGAAATCCTTCGGACATTCATCAGCAAAATCGTGATTCACGAGCGCCCGTCACGAAAGAAAAGCGAGGGCGAGCAACGGATCGACATCTACTTCACGCACATCGGCTCCATGCCGGACAGTGAATCGGAAAAAGTCGATCATTGCAGGGACAAAGCCATCTCTGCAAGAACAGCGGAATTTTCGGATGCACATCAGAAACCGATTTCATCGATCCGGTTATAACATGGTCTGAAAGCCAAACGGCTCTGAGCAAGTTATTCAGATTCACAGAGCCTTTCGCAAAACGAAAAGGACGAACAGCCGAAACTGTTCGTCCTTCCCGCCCGATTGCTTCTGTTTCTCATTATTCATCTTTATGAGAAAGAAGCTGATGTCGGCTCTTTTTTTGCGGATGTTATCAGTTATATGCCTTGAGGGCTTCGATGACGTTTTCACGAACCGCTTCGGCTTTTGCAAGCTTTACGCGTTCCGCTTCAACGACCGCGGCAGGGGCTTTTTCGACAAACGAAGCGTTTTTCAGCTTGCCGCCGAGAACCTGAATGTCTTTTTCCGCCTTTGCAAGCTCTTTTTCAAGTCTTGCTTTTTCTTCGGCGGGGTCGACCATTTCGCCTGTCGGGATATAGAGCACAGCCTTGTCTGTGATTGCCTGAACGCAGTTCGGAAGCGACGATTCGTCATTTATGAGCTGAATTCCGGTTGCCGAGGCAAGGGAAGTGAAATATCTTTCACAGCCCTCGAACAGCTCGGGACTGTCTGTTTTGATGTAAATATGCGTTTTGCGGGAAGGCGGAACATTACGGTCGGAGCGGCAGGTTCTCACGGCGCGGATTGCGGCGATGAGAGCGGTGACGTTCTTTTCGGCTTCGGGGAAGTCAAGCGATGCGTCGTATTTCGGATACGGAGCGATCACGATACTTTCGCCGTCGTGGGGAAGAGTCTGCCATATTTCCTCGGTTATAAAGGGCATGAACGGATGCAGAAGCTCCATTGTATGGGAGATGACGTAGACAAGAACCTCCTGCGCCTTGCGGTTGGATGCCGTACCCTTTGCGGAAAGGCGGGGCTTTACGAGTTCGATATACCAGTCGCAGAGTACGTCCCAGATGAAATCATACAGCTTGGAAACGGCAATGCCGAGTTCGTATTTTTCAAGGTTTTCGGTGACCTCGCTGACAAGGCGGTTGTAAAGGGAAAGCAGCCATTTGTCCTCCGCTTCAAGACCGTCGGCTGCGGGCTTATTTATCGTTATGTCGTCGTCAAGATTCATCATCGCGAATCTCGTTGCGTTCCAGATCTTATTTGCAAAGTTACGGCTCGCTTCGACACGTTCGGCGGAGAAACGCATATCGTTTCCGGGGCTGTTGCCGGTTGCGAGGGTGAATCTCAGAGCATCGGCACCGTACTGGTCGATGACCTCAAGCGGGTCGATGCCGTTGCCGAGGGATTTCGACATTTTTCTGCCCTGCGCGTCACGCACAAGACCGTGGAAAACGACAGTGCCGAATGGCGCTTTGCCGGTATGTTCCAGACCGGAGAAGATCATTCTCGCGACCCAGAAGAAGATTATATCATATCCGGTGACGAGCACGCTTGTCGGATAGAAATGCTTGAAATCATCGGTCTCTTCGGGCCAGCCGAGTGTTGAGAACGGCCAGAGGGCGGAAGAGAACCATGTGTCGAGCACGTCGTCCTCCTGACGCATTTTTGCGCCGCATTTCGGGCAGGTGTCAACATCCGTTTTGGAAACGACCATTTCGCCGCAGGCATCGCAGTAGTATGCCGGAATGCGGTGGCCCCACCAGAGCTGACGCGAAATACACCAGTCATGGACGTTGTTCATCCAGTTGAGATATACCTTGCCGAGACGTTCGGGGATGAATTTGATCGTGCCGTCTTTTACGACTTCGATCGCGGGTTTCGCGAGAGGCTCCATCTTAACAAACCACTGGTCTGAGGTGATGGGCTCAACGACGGTTCCGCAACGGTAGCACTGACCGACGTTATGATGGCAGGACTCGATCTTCACCAGGTAGCCTTGCTCTTCAAGGTCGGCGACAATGCGCTTTCTTGCTTCATAGCGGTCAAGTCCTTCGTATTTGCCGCCGAAACGGTTTATTGTTGCATCGTCGTTCATGACGCGGATCTGTTCAAGATTGTGGCGCTGACCGACGAGGAAGTCGTTCGGGTCGTGAGCGGGAGTGATCTTGACGCAGCCGGTACCGAAATCCTTATCAACGTAATCATCGGCTATGACGGGGATCTCTCTGCCGACGAGAGGAAGGATGAGCGTTTTTCCGACGAGGTCCTTGTATCTTTCGTCCTCGGGGTTGACTGCCACCGCAGTATCACCGAGCAGTGTCTCGGGGCGGGTCGTGGCGATCGTGACATATCCGTCACTGTCCTTGATGGGATAACGGATGTGCCAGAAATGGCCTTCGTGCTCCTCGTATTCGACCTCCGCATCGGAAAGGGCGGTGGCACACTTGGGGCACCAGTTTATTATTTTGTGACCGCGATAGATGAGACCCTTGTTATAGAGATTTACGAAAACTTCCTTGACGGCACGTGAACAGCCCTCGTCCATGGTGAAACGCTCGCGGGTCCAGTCGCAGGAAGAGCCGAGTTTTTTAAGCTGGCTGATTATACGGCTGCCGTATTGCTCCTTCCATGCCCAGACGCGCTCAAGAAATTTTTCGCGTCCGAGGTCATAACGCGTGAGACCTTCTTCCTTGCGGAGAGTCTCTTCGATTTTTATCTGTGTTGCGATTCCGGCATGGTCGGTGCCCGGAACCCAGAGAGCGTCAAAGCCCTGCATACGTTTGAAACGGATTATGATGTCCTGAAGAGTTTCATCAAGTGCGTGACCGAGATGGAGCTGACCTGTGACATTGGGAGGCGGTATCACAATTGTAAACGGAGGTTTGCCACTGCCTTTTTTCGGTGTGAAATATCCTTTTTCACACCAGTTTGCGTAGAGCTTGTCTTCAAAATCACGCGGATTATACTTTTTGTCAAGTTCTTTCACTGTATAAATTATCCTTTCAGATTTCTTTGATTTGATTCATAACAAGGCCGGTTATGAGCTTGGGGTAGAAATAAGTGGATTTCTGAGGCATTTTATCGCCCGCAAGCGCAACATCTTTGATTTCGCGTATCTTTGTGGGGTTGAGTATGAAGGCTGCGGAAGCGTCGCCGTTGTCCACCTCCGAGATCGCCTCGGAAATACTGCGTGTGTAATGGAGGTTCTTCTGATTTGCCATGTTTTCCTTGTCAATGCCCAGTACTCCTTCAAGCAGAAGTGTATGCAGTACGGTCACGTCAAGGGAACGGTATGCATCGGAACGTCCGGGAGCTTCTACCATCCCGACTGTGTCTTTTGAAACAAGCAGTCGGAACGCACCTCCTCCCGTATACAGCGCGAAGGCGTGTCTGTCGGCATGGCTTCTCAAGCCGGATTCTATTGTGTTTATATCGTTATGTGTTGATATATCAAACCATTCAGCCGCTTTTTCGCAGAGAGCGTCTGTGTCGACCGGCATACCGTAGACAAGGCGGTGTGTCGGGAAAATGACAAGACCGTCGTCGTCCATATTGACGAGCGTCATCATGACAAAGCCGCTGTCGGCATCCTTTATGCCTTTTTCTATGCAGTAGCGGTTGAATCTGCCCGCGGTTTCAAAACGGTGATGACCGTCGGCAATGAAAAGCTGTTTGTCGGCGAAAAATCCAGTGAGTGCATCAATATCGCGTTTGTCGGTTATCTTCCACAGACGGTGTGTGACTCCCTCGCCGTCCGTGAAACAGACGAGCGGAGAGTCGCTTTTCTTTTTGTCGGTGATTGATTTTACGTATTTTTTTTCGTCGATATACAGTGAATAAACAGAGGAAAAATTGCAGAATGTCGCGCACATGAGGTCGAATCTGTCCTGCTTTGCTTTTGAAAGGGTTTCTTCATGCGGCAAGACGACTTTGTCGGAAAAATCGTAAGTTTTGCAAAGACAGACGATACCGTCGAAAACATAGTGCTTGCCTGCAACGTCAAATTCCTCTTCATAAACGAAAATTCCGTCGCTGTCATCGCGTCTGAGTATGCCTTTTTTTATCCAGTCCTTAAGCAGCTTTCCTGCGTTGTTGTATTTGTCGTTCCCGTCCGGAAGTTCAAGCCGTATCAGATTATATTCGCTGTGGTTTATAAGCTCTGCACGCTGTGACGGTGAAATGATGTCATATGGAGGGCAGACGTTGTTTTTTGTGTCGCCTGCCTCATGAGTATAGCGCAGGGGACGGAAGGGCTTTATTTCAGCCATAAATCGTACCTCGTGTCAATCAGAGTTTTTGGAGATTTGCAAACGATGCCATGAGCTTTTTCGTGACACCGGAATCAAAGCGGACTTCGATCAGCATGTCGCCGCCCATCGGCTCTGACGCAACTACCGTACCTGTACCGAAAATCCGGTGTTTGATACGGTCGTCCTTCGCAAAATCGAATTTTGGCTTTGCGTCAGGCTTTTCCTCATGCGGCTTGACAAAATCGACGGGTTTTTTGTGCTCGTATTTCTTGAACGAGCGGTCATCGGTACGGCGAGGCTCGGGCGGAGTGAAATCCTTGAGCTCATCCGGGATCTCACCGAGGAAGGTGGAGGGGATGGATGCCGAGGACATACCGTAAAGCAGTCGGCTCTGTGTGTAGGTTATATATAATCTTTGCTTTGCGCGTGTTATTGCGACATAGGCAAGACGGCGCTCTTCTTCCATATTGCCTTCGGCAAGCGACATCTGGCTCGGGAAAATACCTTCCTCAAATCCGGGGATGAAGACCACCGGGAATTCAAGACCCTTTGCCGAATGGACAGTCATAAGAGTTACCGCATCGGTGTTTTCATCATAGTTATCGGTGTCTGAGACAAGCGCGATGTCTTCAAGAAAGCCGTTGAGCGTCGGCTCCTCCGTCGTTTCATGGTATGAGACGGCGCTTGACGAAAGCTCCGTTACAAGTTCGACCTTGTCGATCTCGTCCATATCCACGAGCATTTCTTTGTATTTTATGCGCGCCACAACCTCTTCGACGATTTCGGGGACGGTGTGGCAGGATGCAAATTCCTGAAGTCCGCGTATCAGCGCGGTGAAATCCTTTAGCTTTACCGCACTGCGTGACAGTTCGGGATACATTACCGAGCGTTCGGCTATATCGAACATCGGCACGCCTTCACCGGCAGCGATGGAAGCTATTGTGTCACAGGTTGTCTCGCCGATCTGACGCTTCGGAACGTTTATGATGCGACGCAGACGGACATTGTCGGAGGGATTTGCGATGATTGAAAGATATGCGACGATATCCTTGATTTCCTTGCGCTCGAAGAAGCGTATGCCGCCGTATATGCGATAGGGAATACGTTTGCGTGAGAAAATGTTTTCAACCGAGTTTGCGAGAGCGTTCACGCGGTAAAGCACCGCAAAGTCGCGGAAGCGGTACTTCTTCTCGGCAACGAGTGTGTTTATCGTATTGACAATGAACTCGCTTTCTTCGGACTGAGTATATACGCAGCGGACGGTTATCTTTTCACCCTCGTCGCCGTTTGTCCAGAGCTCCTTACCCTTTCTGCCTTCATTATTTGAAATCACTGCGTTTGCGGCGTCAAGGATGTTTTTCGTGGAGCGGTAGTTCTGTTCGAGCTTTATTGTCTTTACGCTGTCAAACGAAGCGTCGAAATTCAGGATGTTTTCAACGGTTGCACCGCGGAAGCTGTATATCGACTGGTCATCGTCGCCGACGACGCAGACATTGCCGCTTCCCTTGCCGAGCATGAGTATGAGCTGATTCTGCGACGGGTTTGTGTCCTGATATTCATCGACAAGTATGTAACGGAAGCGCTTTCTGTACTGCTCAAGCACTTCCGGGAATTTTGTGAAAATAATGAGTGTGTTGAGGATTATATCGTCAAAATCGAGCGCGCTGGCGGCTGCAAGGCGCTTTTGATATTCGACGTAGATGCTTCCTATATGCTGTGCGCGGAGGTTTCCGGCTTTTATCGATGCGATATAATCGTCGGGAAGCTGTCCTTCTTCCTTTGCGGAGGAGATCGCATGAATGACCGTTTTGGCGGGAAGATTCTTTTCGTCGATATTCTTTTCCTTCATGATCTGAGTTATGAGTTTCTTTGTGTCGTCGGTGTCATAAATCGTGAAGGAATTCGAAAGACCTATGCGGTCGATGCAGGTTCTGAGAATGCGGACGCATACCGAATGGAACGTTCCCGCCCAGATCTGCGATGCATCGTCGCCAAGCAGTTTTGAAAGACGTTCCTTGAATTCGTTTGCCGCCTTGTTTGTGAAGGTTATGCAAAGGACATTGTACGGCTTTGCGGGATTGACCGCCATTCCGGAAAGGTACGAGGCGACAGCTTCTTTTGAGCCGTCCGCGAGCAGGTTTTCCATCTCGCGTGTCACTTCATCGGCGTTTTCGGGAACGGTCTCGTCATAGTATGCGTTGCCGTAGCGGATTATCTGCGAAATGCGGTTGACAAGAACCGTTGTCTTTCCGCTGCCTGCGCCGGCGAGGACGAGAAGCGGACCGTTTACGTTGAATACAGCCTGCTGCTGCATTCCGTTGAGGTTTGAATACAGTTTTGAAAACAGTGCGCGTTTTGTCTTGAGGTATTTATCTTTGTTCATGTAATATACTCCATCTATAATACATTATTATACATCAAACCGCGTCGAATTGCAATCTTTTTCGGGTGAAAAAATAAATATTGTGAATCTTGCTTTCACGACTTGAAAAAGTAACAAATTTCATGTATAGTATTTTTTGAGGCATACGTGCCTGTCCGGAGGGAAGAATATGTTCAAAAGCGTTTTTACAAAATATATGACTTCGTTCGCATTGCTCATTGCGATGTCTTTTATGCTTCTGGTATTCACGGTTTCGACGATGATGACGAATTATTCCATTTCGTCGAAAAAGGCGATCATGCGCAAAGCGGTGGAAAGCGTTTCGATTTCGATGGAAACGTATGTATCCATTGAAAAGGACGGTACGCTTGCCGATACCGTCAGAGCGCACAACGCGGAAATTATGACCGAGCTTGTCGGTTATGCGTCGCTTTCCGATTCGGATATCTATATTGTCGCGTCTGACGGTACACTGCTTGCGACAAGCGACAAAAGTCGTGAGGTCGGCGAAGCGTTCATGACTCCGACGACATTTCTGCTTGCCGCCTCTGACACATCAAAGTATTCGCTTTCAACAATCGAGGATACCTTCAGGGAAAACAGGCTCAACAACATACGCACCGTCGCTTCGGGCGACAATATCGAAGGAATAATCGTCGTATCGTCAACTTCGGCACAGGATACAACGCTTTACGGCGCGATGATACGCACCATTCTGCTTGCAAGCGCGTGGATTTTTCTGGCGGCGCTTGTGACGGTGTATATTATTTCACAGCGTATCATAGACCCCCTCAAGAAGCTTTCTCAGGCGGCGAAGTCGTTTGCACGCGGCAACTTCGGCGAACGCGTCTATGTCTCGGGGCACGATGAGGTCGCGGAGCTTGCGGAAGCGTTCAACAATATGGCTGCGGTACTTGAAAAGAACGAGGAAAACCGTAATACGTTCCTTGGCAATGTTTCGCATGATCTCCGAACTCCCATGACCGTTATCGCCGGTTTTGTCGATGGTATACGCGACGGTACGATACCGCCTGAAAAACAGGATTATTATCTTGAAATCATTTCCACCGAAGTCCGACGCCTTTCGCGGTTGGTAAATACTCTTCTGGAAATCAGTCGTATGCAATCGGGTGAACGCAAGCTCAATATCACGCATTTCAATGTCAGCGAAAAGGCGCGCCAGGTGCTTCTTTCGTTCGAAAAGAAAATCGACGCCAAAAAGATCGAAATTGAATTCAACAACGATGAAGACGTCTTTGTGTCGGCTGATACCGACGCAGTACACCAGGTGCTTTACAATCTGATGGATAACGCCGTGAAATTCACGCCCGAAAAGGGAACGATTTCCGTGACAATCGAAAAGAAAGAAAAGAAAGCGCATATACGCATTCGTAACACCGGAGAGGGCATTCCTCCTGAAGAACTGCCGAATATATTCGACAGATTCTATAAATCCGACCGCTCACGGGGGCTTGATAAAACGGGAACGGGTCTGGGACTTTATATCGCAAAGACCAACATTAATATGCACGGTGAGAAGATAACCTGCAAATCGAAGCAGAACGAATATACGGAATTTGAATTTTCTCTTCCGCTTTAAGAATGGTTTAAGAGTGACGGTATATAATGCGGTCAAAGGATGAGGGAAGACCTCGGATACAACACGGAAATTCCGGGAAAGGAACGTATTTTTATGAACGAAAATGAAAAGAACACAAACGGCATGAATGAAGAAAACTTCGCGGATGCCGCACAGAACATCGCAAATCAGAATACACAAAACAGGCAGGACGCTGCTTCCGACAATTATAACTATTCGTGGAACGGCGGCAACTTCGTCGCAAAGAAGCGCCGTAACGGCAAGCGTGTCGCAGCGCTTATGGTCGCCTGCACACTTGTTATCGCGGCACTCGCTTTCTGCGCGGGTGCGATCGCTTCAAGAACCTTCGGAAGAAAAGATCCGACGCCCGAAGTGAGCACACCGGCGCTCATCGGCGACAACAGCACCGGCGATGAAGAACAGTCCGAAACCGAGCACAGCAAGGCTCCTCAGGTCATAACGTCGTCTGCCACTGCAAAGGATGATTATGATTCGCTTTCAAAGCTTTATGAAAAATGCTCGGCGAGCTGCGCGACTATCTATGTCAAGGCGTCCAACGGATACGCAATAGGCAGCGGATTCGTCGTTTCCAAGGAAGGATATATCATTACAAACTGCCACGTTGTAAGCGGCGGAACCGAAATAACCGTCATCTTCTACAACGGTGACAAATACACCGCAAAGGTCATCGGTGCAGATTTGCTTTCGGATATTGCTGTTCTGAAGATCGAAGCAGATGATCTCACACCTATAGAAATCGGCGACAGCAGTACACTCAAGATCGGCGATGCGGTTGTTGCGATTGGCACTCCGTACAGCATGAGCCTTGCAGGCACCATGACGACGGGCGTTATCTCCGGCGTTAACCGCAAGGTCGATCTCACAAACAGCTACGGCACAAAGACCAAGACAATGACGCTCATTCAGACCGACTCATCGATAAACCCCGGCAACAGCGGCGGTCCGCTTATCAATATGGCAGGTCAGGTTATCGGTATCAACAGCCTGAAGCTCAGCAACTATGAAGGCATCGGCTTTGCCATCCCGATCTCAAGCGCACTCAACATCATCAACGAGCTTATCGAATACGGCGAAGTCAGGGATTACGACAGTGAGTTCGTCACCGCAACGCCCAAGCTCAATATCACTGTCCAGTCTGTCAGCAACGCCCGCACTCAGTACGGCCTGCCCGAAAGCGCGCCCGAAGGATGCTTTGTTGTCGCTGTTTCGAGAAGTTCGGCAATATACAAGGCGGGTCTTGACCTTTACGATATTATCACCGAATTCAACGGCACGACGATCGAAAACAACGATCAGCTTACAGAAGCGCTTGCAAAGTGCGGCGCCGGTCAGAAGGTCACCTGCAAGGTGTACAGAATGAACCGCGATGGCAGCGGCAAGACTGTTGAGATAACGTTTGTGCTTGAAGCGTCATCGTAATTGTTAATAAAATATCAATTGAAATAAAAAACACGACGTGTTACAATAAAACAACACGTCAAAGCAAGCCCCTGCGGATATCCTTGACGGATGTTACACGGGGGCTTGCCGTATTATAATAAAGGAACAGAACAATGCAGAAAATCATCATATGTATTATCGCAGGCCTCGGTGCGGGACTCGGAACCGGTTTTGCGGGTATGAGCGCCGCTGCCGTTATCAGCCCGATGCTCATTACTTTTCTTGATATGGATCCGTATACGGCGGTCGGCATCGCACTTGCAAGCGATGTACTTGCAAGTGCCGCTTCTGCTGTTACATATGGCAGAAACAAAAATATCGATATCAGAAACGGTATCATCATGATGCTGACTGTGCTTTGCTTCACAATGGTGGGAAGTTATGTCGCAAGTGTTGTACCCAAAACAACCATGGGGAATTTTTCGGTGTTCATGACTTTGCTTCTCGGTATAAAATTCATTGTTAAGCCTGTGACCGAGCCGAAAAAGCGTTTTTCCGGTGCGACCGCAAATCAAAAGGCGGTGCGCTCGGTTGCCTGCGGAGTTGCCGTTGGCTTCATATGCGGTTTTGTCGGCGCCGGTGGCGGAATGATGATGCTTCTTGCGCTTACCTCAATACTCGGCTATGAGCTGAAAACCGCAGTCGGCACAAGTGTTTTCATAATGAGCGCGACTGCGCTTACCGGTGCTGTGAGTCATTTTGCAATCGGCGGAATGCCTGATGTCACCGCGCTCATCATATGCATCGCCAGCACTCTTGCTTTTGCTCAGCTCGCGGCGGTCATTGCAAATAAAGCCAAGTCGAAAACTCTGAACCGCGTTACGGGTGCGATCCTTGTTGTGCTTGGCGCCGCTATTCTCGGCGTGAATTATTTCGGAGGCTGAGTATGAATATAGAACCGATCGCGTATATACATACCGATTTTGATGAGAAATTCGGCATACCGCGTCAGAGCGGACGTGTGAGATCACTTACGGGCCGAATTGTATTTGTTCCGGAATACCGTAAACCCGAAGCGCTCCGCGGAATAGACGGCTTTTCTCACCTGTGGCTTCTTTTTGACTTTTCGCTTGCACATCGTGAAGGATGGTCGCCGACAGTACGTCCGCCGAGACTCGGAGGAAATACGCGCATCGGAGTTTTTGCAAGCCGTTCGCCGTTCAGACCCAACAACATCGGATTGTCTTGCGTGCGGTTTGAACGCATTGAAAAAACTCCTGATGAAGGCGATGTTCTGATCGTGTCAGGGGTTGATCTGCTTGATATGACGCCTATATACGACATAAAACCGTATATTCCGTATGCCGATTGTCACGAGGATGCGGTGGGCGGATATGCTGACCGCGAAAGCGGTCACAGGCTTGATGTTGTGTTTCCCGATGAAATGCTGGAGCTGATTCCCGACGAAAAACGGCAGGCGGCGTCGGGTTGTCTTTCCGACGACCCGCGCCCTGCCTATCAGAATGATCCCGCGCGGATTTACAGTATGGCTTTTGCGGGGTTTGACATACGTTTCACAATTGACGGCGATGTTCTCAGAGTGACGGAAGTCGTCAGACGGTGAGACTGAAGCAGCTTGTTTCGCTGTCGATATAATGGCAGGTGAATCTGGCACGCAGTTTGCGTGAGCCGCCGGATGTCAGTGCGATGTCCTCCGGAAGAACAAAACGAATGCCCTGAACGAGTATATCCGCCGGCGCGTCACCGCTCTGACCGGGAACCGTCATACAGCGCAGTCCGCGTCGCTGCTCGGTTCCGGCAGTGTCAAGCTCGGTGAGCAGCGCTGCGAGAGCAACGCGCTTTTTCGGACATACGTTTTTAAGTGTCACATCAATGCTGATCAGTTTTCCGTCCTGCATTATCGAAATACTGCCGGCGTCAAACTGCGCCGTATCGCTGCATCCGCTTACGGTAAAATCAACTGTGCGCTGATTTTGCACCGGAGTGTATTCGGTCATATTGATCCCTCTCTTTCATTGCAGTATATGCGCGACGCACGGATCCGGTACACAAAAAGCAGAGAAGACTTTTCGGGTCGTCTCTGCTTTTTGCGTATATTGTATTTATTATTTATCGGGATTATAGGATGATGCTCTCATGGAGTTGAGTACCGCAAGCACCGTTACACCGACGTCGGCGAAAACGGCAAGCCACATGGGCGCTTTGCCGAACATGGCGAGGATGAGCACCGCAAATTTCACCAAGAGAGAAAGCACGATGTTCTGCTTGACGATTCCGAGAGTGAAGCGGGCGATTTTTATTGCGGATGCAAGCTTTGAGGGCTTGTCGTCCATGAGAACGACATCGGCGGCTTCAATTGCCGCGTCGGAACCGAGAGCGCCCATTGCAACACCAACGTCTGCACGCGCAAGCACGGGCGCGTCGTTGATCCCGTCGCCGGCATATACGAGCGTTTTGCCTGCGGGCTTTGTTTGGGCGAGTTTTTCGACAGCCGCGACCTTGTCGGCGGGAAGGAGATCGGCGTGGTATTCGTCAAGTTTCAGCTCTTTTGCAATGATTTCGGCAACCTCGTTGCGGTCGCCTGTCAGCATTACCGTCTTTTCAACACCGAGAGCCTTGAGTTCGGCGATTGCGCTTGCCGCGTCATTCTTAACCTTGTCGGAAACTATGATGTGCCCGGCGTATTCGCCGTCTATGGCGACATGGATCGTCGTGCCGACATGGTGGCAGGGATGCCACTTTGCACCCACGGAATCCATGAGCAGGGTGTTGCCTACGCTGATTCTTTTGCCGTTAACTGTGGCTGTAACGCCTTGTCCCGATATTTCGGTGAGATTTTCGACATCGCAGCTGTCGGCTTCGTGAG
>FR892141.1:13561-15995 GCA_000433115.1 Ruminococcus sp. CAG:382
CCTGACGGAGCGAGACCGCTATGGGATGCGTTGAGTAGCGTTCGACATGAGCCGCGAGGTGGAGAAGCGTATCCGCATCGCAGTCGTCGGGATGGATCGCGGTGACTTCAAAAACACCTTTGGTCAGAGTACCTGTTTTGTCAAAGCCCGCAACACCGGTTTTGGTGAGTGCTTCGAGGTAATCCGAACCTTTTATGAGGATACCCTTGCGGGATGCACCGCCGATACCGCAGAAGAACGCGAGCGGCACCGAAATTACAAGTGCGCAGGGACACGAAACGACGAGGAACGTCAGAGCACGGGTGAGCCATGATGTGAAACCGCCCCAGATTATTGACGGAACAATTGCAAGAATGACTGCGCCGATTACAACACAGGGGGTGTAATAACGTGCAAATTTTTTGATGAAGTTTTCGCTCTTCGATTTGCGATCGGAGGCGTCTTCAACCATTTCGAGAATTTTGGCGACTGTCGATTCGCCGTATTCCTTGGTGGTGCGTACTCTGATGACGTCGCTCTGGTTAATGCAGCCCGAAACAACGTCGTCGCCGGCTTTTGCGTCACGCGGGGCGCTTTCTCCGGTGAGTGCGACAGTGTTGAGCGTTGATGTGCCTTCGATGATAACGCCGTCAAGCGGAATGCGTTCTCCGGGACGTACAACGACGGTTTCGCCGACCTTTACGTCTGAGGGAGCAACGGTTATTGTTTTGCCGCCGCGTTCGACATTTGCGCTGTCGGGGCGGATGTCCATGAGTTCGGATACTGAACGTCTGCTTTTGTCCTCTGCAAGCTCTTCAAACAACTCGCCGACCTGGAAGAACAGCATGACAAACACCGCTTCCGCAAACATCGGCTCCGAATCGGGCAGGAAACCGATCACAAGTGCGCCGACGGTCGCTATCGTCATGAGAAATTCTTCACCGAAAACTTCGCCCTCGGTTATTCCTTCAAATGCTTCGATTATGACCTCGTAGCCCACAACGGCGTATGCCGGCAGGTATGTCAGAAGCTGAGCCCACAATGGCAGGGATACGAAATGTCCGACGATGTATGCCGCCGCCAGCAAGACGGCTGATACGATGATCTGAATCAGTTTGTTTCTGTTTTCTTTTTCCATAGCTTACCTTCCTCTGCAATATCGGCAAGGGTTATGCCGGTAAAATAATCCCTGATCATCTTATCGAGACGCGACCACATTGGCAGCGTCCGGCAGCCCGAGCAATCGCCGCATTTATTCTGCCCGTGTTCAAGACAGGTGACCGGAGCAAGTGAGCCTTCGGTCAGAGTGAGGATTTCAAACAGGTTATAGGCATGCGGGTCGCGTGCGAGCCTGTATCCGCCGCCTTTGCCGTGCAGAGCTTCAACGAGACCGCCCTTTGAAAGCAGTCCCATGATGCCTTCAAGATATTTCTGCGAAATATTCTCTCGCTCGCAGATCTCACGGAGCGGAATATAGCCGCTTTCATACCTGTCGGCAAGGTCTATCATTACGCGGAGAGCATATCTGCCTTTGGATGAAATCATCATAAAATGTATCACGCCTTTCTTTTTGTGATCAGCATACCAATCCGGTATGTTGATATGATTATATACCCACCAACCTACCATGTCAATGGGTAAATCAACTAATTCATATATTCTTTTATTTCTTTTTCTATCCAGTATGTAAATACAGTGCTTTTCAACCGCTTTTCATGCGGTTTGATCCTCCTGTACGCTTCTGCGCCGTCGGCGACGCCCTCCCAGATATCCGAAAAGCAGTAATCGTATTCGTCTGGCGTTACGCCGTCAAGAAATTCGAGCGCGTCCGCATGAACGATTCTGATTTTGCCGCGGTGCGGGAACTGCGGCAGCAATTCGCTTTCAAATATATCGATCACATCACGCGACAGCTCAACGATAGTTATGCTTTCGACAGAGCTTTTCGCCGATATTATATATGGAAAATATCCGAGACCGAGACCGAGTACGAGTACCCTTCCGCATGCGCGTTCCATTTGTTCTTTCATTGAATTAATTTCGGAAGGACATACGCTGACCCACGGTACTGTTCCTTCGTAAAGTGCGGGAAAACAAACGGATTTTGTGAAAAATCCAAGTCGCGGCACAACAATATCGTCGTCAATATACGGCATATCGTATTGCAGAATTTCTCCGCGCACATAGTCGGCTTTTGTCAGCAGTATTTTTCCGCGTCTTGTTTCTTTGATTTTTACGTTTTCAATGTACGGGTCATGCATGAAAATGTCGGCATCAAGTTTTTTTGCAAGCGAAAAAAGCCGCCGCATATAAGCTCCGGGTATGTCGTCAATGGGGAGAGAATTTGAAAATTCGCGTATTACAAAGAATTTTTCAAAGTCGCCGTCGATGTAGCCTGCCTTTGTCAGAGCCGAGATTTCGTCTGAGGTGTATTCCTCGTAGTCGTGCTTCAGGT
>FR892141.1:16071-16919 GCA_000433115.1 Ruminococcus sp. CAG:382
GATCGCGGCGCTTATTGCAATTGATTCGTTTTTGTTCATTGATATGGCTCTTTCTTTGCTGCGGCAACACCGCGCGGACTCGGAAAATTGCAATTGCGTCATCTGAATTGCGCGGTATTGCTTTACTTTTCGGCACTGTTGGTGTATAATTGTTGCTGAAAGGGGAAATATATATGGATGTAAGAAAAATACTCGATTATATAGATACAAACGGCGCCGATTATATTTCACTCTGGCGCGATGTGTGCAATATCGAAAGCAAATCCGGCGACAAGGCAGCGCTTGACCGCGTTGCGGACACGGTTGAAAAATACGCCTCATCTCTCGGATTTGCTGTGACACGCAAGCCGTTTGAAAAAACCGGCGATTTTCTTATGATAGATATGAATTTCGCTGCTCCCGAAGGTTATGTGTTCCTTGCACATATGGACACTGTCCACGATAAGGGAAAGTTCGGATATCCGCCGGTGAAAATAAGCGGTGATATTATGACCGGTCCGGGAGTAATCGACTGTAAGGGCGGGATCGCCGTTGCGCTTCTTGCGATGAAAGCGCTTGCCGAAAACGGATACGATCGACATCTGCGGCTGATACTCACATCCGATGAGGAGGTCAGCAACACCCTCAGCGGCAAGGAAGGCATCGATTTCATCATGAATGGAGTGCGCGGCTTCCGCGGTGCTTTCAACTGCGAAGTCGGTGTTGACGGTGAGGCGCTTGTCGCGCGCAAAGGCATCCTTCGTGTCAGACTTGATATCACCGGCAAGGCGGCTCATTCCGGAATTGCGTATTTTGAGGGCAGAAGTGCTGTCCGCGAAGCGGCATATAAAATAATCAGGCTTGAAAAC
>FR892142.1 GCA_000433115.1 Ruminococcus sp. CAG:382
AAAATCGCCGATGACCGAGCTTGTAACTTCGCTTGCCTCATATTCCAAGGACAGCTACACCGTGACCGCAGCCGCCGACGGCGAGAGGATAACCGTCCCTGCGTATATCACCGTTGACTGTGTGAAATACGTACCGAAAATCGGCAAAAACGCCTTTGCCTCCTGCACGGGAGAGGTATATATCCCGGCGACCGTCACATCGATAGACAAAAACGCCTTTGCCCCCGGCATAACGGTTCATGTCGAAGAAGCAACGGCGGAAAAGCTGAAGGACATCGATAATATAGAAATCGTCATCGAAGAAAGCATAGAAAAGACCGCCGTAGCTGCTGTCTACGGCGGCGGAAAATCTCAGGAAGCATGCGGCTTCACACTGTCGTCCACGACGACATATGCGTCCGCTGTCGCGAAGTACATAAACTTCCTCACCCTCGGACCGATTCTCGCCGGCGGCTCAATGCTTCTGATAGTCGGCTTCGGGCTTGTAATGCTGCTTATTCGCGGCTGCGGTGATAACGGTCAGACTGCGGTGAGCGGCATCCGTGTGTTCATTTCGATTTTCGCGGCGGGGTTTGTGACGACGACGCTCAACACCGTCATCCTGCGCTACATCACCTACCCTTCATGGGCGGGTCGCGCGTTTTATATCGTCTGGATACCCCGTGTCGCGGAGGAACTCATCGTCTGCGTCATCCAGTCCTATTTCATAGCGCTGCTCTATGATCTGTACAGAGCAAGATTCGCCTCGCGGAACTGACGTATCTGTTCGCAAAGCGCGCCGTCGTAGCTTACCGAGATGCGGGAGATATAGGTGCGGGCAAGTATGAACGCAGACGCGCTTCCGCTGTCTGCCGACTGCAGTGCGAGAGCATAGTTTCTGAGCTGGCGCACATCGCGGTAATTTCCGAGGCGTTCGAAGATCTCAAGCGCCGTTTCGTAATCGCCCGCCTCAAGGCATCTGATTGCGTCATCATAGTTACCTCCGCGGTTCACCCACCGTATGCAGAGACACCCCGCGACAAACAGCACGCACAAAATTGCGGCGATCGCATTGACTCTTGTTTTTCTGTTTCTCATACCTGTTCGCTCCTTTCGCGGAAGGACCCGGCGGCTGGGGGAACGCCCTGAACCTGTTTCACGGCGCTCCCTTTTTCTTTTTCGGAAAACCGCTTTCTTTCCTTCCTGTGATTTCATTATACATGAAGTGCTGTCCGATAAAAAGGACAGGCGCGGAAAAATGAGGAACAAATAAAAAACGGAGTTATTTCATGGCGGGAATACGGTTCTTGAGGCGGAGGTTATCGGCGATAAGGGCGATGAATTCGGAGTTTGTCGGCTTGCCGCGGCTTGTCTGCACGGTGTATCCGAAATATGAATTCAGCACATCGAGATCGCCTCTGTCCCACGCCACTTCAATTGCGTGGCGGATCGCACGCTCCACACGTGACGATGTGGTGGAGTACATTTTCGCGACGGTGGGATAAAGCGTTTTGGTCACGGAATTGATGATGTCACCGGTTTTCATCACCATCATTATTGAAGTCCGCAGATACTGATAGCCTTTGATATGAGCCGGTACGCCGATCTGGTGAATGACCTTTGTCACCTGTGCTTCAAGATCGGCTTCGGCGGGCAGGCGCTCCCCGACACTGCGTCCGCGTTCCGCCAGACGGAGAATACGCTCTGCGAGGAATCCGAAGTCAGGCGGTTTTATCATACAGTATGCCGCGCCGCATTCACAGCATTCTTCAAACATGTTCTGATTGTTGAAGGTTGCGAGCACAATGAACTTCGGCGTGGTTTCGCGCATCTGACGCTTGACCGACTTCATGAGCCAGAGACAATCGAACTTGTCCAGATACACCTCCGAGACAACTATGTCCGGCTTGAGCCGTACGATTTTTCCGAGCGCCTCCTCGGCATCGCCTGCTTCGGCGAGTACACTGATATCAAACTTTCTCATCTCGCTCGCGCACTGCTTGCGGAATTCCTTGTTCGGATCTGCTATGACAATTTTTGTGTTACTCGATGTGTTTTCCATGGTGTTTTCCCTCCGGTTTTTATTGTTTGCCATATTTTAACATAAAAGTTTGCAAAAAGCAATACCCTGCGGCAAATTTTTTGCCACTATTTGCCGCAATATTTTTCCCGAAGCGACAATATGTAGCTGTATTCAGGCAAAATCGACGCAAAATGTGGTAAGACCTGAAATTGAGCCAATGCTCTGCACACGAAAGAAAGCTCGGCGGCGTGGGTAACGTGTGTTCATATCACATTCCGGCTTTGCCGGTTGCCAACTCCCGGACACATTGTACCGCGGCGCGGCAATTATACAACAAAGAATACCATACACGGCGTTTTTTCCGGCATTTATATTATACTGTTTTTTGCGTAGTATCAAATAGGAAAGAAAAAATTTGTCCGCAATTTTTTTATCGATCTTCGCACCGAAAAAAACAAATCACGCTGTCCCGACGGACAGCGTGATTTTATTATCGGTATATTAAGCCTGCTTTTTGCCTGCTTTCCTCTGAATGAACTTGACAAGCTCTACGATCGGGATGACGCAGAAGCCGAGCGTGGCTGCAATGAGGTATTCTTTGATGCCGACCGCTGTGAATCCGAAAGCATCGGCAAGGAAGGGGATCTCGCATACCGCGGTGGTTGCTGCGAGCGAAACGACTGCGGCAACCCAGAGCATGACGTTCTGGGATGGGAGAGAGAAGACCGAGCGGCGCTGTGAACGCATATTGAAGCTATGGAATATTTCCGCAAACGAAATAGTCAAAAACGCCATTGTCGTGCCGTGAGCGCTGTCGGTGATCGCCCATGTTCCCGTTTCGACGAAATGACCGATGAAATACGAGACAAGCACCAGAACAGTCACAAGAACGCCCTGATACGCAATATCAAAGCCCATACCGTCGGCGAAAATGCCCGCCTTGGCATCACGCGGCTTGCGGCGCATGATGTTCGGTTCCGCCTTTTCCATGCCCAGCCCAAGCGCCGGGAAACAGTCGGTTACGAGGTTTATCCAGAGCAGGTGAACGGGTTCAAGCACGGTGAAGCCCATCAGCGTTGCGGCAAAAATGCAAAGCACCTCACTCATATTTGAGCCGAGCAGGAACTGGATCGCTTTGCGGATGTTGTCGTAAATACGCCGCCCCTCTTCGACCGCACCCACGATCGTGGCAAAATTGTCGTCAGCCAGCACCATATCCGCGACGTTTTTGGTGACATCGGTACCTGTGATACCCATACCGACGCCGATGTCGGCTGCTTTGATGGAGGGCGCGTCGTTGACGCCGTCGCCGGTCATGGCAGTGATATATCCGGCATTTCTCCACGCGTTGACGATGCGGGTTTTATGCTCGGGCTGAACGCGCGCATAAACGCGTATATTCATGAAGCGGCGGGAAAATTCCTCGTCGCTCATAGTGTCGAGCTGAGAACCCGAGACCGCTTCGTTGCCGTCCCCGAGTATCGTAAGCTCTTTCGCGATTGCGACGGCGGTGTCGATGTGGTCGCCCGTAATCATGATGGGAGTGATACCCGCCTCACGGCATTCGATGATAGCGTCCTTTACTTCGGGACGAACCGGATCGATCATGCCGCAAAGCCCGATAAAGCAAAGCCCCTGCTCAAGCGTATCGGCTTCGTATTCGGGTGCGTCGGAATGCTGCCTTTCGGCGCAGGCGAGCACGCGGAGCGCTCTGTCTGCCATCGCCTTGTTAGCGGCGACAACGCCGTCGGCGTATTCCTTTGTCATGGGAACCGCTTTGCCGTCTTTGAGATAATGGGTGCATCTGTCGAGAATGACATCGGGCGCACCCTTTGTGAACTGGATCAGACCGTCGTCGCAGTCGTGTACGGTGGACATCATTTTGCGCATCGAGTCAAACGGCGCTTCGCCGCGGCGCGCATGCTTTTCCTTGAGCGACGGTTTGTCAAGCCCGAGTCTGTCCGCCCATGCGACAAGTGCCGCTTCGGTGGGTTCACCGGTAACGTTTCCGTGGTCGTCAATCTCCGCGTCGCTGCAAAGTGCCATATCGCGTGCAATACGCTTTTCATCCTCGCCGAAATAATCAACGACCGTCATTTTGTTCTGCGTCAGAGTACCCGTCTTGTCGGAGCATATGACCTGTGCACAGCCCAGCGTTTCCACTGCGGTAAGGCGGCGTATCACGGCGTTGCGCTTTGACATATTGGTAACACCGATCGACAGCACAACGGTGACGACTGCGGCAAGCCCTTCGGGTATGGCGGCGACCGCGAGCGACACCGCGACCATGAACGAATTCAGCACAAGCTCAAAGCTCAGACTTCCGGCACGTATAACCTGCACGCCGAATACAACAACGCATATGCCGAGAACCAGCCATGTCAGTGTCTTTGAAAGCTGATTGAGCTTTATCTGAAGCGGCGTGTCGCCCTCCTTGGCGTTCTGGAGCGCGTCGGCGATCTTACCCATTTCCGTGTCCATGCCGGTCGCCGTAACGACTGCTTTACCTCTGCCGTAAACGATGGTGCCTCCCATGTAGACCATGTTTTTGCGGTCGCCGAGAGGGACGTCTCTTTCGCTGTCGGAAAGGTTGATGATGTCAATGAATTTCGTGACAGGCACCGATTCGCCCGTCAGAGCCGCTTCTTCAACCTTGAGACTGGCGCTTTCGAGAAGTCTGGCGTCGGCAGGTACGGCGTCGCCTGCTTCAAGCAGTATAACGTCGCCCACAACAAGGTCTTCGCTGCGAATGACCGTGACTCTGCCGTCGCGCAGCACCTTAGAAGTCGCGGCGGACATTTTCTGCAAAGCTTCGATTGCTTTTTCCGCTTTGCTCTCCTGATATACGCCCAGCACAGCGTTGATGATGACGACTGACAGAATTATGATAACGTCGGTGAAGCTTTCGTTCTCGACAACGGCAAGCACACCGCTGATTGCGGCGGCGACGACGAGAATGATAATCATCGGGTCGGCGAGCTGTTCGAGAAAACGCAATATGATCGATTTTCCTTTCGCTTCCCTGAGACGGTTCTTCCCGTTCTTTTCAAGGCGTTTTTGGGCTTCCGCATCCGAAAGCCCGTTTTCGGAGCTTTCGAGAGCCTCCAGCGCTTCTCTGCCTTCTTCACAGTAGTAACGCATTTCAATTCCTCCGTTTTGCGTTTGTCCGGCAAAATAAAAAACTCAGAAACATCCGGACGACTGTATCTGAGTCACAAAAGCAAAATATGAAGTGAGACTCAATATACAGCGCATGGTATATATTATGAGTCTCGCAAATTAAAACAAGCCAGACCGTTATTTTCGGCCGAGTGTTGACTTGTTGGGGCAACGGCGTAGTCCGAAGCTCCTTGCTACTCCCTCGCAAAGTAAATCTTACCACGCTTTTGCTCCCGATTCAATAATTTTTTATTTCATAATTGTTAACATTCCATTGCCGACACTTCTCTGCCTTTCGCTGACCTTGTTTGCAGATGCTTGACATAATGTTGCCAATAATTCCGTAACATTCCAAAAGAACAGCATATTTTTTTCGCGCTTCGACGTTTGCCGCACACCTCGGGTAGTATAATTCAATTCACCGTAAACGCCATGACGCACATGGAGCAGTCTCCGTGCGTGCGTTCCTGACTGTCACTCCGCGCGGAATGAACCGCCGCGACGGATGAATATTACGGATGTATAACAAGAAAGGATGTTCGGAAAATGGACAAAACAAAGAGTCCCGCAATGTCGGGACTGAAAAGCGGAGCGGCGAGCTGGATAATATTCGGCTGTACCGTAATACTCGGACTGTGCGATCTGAAAAGCGGCGTGTGCATACTGCCGCTCTGCCTGCTTATCGCGCT
>FR892143.1 GCA_000433115.1 Ruminococcus sp. CAG:382
GTTCAGCCTCAGCTTTATGAGCTTTCACCCGTATATAGTCACGGGCACCCTGTTCAAACATCGTATAGTAGATAAGAAAACAGAACATACCTCCGCTGAAAATCAGTGCGATAACATATGGAAAAATTCCGATTTCGGGATGAAGGCTGATAAATGCAGAGAGCGGCAGCGTCACCATTACGCCGAGAAGAGAGATGACAAACTGATACACCCAGAATTTGCGGAAACAAGCGAAGTTTTCGGTAAATAATGTTTTGATTTCAGAAAGCAGCTTTTGCATTGTGTTTTATCCTCTGTCAAATGTAATAACTGTGTGGTAACCTGTCGAAATGCTTTTGACCTTCGCGTTGATGAGCCTTCTCAGTTCTTCATCGCCTGTAGTGACTTCAAACGGAACAAATACGTCGAAAATAAGGTTGGTATGAGTCACGCCCGGTACAAATCTGAAATCGTGAACCGAAAGCCGTTCATCGATTCCTTTTACGCTTTCATAAATATCTTCACGAAGCTCATTAACAAGCTCGTTATCGGTTTCTATTGGATCAAGGTGAATGACACACTGAACACCGTATTTTTCAAAAACATCACGTTCTATCAGATCGATTACGTCATGGCTCTTGAAAATATCATCACGTCCGTCAACTTCAGCGTGAAAGGTGGCAAAGCAACGGCTTGTACCGTAGTTATGTATCATCACGTCGTGAATCCCGAGGATTTCAGGATGAGAACGGGCTTCGGATTTGATTTTTTCTACGAGCTTCGGATCCGGTGCGGTTCCGATTATGTGATTTTTGTTTTCATTCAGAATTTTCAGTCCGGAAATAAATATGAATATTGCGACTGCAGCTCCTATATAACCGTCGAGGTTAATTCCCGTAAGCTGAGAAACAAACAGTGCAATAAGTACCGCACCGGTTGAAACAACGTCCGAAAGGCTGTCGGCAGACGATGCCATCATAACAGACGAATCAACGGCACGCCCGACAGAGCGGTAAAAAAAATACAAAATCAGCTTGAAGCATATAGAAACGACGAGGATACATACGGCAAGCAGACTGAATTCGGTCTCTGCGGGATGTATTATCTTATCAAGAGAATCTGTAAACAGCTCAAAACCGATTATCAAAATAATAAACGAAACGATTAGCGACGCAACGTATTCAAAGCGTTCGTGTCCGAACGGATGGTCACGGTCGGCAGGCTTTGCCGAAATGCGAAAGCTGACAAATGAAATTACGGATGACGCAGCATCCGAAAGATTGTTAACTGCATCGGCGGTTATCGAAATACTTCCGGCAAGTGTTCCGGTAATGAATTTCCCGGCAAACAGAAGAAGGTTTATCGCAATACCGACAATGCTGGCAATCGTACCGCAGGTTTTGCGGACGGATAGATCAGTTGGATTGCGCTCTCCGATAATGCGCCTTACGATATAATCAAGCATAGTATCACCATACTGATTATACTACAACATACCCAAATTGTCAATCTGTCTTTATTGACAAACCGCCGTATTTATGATAGAATGTCGAAAGCACAGATACGGAGTATAATGGAGAAAAATCAACCGATGGAAAGCAGAAGCGACGGTGGAAGCGCTAAATACATAAAAATGACGACACAACCGGTCGAAAAACTCGTTATGAAGCTAGCCGGACCAACAGTAATCAGCATGCTCGTCACGTCATTTTATAATCTCGCAGATACATTTTTCGTACGGCAGCTCGAAAACGACAGTATGGTCGCGGCGGTCGGGATTGTTCTCCCGCTAATGTCGATAATTCAGGCTCTCGGTTTCTTCTGCGGACACGGTTCCGGCAATTATATATCACGAGCACTCGGCAGCCGCGATTTCGCCGATGCCGAAACAATGGCTGCAACAGGTTTTTTTTACTCCGTTTCGATAGGAACCCTTCTCATGGTGTCAGGGTTGGTTTTCCGCAACCAGCTTGCTGTTATCCTCGGCGCCAAAACTGCCGCAACAACAGCCGGAACAATCGATTATATGCTCTACATATTGCTTGCGACACCGTTCATGATGGGCGCAATTGTGCTGAATAACCAGCTCAGAATGCAGGGCAACGCTTTTTTTGCAATGATAGGGCTTACCACCGGTGCGATTGTCAACATCATGCTTGACCCGATATTCATCTATAAACAAGGCGACACTCTTTTCGGCGGAGCTTTTTTAATGCCGTTCGGTCTGGGGATGGGAGTCGCAGGCGCCTCACTCGCCACCGGAGTCAGTCAGCTTGTCAGCTTCGTTCTCCTTGTAATCGGCATATCACGCAGCGACAACATCAAAATACGACTGAGCAATTTTTCGTTTAAAACGTACTATATAAAAAAAATCGTACAGGGAGGCCTTCCCTCTCTTGCCCGTCAAGGACTTGCAAGTGTTGCCACAACATGCCTGAATCACGCCGTAGGAATATACATAACAGGTGATGCGGCCATTGATGCCGTACAGGCGGCAATGACAGGCACATCCAAAATAATGCAGTTCCTTACCTCGGCGCTTATAGGCTTCGGGCAAGGATTTCAGCCTGTTTGCGGTTTCAATTACGGCGCGAAAAAATACGATCGCGTCATCAAATCATATTATTTCTGCGTAAAGGTTTCTGCGGTTTTTCTTGCGATCGTTGCCGTAATCGGTTATATCTTTGCAGAGCCTATTTCTTCTGCGGTCGCCGGAAGCTCGGCGCAGGCGGCTGAAATAGCTTCGTTTGCTTTCAGAACACAGCTTGTCGTTATGCCTCTCATGTCATGGGTAATGCTTTGCAATATGATGCTTCAGACTATAGGTATGACGTTCCGCGCAACAATCGTTGCAATGGCAAGGCAAGGGCTTGCATTTGTACCTGCAGTATTACTGCTTCCATTGATTTGCGAAAAGCTCGGTGAGCCTCCGCTTCTCGGGATAGAACTTGCGCAGGCAGTTGCTGATTTGCTTTCATTTGTGATAGCGCTGCCGTTAGGACTTACAGTTATAAAAGAAATGCGTTTGTCAATGAAGAAAGAATAGGATATGGATATTATTGTAATCGGCGGCGGTGCCGTCGGAACATCGATTTGCTCACAACTTGCAAAGGAAGGTCACGACATAACGGTAATCGACTCCAAAAGCGCTCCTTTGCTTGAACTTTCCAATACCTGCGACGTTTTTACTCTTCAGGGAAACGGAGCAGATATTTCCCTTCTGAAACGTGCCGGAGCCGAAAAGGCTGACCTGCTGATCGCGGTCACTTCGGGCGACGAGGTCAATATCCTGAGTTGCTCTGCTGCCAAAAAACTCGGTACACGTCATACGATCGCACGTGTCCGCAACCCGGAATACTCGGGACTCGTGCAGCTGATGAAAAGTGAAATGAATCTTTCGCTTACGATCAACCCCGAGCTTACTGCCGCTAAAGAGGTTTACCGCACTCTGCGATTTCCTGCTGCCGCAAAAATCGACACTTTCAGTCGCGGAAGGGTCGAGCTTGCGCAATTGACTGTCTACGATAATTCTCCGATATGCGGAAGCACTCTTATTGAGCTGAGATCAAAGCTAAATATACGTTTTCTTATATGCAGCGTCCTGCGCGACAACGTGGCTTTTATTCCGAACGGCAGCTTTGTAATACAGCCAAAAGATATAATCTGCATAACCGCTCCCGATGACGAAATAACAGAACTGTTCAAAGCAATCGGCGCATACAAACAGCCCGTGCGCGATGTCATGATATGCGGTGGCGGCAGAACGACATACTATCTCGAAGCGATGCTGCAAAAGGGCAACATCAATTCGACAGTTATAGAGCGCGACAAAAATCTGTGCCATGAGCTTGCGGAGCAGTATTCCTGCACCGTCCTGAACGGCAACGGAACTGATCAGCAGCTTCTCATGGAAGAAGGGATCGACAAGGTTGATGCTTTTCTCGCGCTTTCGGACGTTGACGAAGAAAACGCCATAATGTCAATGTACGCTAAAAACCTCGGTGTCAGCAAAGTCGTAACACTGATAAGTACAATGTCGTATATCGACTTTTTCAAAAGTGTGGGGCTTGATACTATTGTATCTCCGAAATCATCAACAACGGCATATATTCTGCGTTATGTTCGCTCCATGACCAATGTACGTGATTCCGAAATCGAATCCCTGCATAAATTCATGGAAGACAAAGTTGAAGCACTTGAATTCAGCGTCAAGAGCGATATCGAAGATGTTACCGATGTACCGCTCAAGAATTTGCGTTTGCGCCCGGACACACTTATCGCTTGTATTGTTCATCGCGACAAGATCATTATCCCGACAGGTAATGACGTTATTACAAAGGGCGACACAGTAATTGTTGTGACTTCGGGTGCAATAATCGACAGTATCAGGGATGTAATCACATGAATTACAAAATGATAAGATATTTCTTCGGAATAATGCTTATGCTTGAAGCCGCATTCATGCTGATTCCAACGGCAACGGCTCTCATTTATTCGGAAGATATCACGCCATTTATAATAACAATCGGGATTCTCCTTTTCTTCGGTATACCATCGGTTGCATTCAAGCCGAATAATACGCGTATATACGCCAAAGAAGGCTTTATATGTGTTGCCGCAGCCTGGATACTGCTGTCACTTTTCGGCGCGTTGCCGTTTGTAATAAGCGGCGCTATACCGAACTATATCGATGCGTTTTTCGAAACGGTTTCCGGCTTTACGACAACCGGCGCAACCATACTGTGCGAAATCGAAAGTCTGCCACGAGGTATTCTCCTCTGGAGAAGCTTCACACACTGGTTCGGCGGCATGGGCGTGCTGGTCTTCATGCTTGCACTCTTCCCTTCCGGCGACGGCCAGACAATACACCTCATGCGTGCTGAGGTTCCGGGTCCTGTCAAGGGAAAGCTGGTTCCGAAGATCAAGCGTACAGCAATGATACTATACGGCATATACTTTGCGCTTACCGTGGTACAGACTGTTGCCCTGTTGTGTACCGGAATGCCTTTTTATGATTCTCTCGTGAATTCGTTTGCGACTGCCGGAACAGGCGGCTTTTCGGTAAAAAACCAGTCAATCATGTCTTATGAAAATCCTGCGGCAGAGTGGGTAATAGCGGTGTTCATGTTCATATTCGGCGTGAACTTCAACTTGTTTTATCTGATGTTGGTAAAACATATACGCGAAGTGCTGAAAAACGAAGAACTAAGGTCTTACCTGATAATTTGCCTTGTTGCCACAGGCGCAATCGCACTGAGTACATACAAGACTTTCGATGGCTTTGAACACTGTCTCAGAACATCTTTCTTTCAGGTGACTTCTATTATATCCACAACCGGATTTTCAACCACCGACTTCAATCTGTGGCATATATTCCCGAAGACAGTTCTTACGGTGCTGATGTTTATAGGCGCCTGCGCCGGTTCAACAGCAGGCGGTCTGAAAGTATCTCGAGTAATAATACTTTTCAAAAGTATCAGACGTGAGATCAAACATATGCTGAAGCCGCGTTCGGTTAACATAATTCGCGTTGACGGTGAAGTTATACCTGAAGAAAACGTGAAAGCCGCGCTCAATTATTTTGCTTTATATATTGTTCTGATCATTCTTTCAACCGTGCTCATTTCAGTTGACGGACTGAGTATGGAGACTAATATAACCGCCGCCGTCACCTGTGTCAACAATGTCGGTCCCGGGTTTGATACAGTCGGACCTATGGGCAATTTCTCAACATATTCGGCATTTTCTAAAATTGTTCTGTCACTTGATATGCTTCTCGGACGTCTTGAAATAATGCCGATGTTTATTCTCTTTTCGCCGATGGCTTGGAAAAAAAGATAGGAGAACGCAATGAAAAAGAAACTGATATGTCTGCTTATTGCCTGCCTGCTTGTACTTACATCGTGTGAATACTTCGGCGATGATTTCTGGAACGGTATTCTGAGCGATGTCGCGGAAGAAGTGTCCCGTGCTTTTATTGACATAACGGATGAACAGTCGACTCCGACATATTCACGTGATGAAAATTGGCGCACACGTCCTTTCGCTGTCAGCAAGAACCTCAGCACACCGCCGCCTACCGACGAACGTCTTTTCGACCTCAACACAACGCTTGATTACATCGTTCTTAACGGCAATAAACCGTATTTCGATACAAGCAGTCTGCTCGCAAATGATTTCATGTTGCTTTCGGAATTTGACGATCTCGGCAGATGCGGCATGGCGATATCCTGCCTCAGCCTAAACACAATGCCCACAGAAAAACGCGACAGCCCGCGATATAACCCGACCGGCTGGAAGTCCGTACAGTACGACGGTAAATATCTGTACAACCGTTCACACCTTCTCGGATTTCAGTTGACCGGTGACGGTTCAACACCCGAAAACCTTATAACCGGCACGCGCCACTTCAACACACAATCAATGATAAAACTCGAAAACCAGGTCGCGAGCTATATAAAGAAAAGCGGCAACCATGTCACATTCCGCGTGACACCAGTGTTTTACAAAAATGAACTTGTAGCACGCGGCGTGATAATGGAGGCGTATTCCGTCGAGGACAAAGGCAAAGGGATTTGTTTCTGCGTTTTTGTGCGCAACATTCAACCGGGGATTATTATTGATTATGCGACAGGTGAAAGCATTCAGGAAGAAATGAGCCGTGCCGAATCAAAAGCGGCGTAAATAAAAATATATACTAAATAAATATTTAATAAAGAGGTCTACTATGAAAAAAACAGCATTTATCCTGGCGCTGGCGATGTTGCTCTGCGGTATCGCTCCTGCAGCGGTCTCCGCGGACAACCCCAGTCTTAATTCCGCACCGCGCGTAATACCGGCGATACGTGAATGGAATCCGTCCACCGGCAAATTTGTTCCGAAAAAAGGCATGCGTATTGTGCTGACTTCCGGGACCCGTATTTCCGACGAACTGGAAAAAATCATTTCCGGATATTTCAGTGATATCGTCGGTATTGAAATCTCATTTGTCACCGAAGATGTGCAAAGCGGTGACATCATTCTGACGCTTTCCGCCGAAACACCCGCAGAGACCGACGACGCACGTATTTCCGCTCTCGGAAATGAAGGCTACATCATCGATGTCAACGAAACCGCCAATATCTTTGCTTTTACATCGAAGGGACTGCTTTACGGAATTATCACGATCCTTCAGTCATATATTGCAGACGGTTTCATGCCGTGCGGTGAGGTGTATGACTACCCTTCATACCCTATACGCTCCGGCATGATTGATGTCGCAAGAGCATATGTACCGCTTGAATACGTTGAAGAAATAACAAAGTATTTCGCGTGGTTCAAGCTCAATGAAATCCATCTGCATATCAATGACACCGGCTCGGACGGCATCGGCTATTTTCGTCTTGAAAGCGATGTCCCGGGCTTGACATCCGATGAGCATTATACGAAAGCGGAGTACCGCGAGTATCAGAAGCGTATGCTTGAATACGGCGTGGAAGTCGTCACCGAAATCGATACACCGGCGCACAGCGCATGTTTCAGCAAAGCTGTGCCGCAATATATGTTTGACGGGCATCACATTGATATAACAAATCCGGATGCCGTCGGTTTCGTATGTGATCTGTGGGATGAATATATTACCGGCGATGACCCTGTTTTTGTTTCGAAAACCGTACATTTCGGCACCGACGAATTCCCTGACGGATACAATGAACAGATGCGAGCATTTACCGACACACTCATAAAACATCTTCGTTCAAGAGGATGTACTCCGCGTTTCTGGGGTTCATTCGGAGGTAAAGGGTTCAATGGCGAAACACCCGTAAGCGGCGATGCTCAGACAAATTTCTGGGCTGTTGAGCTTTCAGACTACAAAACGCTCTTCAAAATGGGCTATGATGTCATAAATACCTGCGGTCCGGTGCTTTACTGCGTTCCGGGAGGGAATTACGGCTTTGCAAATTATTACGATTTGCGCTCGTTGTATTCAACATGGTTTGTGAACTATATGGGCTATAACGCCTCAACATCGGTTAAATATGACCATCCTCAGCTCAAGGGTGCATCGTTTGCTCTCTGGAACGACTTATGGTGCGACTGGGGCGGATTCTCGATTTTCGATATTTTTGATCGTCTGAGATATCAGATATGCCTGATATCTGAAAAAACCTGGTGCGGAGAGCAGACCCGTGAAATATCTGCCGACGATTTCATTTCACGTTTTAACATACTTTCGACAAAAAGCGGCGGAAGTAATCCGGGGCGGCATGAAGCTCTTCGGATCGATCAAACCAATGCAACGGGTATCAAATCCGTCGGTTATCCGTACCAGCTTACCGCAAATATCAATATTTCGGATTACGACACCGATCTGTTCTCAGGTGGAGACGGCAGACTTTATGTCAGCAACACCGGACGGCTTTGCTTTGATCGCGAGTCATATACGTTTACATACGGTGCGGTGATACCTAAAAACACCGATGTGAAAATTCAGCTTTACGCTGACCGCACACGCACTATGCTGATCGTTGACGACACATGGTACTATTCCCCCGTCAATTCGCGAAATCTCGAAGGTGACAAAAAGGGTGGTTCCACCTTCGTGCTGCCGCTTGAAAGAGTTTCCTCGTCGGTACAGAACTTCGAGATCAGTGAGCATACCTTTGATATTTCCGATATGCTATATAACGCCAACCTTGCATTAGGCAAAAAAGTTACCGTCAGTGGTCTTGAAGTCGATTACGGCCTGAACGAGCCGCTCGCCGTTGACGGCAACACCGATACAAGGCTCTCGTTCGCACGTGATAAAGATGAGCAGTGGATGATTGTCGATCTCGGCACGGTCAGAGAAATCAACAAAGTCATAATCCGTTATTTCGAGCGCGTCTCAGCCTATGAGATATATGTATCCGAAGACGGTGAAAACTACAAAAAGGTATACGATGTCTCCGGACTTGAGGAAGGGACGAGAGGTGCCGTAGATACTGTTGAGTTTAATGCCGTGAATGCCCGTTATGTCAAGTATGTTCAGCTTAAAAGATGGTACTGTGCCGATTACAGCACATATTATAGCGGAGGCATCACTGAATTTGAGGTATATGGTCCAACTCCGGACCATACCGAGCTGATGAGCGAAGCGGAAATGATTGACGACAGTGCTGTCAGGACAGCCGTCCGTGAAATCAATAATTACCTGAAACGCAAAGAAATCTATGCACCGCACATAAACGGTCTGTATAACGCTCTTGCACTCGCTGTTGATAATTACAAAAACCCACCTGTTTCATCCCCGGAAGAGCCGTCGTCAGAAGCTGATTCTTCAGGAGCTGTTACGTCAGATAGCAGTTCGAACTCACCGGAAACCTCTCCGAACGCAATAATGCCGATAGCAATAGGCGCGGCGATTTTAGCTGCCGCAGGCGTGCTTATTGCTGTGCTCAAAAAGCGAAAAAAATAGTTTACTAAATACAGCGATCATAAGGCTCTGTAAAAGTATCCAACAGAGCTTTACCGAAAAAACACGCAGAATTCAGTAATGATTTCTGCGTGTTCTGATAAACATATCCTCAGAAAGCACCTTTCGGGGTGCTTTTTGCGTGCGATTTTATACTACATTTCGGGATAAAAATGTAGTATAAAGTGGAAAATAAAGCGCACAACAAATGAAAAACAAAAACTAAAACCCCTTGGAAGCACTGAGTTTTTCAGCAATTCCAAGGGGGTTCAGGATGGTGGAGCATAGGGGATTCGAACCCCTGACCCCAACACTGCCAGTGTTGTGCGCTCCCAACTGCGCTAATGCCCCATTTCCTATTTTATTATAACATATCTTTTGCGCTT
>FR892144.1 GCA_000433115.1 Ruminococcus sp. CAG:382
TACGACCTTGTGGGCTATATTCCTGTGGATGAGCTGCTAAAAGCGGAACAGGCATGACCGAAATCATGCCTGTTCCAAGAATTTTGATTTTACTGTCTTACCAGCAGAGAGCCTAAGTTGGTCGTTTGTGTTATTCAACTTATGCGCATTTCCTAAGACATTTATTTTGTCCTCCTCGTAACTGGGAGCGGTACAAAATATGATTTCGCATAAAGTTGGACAACTTGTCGTTAAAAAGAACCATGACGCCGCCTCCAATTACAAAGTGTCGGATTGTATATATTACTATCCGTATTTTAATTGTAACATAAATTCACAGAAAATGCAATAGGTTTTGCTGATTTTTTAAAAATTTCAAACTTGCTTTTTGCGGACAAAGTGTAAAGAATGTTTTTTGCCTGAAAACGCCATCTTTTTCAATTATGCTTCAAACCTCACAAAATGTAAAGCGTTTTCTGATTATTCTTGCTTTCATCCTTCTTGCCTGAATACACTTTTTTCCTGCATAACGGTAATTTATTGTTGACAAACTATCATATTTATGATATGATAAATTCGTTAACATCATTAGTTAATTTGAGGTGACATGATGAACTGCAAAGAGCTTGCCGGAGAGCTTCTTGATCTGCGTCTGCGAATGCTTCATGAGCCTGCCGAGCAGATACTTGTGGGCTTCCATAAAGGCGGACAGTTTGTGCTTGACTATCTCGCAAATCAAAAAAACGGCATTTCTCCTCAGAAAAACATAAGCCGTGATATGATTGTGAGCAGCGCACGGATCACCGTCCTTTTGAAAAACCTTGAAGAAAAAGGGTATATCCGCCGCATGAAGGACCCGTCCGACAGCCGACAGGAGCTCGTTTCGATAACAGAAAGCGGCAGAGACGCGATCGGCAGACTGCGTGACGTACTCATCACACGGACTGCGGAGGTTCTCGAAGCCCTCGGAAGTCATGATGCGGAGGAATATTTCCGCATACAAAAACGCATTTTTGAACTGACATATAACACACGAAAGGATGAATGTCTATGAATTATTTCAACGAAAGTCGGGGCGCTGTTGTCGAAAAGATAAAAGAATCGGCAAGCTCCGTTCTCCCGATATTCGTGATCGTCCTGCTCATGTGCCTTTTTATTGTACCGATCCAGACCGACCTCGTTTTATGCTTTGTGCTGGGCGCGGTCATGCTGGTTTTCGGCATGGGCTTCTTCTCGCTCGGCGCGGATGTTTCCATGACTCCGATAGGCAACAAGATCGGCACGGCTCTGACAAAGACGAAAAACCTGCCGCTGATACTTGTCATCAGCTTTTTTCTCGGCTTCGCGGTAACAATCGCCGAGCCGGATCTGCAGGTGCTTGCAGAAACCGTCCCGCATATCAACAGCTTTGTTCTCCTTGCGACGGTCGGCGTCGGCGTCGGCTTGTTTCTGTCGGTATGCATGTTCCGCATTCTCACCGGTCTGAGTCTCCGTTGGATCCTCATTGTCGCATATGTCATCGTTTTCGGCCTTGCGATATTCACCGACCGTGATTTCCTGAGCATCGCATTCGATTCGGGCGGCGTCACAACCGGTCCGATGACGGTTCCTTTTATCCTTGCGCTCGGCATCGGTGTTTCACACATACGAAGCGATAAGAATTCCGAAGCGGACAGCTTCGGTCTCGTGTCGCTCTGCTCGATCGGACCGATCCTCGCAGTGCTGATCCTCGGCTTCTTTTATAACGGCGGCAGCGGCGTTGCGGAAGCCGAATCCGCTACATACCTTGCCTCCACCGAGATCGGCAATGCATATCTTTCCGCGATTCCCGTATATATGAAGGAGATGGCGATCGCCATGCTCCCGATCGTCGTGATATTCTTTCTTTTCCAGTTCTTTTCGCTGAAAATGAGCAGCCGTAATCTTCTCAAGATATGCATCGGAATAATTTATACCTATGTCGGACTTGTGCTCTTCCTGACAGGCGTGAACGTCGGCTTTTCGGCACTCGGCGCGGTTCTCGGCGCGGCATTCACCGAGGGATGGACATATTATCTGCTCATTCCCTTTGCAATGCTTCTGGGCTGGTTCATAATCTCGGCAGAACCCGCAGTCATCGTCCTCGAAAAACAGGTTGAAGAGGTCAGCGCCGGAACAATCCCCGGCAAAACGATACGCCTCAGCCTTTCCATTGCGATAGCACTCGCAATGGGCATTTCAATGCTCCGTGTCATAACAGGAATATCGATACTGTGGTTTGCAATCCCCGGATATGCGATTGCACTTATTCTTTCATTCTTTGTCCCCGATATATACACCGCAATCGCCTTCGACTCCGGCGGCGTCGCCTCCGGACCAATGACCGCAACGTTCATGCTCCAGTTCGTCATCGGTGCAAGTACTGCACTCGGCGGCAACGTACTGCGTGATGCGTTCGGACTTGTCGCGATGGTCGCAATGATGCCGCTCATTTCCATTCAGATAGTCGGCTTCATATACGGCAGAAAGAGCAAAGACGAGGTCACGGAACCCGCATACGGCGACTACGACATCGTCGAGCTCTGGAAGGAGGACGTTGCTTAATGAATTACGTCATATCGATCATCAATCCGAAAGCGCTTCCCGTTGTCACGGATATCTGCACAGAACTCGGGCTTCCCATGACGGTCGTCGTCATGGGTCACGGCACGGCTGTACGCAGTATGCTTGACCTGCTCGGCATTGAATCAACGGAAAAACGCATCGTTCTCACTATTGCAAACGAAGAAAAAACAAAAAAGCTCATTGAAGAGCACAAACGTCGGCTTTATATCGGCGTACCCGGACACGGAATCGTCGTATCATTGCCAATCAAAAGCATCGGAGGAGGCAGTACAGTGGCATACCTTAACGGAGATCAGAAATCCGCAAAATACGTTCCCGACATAAATTACGCATATGAGCTTATCGTCGCCATCTCAAACGAAGGCAGGACAGACATGGTCATGAACGCCGCCAGAGAGGCGGGCGCTCGCGGCGGCACCGTCCTCCATGGCAAAGGTACCGGAACCGAAAACGCCACCAAGTTCCTGAACGTTTCCATAGCGCTTGAAAAAGAAGTCATCCTCATCGTCGCCAAAACCGAAGAGAAAACAGCGATAATGCAGTCAATCCTGAAGCATGCCGGTCCCGCAACAGAAGCCGGCGCGATCGTATTCTCTCTTCCCACAAGTGAGGTCGCGGGCTTCGGCATGATGGACGGCACGGCACAATAAAGCATACCGAAAATCCCGCAATGCGGAAACGCATCTGAAGTGATAAAATAATGGTAGACACGAAAGTGCCTACCATTATTTTTATGCTATTATAGACATGGAGGTGGAAATATGGCTGGAAAATACACGATACGAAGCAAAGAAAAAAAGTAACAGAACTGGTGGCTTAATAAATTTTGTGTCTAATAACTATTGACTACTTCAATGCGGAAACGCATCTGCGAGATTTGTCTTTTCATAATACGTTAAATATCAGTACCGACACCAGAAAACAACTCCCGGAGCCGTCTGCTTCGGGAGTTGATAATTTATATATTTCGGCTTTCGATTATTCAGCCACAGCTTCTCTCTTGTCTTTCTCCGGAGGAAGCAGATCGGTCATACTACGCAGACTTATCGCAAGCGTCGACATATTGTGAAGCAGTGCCGACGTTGTGGGTGGAATGACACTGCCAACTCCGAGAACGATAAGCATAAGATTGAAACCGACAATAAAACGGTAATTACGATGTATTCGTGCCATCAGTGCAGTACTGAGCCGACGCAAAGTCACAATCTCAAAAAGGCTTTCGGATGCGATGGTTATGTCAGCGATCTCCTTTGCAATGGCTGCGCCGGTATTTATCGCAATACCTGCATCCGCCTCCGAAAGTGCGGGAGAGTCATTGACGCCATCACCGATCATTATCACCGTATGCCCTGCCGCTTTTTCACTGCGTATAAACTCGGCTTTGTCCTCTGGCAGCACCTCCGCATGGTATTCGTCAACACCGACACGAGCCGCGACAGCAGACGCAGTGGTTTTGTTGTCTCCTGTCATCATGACGACCTTTGATATGCCGCATCCGTGAAGTGCCTCGATCGCATCGTGCGCCTCGGCACGAAGCGGATCGTATATGCATATGACTGCCGCAAGACTGCCAGAAATACAGAGATAAAGATGCGAATACTCTGAAGGAAGCGAATCGAATTTTCCCCTCTCGCCATCGGGAATGACGCATCCTTCATCCTCGAAAACAAAGTGCGCACTGCCGATAATGACCTTTTCCCCATTGACCATGCTGGAGATACCGTGAGCGACAACATACTGCACCTTAGAATGATATTCTTCATGCGAAAGCCCGCGTTTTTTTGCCTCTTCGACAACGGCGTTCGCCATTGAATGCGGATAATGCTCCTCAAGGCAGGCGGCAAGCCTCAGCATACTGTCGCTGTCATGCCCGCCGAACGTCACAATATCCGCAACGCGCGGCGTGGCGTATGTGAGCGTACCCGTTTTGTCGAAGACAATCGTGTCCGCATTTGCGACAGCTTCAAGGAAACGTCCGCCCTTTATAGAAATGTTATGGCTGCTGCCCTCACGCATTGCCGAAAGTACCGCAATCGGCATCGACAGCTTGAGTGCACACGAGAAATCCACCATAAGCACTGCAAGGGTTTTTGTTATGTTACGTGTGAAAAGATATGTAGCGGCTGTTCCGAGCAGCGTATATGGCACCAGTCTGTCAGCCAGCCTTGAAGCCTTGTCCTCGGTTGCCGATTTCAGCTTTTCCGACTCCTCTATCATACGTACAACCCGGTCATATCTGCCGCTGCCCATCGTCTTATCGGTGCGGACGATGCACTCGCCTTCCTCAACGACCGTTCCGGCATAAACACAGCTTCCCTCGCGCTTCGATACGGGAAGTGATTCGCCTGTCATCGACGACTGGTTCACCGTGGCCTCACCTGAAACGACCGTACCGTCAAGCGGAATAACATTGCCGGTCCTGACAACGATCTCATCGCCTATTCTGACATCGCTGATAGGAACAAGCTCCTCCCTGCCGTCGGTCAGTCTCCACACCTTATCAACATTGAGAGACATCGCTCCCGCAAGGTCGGCAACGGATTTCTTGTGCGTCCACTCATCAAGTATTTCGCCGAGACCGAGCATGAACATGACCGAACCCGCCGTCGAGAAGTCGCCGCGCACCAACGATACGGTGACGGCAGTGGCATCGAGCACGGAAACAGTCAGCTTTCCGGCAAATAATGCTTTAAATCCTTCTTTTATGTACCTGACTGCTCTGACCGTTGCAACAGCAGCGGCAATCGGTGCAGGCAAAAACGCCTTGTAAAGCATACGTCTTGTCACCGCAAAGACAAGCTTGTCTTCGAATTCGCGGTTCAGCCTGCGCGACGTATGCTCAGGCACGAGCTCAGTCACACCCGGCATACCGAATGAAAAGCGAGCAAGCGCGTCGGTGACATTTCTTCTGTTCCCGCTGTAATATATGATTGCATCGCCTGTCCGGTCATAAACGTTTACCTCATCGACCTCATCGAGCGAGCGGAGATAATACTCCAGAATGTCAGCCTCGTCGAGCGACATCCTTCCGCAGGACATATGAACACGCATACGTCCGCGATTTTCATGTAATACTGTGCATTTCATAACGCTTTGTCCTGTTTATCAAAAAGAGCCGAGCCTATTTTGCGGCATCAGCTCTTTTCAGTGTTATTCTTCTGTTTTTTCGTCAGAAACAGCTTCCTCGGCTTCAGCGCATTCGCATGAAGTGTCCTCGATCACCTCAGCTTTTTCAGCCTCGGCGCGCTGCTCGTTTATTGCCTTTGCGTCCGCAAGTATATCATTGCAGTTTTCACGGACGTTTGTGACAGTCGTCATGACGTCCTCCTTTGCTCTGAGAACAGCGGCAGTCGCATGGGGATATACCTTCTTCGCATCCTTGCTTGTAAGAAGTCTGATACCGGCTGTACCGAACAGAACGCCGGCAGCAAAAAGTCCAATTTTTTTGATCATGGTTTTCATACCTCCTATCTTTTGGTATTATACATCATTTTTCGCTGTTTTGCAATAGGTCAGCGCAAAAAATCAGCGTCACGCTCTCAAAATAATCTCACCCGCTCTGACGATAAAACAGCGGAGAATTTCATAAAGCTATTGACAATGCGCTGTCGCAAATGGTATAATCAATACAGTTACCAGCGTATTAAGGAGTACCAAATGAGCGGATTTCTCGACAGTATAAGCAGCTCCATAAGCGAAGCGCCGTATATAATAAAATGCCTTACGGTTTTTCTTCTTTCTATGATCCCGGTCACCGAGCTGAGGCTTGCCCTGCCGTTCGGCATAGTGATCGGTCTCGATTACCCTTCCGCAATGCTGTTTTCCTTCCTCGGAAACATTGCGGTGATCCCTCCGGTCGTCGTTTGGGGCGGAAAACTGATACGGTACTTTGCAAAGTTCGAAAAGCTCGGCAAACCGTTCCGATGGATCCTCAGCCTCGGCGAAAAAAAGGTCGCGAAAATGACAAAGACCCTGTTTTTCGGTCTTTGGGCATTTGTCGCAATACCCCTTCCGGGTACCGGCGCATGGACAGGCTGTCTCATTTCCATCACACTTTCAAAAAAGCTGCGTGAGGTGTGGAAACCCCTGGTGCTCGGCGTTCTCACCGCAATGGCGGTTGTGGGTGCCATAACCTTCCTTGTCGAGCAGGGCGTAACATGGCTCAAAATTTTCATATAGTATATAAATATTAATTACCGAAAGGAATGTCATTATGAATTTCAAAATTGGCGCAATGACGGACAGCTTCAAGAAATCCTTCAGGGAAAGTCTTGATAAGGCTGTCGAAGTCGGTGCTGAGGGCATTCAGCTCTATGTAACCGGCGGCGAAATGCTCTACTCCAACCTTGACGACGCAAAGCTCGAAGAGGTCAAAAAACTGCTTGCCGAGCGGAACCTCGTCGTCTCCGCTGTCTGCGGCGATTTCGGCGGTCACGGTTTTGAAAGCGAAGAAGAAAACAAATGGAAGATTCCCGCCTCCAAAGCTGTTGCGGACATCGCAAAGAAACTCGGAAGCAAGGTCGTCACCACTCACATCGGCGTTGTTCCCGCAGACAAATCGGGCAATTATGACCGCATGAAGGCTGCCTGCCGCGAAATCGGCGAATACGCTGCCGCCATCGGCGTCACCTTCGCAATCGAAACAGGCCCCGAAAAGCCCGAAACCCTCGCTGATTTCATCCGTGACGTCGGCAGCAAGGGCATCGGCGTCAATCTCGACCCCGCAAATCTCGTCATGGTCACCGACGCTGACCCCGTTCAGGCTGTTTACACACTGAAGGACTTCATCGTACATACCCACGCCAAGGACGGTATTATGATTCAGAAAACCGACCCCAGACGTATTTATACCTTCTTTGCCGAAGGCGGCATTGAGGATCTCCGTATGGAAGACTATTTCAAAGAGCTCCCGCTCGGCGAAGGTAAGGTCGATTTCGACGCATACCTCAAGGCTCTTGACGATATCGGCTATCACGGCTTCCTTACCATCGAACGCGAATGCGGTGCAGACCCCGCTGCCGACATAAAGAAGGCTGTCGATTATCTCAGAAGCGTAATCAGAAAATACAGCAAGAAGATCGGCTTCATCGATTACTATCTCGATGAGTGGCACGCAAACAACTATCCGAGATTCATCAAAGAAGCTGTCGGCGACGATTTCTGTGTCGCATATGCATACGGTGAAAAGGACAAAGAAGGCGGTATGACCACCGACCAGTGGTGCGAAAAGAACCACGTTCAGAAGTGCGACACGATCGACGAAGTCGTCGAAAAGAGTGACGTTCTCATCGTCCTTTCTCCCGACAACCCCGAAAGACACTGGGATCTCTGCCAGAAGCCTCTGAGAAGCGGCAAGAGAGTCTATGTCGATAAGACATTCGCCCTCTCCAAAAAGGTTGCTCAGGATATCGTTGCACTTGCCGACGAGCATCATACTCCCTTTTTCTCCACCTCTGCACTCCGCTTCGCTGACGAGCTCAAGGGCTTCGACAAGAACGGCATCTGCTTCATAAGCAGCCGCGGTCCCGGCAATTTCGATACCTACGCAATCCATCAGCTTGAGCCCATCGTCATTCTCATGGGCAGCAAGGTCAAACGCCTCATGTCCATCGGCGCCGGCAAATATGAAAGCATGGTAATCGAATTTGAAGGCGACAGACGTGCAGTCATGACTCATTACGGCTGGACAGGCATCGACTTCAATATGACCGTCAACTACGAAGACGGCAGAACCGTTGTCATTCCGCAGATGAGCAACACCTTCCCCACCTTCATAAAAGAAATGTGCGACTTCTTCAAAACAGGCGAAATCAAAGCGCCTCACGACGAAACGATCGCTCTTATGGGCATCATCGAAGCCGGCAACAAAGCAATCAAGACTCCCGACGTATGGGTTGAGGTCTGATCCGCAATTAAAAAGAAATAACGGCTCGGAGCCATACCGCATAAAACGGTATGGCTCCGGTTTTTCATTTCAGATACGGTTTGTTTCTGCTTATCGTGTAGTACATATATGAATTAGGCACATTAATTATTTCGTGCGCGAAAATGAGCAGTGCAACAAACGACGGTGTCGGCACGAAATAATAAATCGTCTGTATCTCATCGTCCATTTCGATCTGCGATTCACGTACCATGTGATATTTTGCAAGCGAATTCAGAACCTCCTGCGCCCTTTTTGCATCGATTCCGAGATTTTTCACAAGCAGCATAGGTGTGAACGCTTTTCCCGATTCCCTTCCGTTTAGGAAAACACAGGCGTCAAAAACCGTTTTGTCTCCGATATCACGGAAAAAGCCGGTATAATCAACGCCGTCAAGATATGCGGTGCCGACGTCCTTCGGCTCCGGCACGACAAGGAAATACTGCCTCTGATTTGCGATTCCCATGCGTGTGAATCCGTTGTTTTCGATGAACGACGAGTAAACCTGAGCGTCCGGCGCGATTGCCTTCCCGCATTCATCAAGGCTCGTTTCAGCCTGTCTTGTCTCACCGCAAGAAGCCCGCTCCATTGCCCAGCAGCAATCAAATATCATCCCTATTCTTTCGTCTTGCGGCGCTTCCGAAATCCTGCGCATCAGAGCTGCCTGAGCGTCACTGTAACCGGTCAGTTCTCTGCCGAACAGTGTGTCAATTGATACCGAAAAGAAATCGGCGATCTTCGGTATCAGCTCCGTATCGGGAACACCGCCGTTTTCCCATTTGGATACCGCCTGCGTACTTACCCCGGCAAAAACCGCAAGCTCCTCCTGCCGTATTCCCTTCTCTTTGCGCATTGCCGCTATCTGCTTCCCTATCATATCGATACCCATAAAGCGTCCCTCCTTTGTTTTATTAGTACATTATAACACAATCGGAAGTTGATTTCAATGTACGCGTCATTGCGAAAATCAAACCACGGTTGATTATTTCGAAGCACAAGGTCGTTTTGCCGTTTCAACAATCTGCTCCGGAAAGTCACTTGCGGCTTTTCCGAGAACAGCGTGCCGTTTACGGGCAAGAACGGGATGAACAAGCAACGGCGCCGTCAACGGAATGACCGACAAAGACCTTGCAAAATGGGCTGAAAAGCAATAAAAAACCAATATCCGTTTATGTCGTTCGAACAGTCTGCATCGTTTGAACGCAGCTCAAAAAAGGCTTGCACTTCGCAAGCCATTTTTTAGACAAATATTTTGATAAATTTTTATATGATTACTTCGAAATTGTGTGATGTCTCCTCAGACAGTTAATGTTGCTCCGAGTACCTTGATTCTTGCTTCTTCCTGCGGCATTTTCAGATATCCGTTTTTCATTGCCGCCTCAGCTATGACACCGTGTTCCCACAAAATACCCGCTGCCGCTGATCTGACCTGATACTCTTTGTTTGGAATAAACGATGGTATCTCGGATGAGATACAATCAACGACAAAGCGGTAAAGCGGAACCACCTGTTTGATGGCGGCGTCCTTAAGCTCACGGAGCTTCAAGCGCACATCTTCGGGCAGACTATCGGCTTTTTCTTTCCGAATCACACAAAATGTCGGAATAAGCTTGTCGCCGTTTTGAATCAAAAAGCCCTTTTTCACCAAGCCATCCACAACACTTTTTTCAGCTTCCTCCGGCTTTCCGTCAACGATTTTCAAAAGATTCTCCCCTTCGCGATAAGACAAGGTCTGATTGTAATATGTATAGTGCCTGAAAAGGATTTCTTTCAGATTTCTGTCATCCGGAGACCTTACGCAGCCAAACTGGTTTATTCCGGTCGGTGCATCTTCGCAATCTTCAAAGCCGATGACATCCCACTCGCCGTTGTTCGGGCGCGGCGTATGCCCCCAGCTTCCGAGATTTACGATGCAATTGAATTTTACATCTCTGTTTGCTTCGGAAACAGCCTGCTGATTGATATCGTCAAGAGCCGACATGATATCCGACCAACGCATATCCTCTTTCGGTTGATTTCCAAAACGCCAATCCGGGCAATTTTTATCAAGCCAATCGTTTCTGACAGTGCAGATCTCAATCAGCTTTTCCGTCAGTTCCGGCGCGATTTCACGATATCGGGAATAAACCCTTTCCTGCGCCGAGGCGGAAAAAATATAAAAGTTTGTTTCGTATCGGTTGTTTCTTTTTATAAGCAACGTCGAGTTCACAAGAACATCAAGCTCTTCTTCCATATACGGCAGCGCAACGCCTATCTCCATTGCCAGCTCTTCGGCTGTGGACGGTGTGCGATACGCCGCAAGTAAAATGTTCTTGTCAAGTGCCTTTGAGAGGTAGCACAACGGTTCTCCGTTGCTTCCGGGCAAGCCGTTTATCTGAAATTCCAGGTTTTCCGGCTTATAGCTCATTTTTCCGAATTCTCTTGCCATATCCATGCCTTCTTTCAATATTTTTCGTGCGCGGAAAAGCCTTTGCTCCACCGCGCTTTCGGAGAGCGACATCGAAGCGGCTATATCATGAATGCTCCTGTCATCAATATAATAGGCAACAACAATATTCCGATAGATGCTTTTGATGAACGCCAGCTCACGCCGAAGCAGAGCCATTTGCTCTGTATGTATCATTTCATCAAGCACACCGGGACGAGCGTCTCTGACCTCATAGTCATTCACATCGGAACCGGTTACCGACGCAATTCGCCTATGCTTGTCAGCTGCCCATGCAGAGTAACGGTTGTATGCGATTTTCCACACCCATGCCGAAAATGCATTCGGAACGGTACCGTTTTCCAAAGCGGTGATGATGTTTAAGGCGATGTCCTGTGTCAGATCTTCCGCTTCGGCACTGTTGTCCGTCTTTCGCAGACAAAAGTAAAACAGCTTTTCCATATGCTTTTCGACAAACTCGTGTATCAACCGATCGCGCATTTCATTTATATCCTGCATGATTCCGTCTCCTTTCGCTTATATAGTGTGGAATTTGCGGATTTGCTGACAAGTTTCTTTGAATTATATCACAGAAAAAATAATTTGTCTACGACGTCATATCAGATCAAAGGTCAGAAGCGCATTAACAAAGAAAAACAATCCGATTTCAAACACACTTATCGTTGTATGGTATTGGTTATAGAAGAACCCGAAAATGTAATTAAGTAAAGAAGCATTATCAATAGTCTTTCGCGAAAGCC
>FR892145.1 GCA_000433115.1 Ruminococcus sp. CAG:382
TGATGATACGTCTTGCCGAGGTCGAGAAAACAGCCGATATGCTTGCCGATGAGATCGAAAAGACCCGCCGGCGCGTCAACGCACTTGAATACATAATGATCCCTCAGTTCGAAGCAAAAATCAAGGAAATAACTCTGAAGCTGGAGGAAAACGAACGCGGCAACACCACCCGCCTGATGAAGGTGAAGGACATGATGCTGCAGGCGCAATACAAAAACTGAAAAACATAAGCTGGTGCGGTTTCAACCGCGCCAGCTTTGTTTGCGTATTAAAAATTATATGTTATTTGGAAAATATATCAATAAATACTATTTAAAATACATCGGCTGGTATCTGTTCGGGCTTGCCGCACTTGTTGCCGTCGATTACGTACAGCTCGTCGTCCCCGAGCTTTATAAAATGATCGTCAACGGCATGAACACCGGATATGTTGATTATAACGGTGTGAAAACCGTGTTCGACATGGATTTCCTGCTTGACCGGATATGCCTGCCCATGATAGGAATAATCCTGACGCTGGTAGCCGGACGCTTTCTGTGGCGTATATGCTTTTTCGGCACCGCAATCAAGGTCGAAACGAGCATACGCGGCACGATGTTCGACCATTGCAGAAATCTCCCGCAGGAGTTTTATCAGAAGAACAAGGTCGGCAACCTGATGTCGCTTTTCACAAACGACCTTGAAACCATACACGAGTGTGCGGGCTGGGGTGTAATGATGCTGTTCGACGCGCTGTTCCTCGGCGTGCTGTCTGTCGTAAAAATGGCGCGTATGAACCTGATGCTGACCCTGCTTTCGCTGATACCGATGGCGATGCTGCTTGCCGGCAGCCTTGTCCTCGGTAAGTACCTCACAAAAAAGTGGGACAGACGTCAGGCGGCATTTTCATCTCTGTCGGATTTCGCGCAGGAAAGCTTTTCGGGCATCGCCGTAATAAAGGCGTTCGTCAAGGAATCGCGTGAGCTTATGGCTTTCAAAAGTCTGAACCGTGAAAACGAGGACGCCAATGTTGATTACACACGCTTCTCCACTTTGATGCGTATTTTTGTGACGCTTTTCATCGAATCCGTCATATGCGTTATACTCGGCTACGGCGGCTATCTCGTCTATGACGGAGTTTTCAACGCAGGTCAGCTCGTCGAATTCATCGGTTATTTCACCGCGATCGTTTGGCCCATTATGGCTGTTTCCGATCTGATCGATATGTCGTCGCGCGGCAAAGCAAGCCTGAACCGCGTTGCCGAGCTGCTTGAAGCAAAATGCGATGTCACCGACAGCGAAAATGTCACCGATGTCGAAGCGCTCAAAGGCGATATCGAGTTCAGGAACCTCACCTTTCGCTATCCCGACGGCGAATTTGACGTACTTGAAAACGTCTCTTTCAAAATAAAGGCGGGCGAAAACGTCGGCATCATCGGCAAAACCGGCGCCGGAAAAACAACGCTTGTCGACCTGATACTCCGCACTTATAACGTCCCCGACGGCACCCTTTTCATCGACGGTCACGATGTCAACACAATCCCGATACGCACCGTCAGAAAATACGCCGCATATGTCCCGCAGGATAATTTCCTGTTCGGTGAAACAATTGAAAGCAACATCGCCTTTGCCACCGACGGCGGAAATCATGACGATGTTGAAACCGCCGCAAAGCTGTCGGATATTCACGATAACATAATGGAATTTCCCGAAGGTTATGATACAATGCTCGGCGAACGCGGCGTGACCGTTTCCGGCGGACAGAAGCAGCGTATCTCCATTGCACGCGCGCTCATGAAGGATGCGGCAATACTCATCCTTGACGACTCGGTCTCGGCAGTTGACGTAAAGACCGAAAAGGTCATACTTGAAAACCTCCGCACGACGCGTAAGGGCAAAACGACCATCCTGATCGCTCACCGTATAACAACGGTGCAGGGTATGGACAAGATCGTGTTCATCGATGACGGGAAGATAGTCGCTGTCGGCAAACATGACGAGCTGTATGCGGGATGTCCCGAATACAGAACAATGGTCGACCTGCAAAAGCTGGATGATGCCGAAGAAAACGAAGGGCAGGTGGGACACAATGCGTGAATTCTATCCTCTCATAGTCATCGGAGCGATAATCGGCGGTTTTGCGCTCGCCTTCACGATCGCATATCTCACCATACGCGGCAATAAGGAAGCGATAGGCTTTGACCGCAATATGAAGGACGGCGAGATCACCCGCCGCCTGCTGCGCTACGCAAAGCCATACTGGAAAAGCTTCGTGTTCGTATTGCTCCTGATGCTTTTTTCCATTGCCTACGACATTGTTTCGCCACTGATAATAGGCGATATCGAAGAAGTCATAAAAGGCGATTTCGAGCTGTCATACCTCTGGGTTCGTGTAGCCGTATATGCGGCGATACTCGTCGTTTCGCTTGTCTGCACCTATTTCCAGTCCATAATACTCCAAAAAACAGGGCAGAAGATAATCTCCGCTCTCCGCGAGGATCTTTTCACCCATATCGAATCTCTTTCTCATAACCAGCTCAATTCCATCCCCGTCGGCAAGCTGGTGACGCGCCTCACCAACGACACAAACGCAATTTCCATGATGTTCACGAACCTCATCGTCAACCTCGTAAAAAACTGCTTCATAATCGTGGGGGTGCTTGCGGCAATGCTCTGCCTGAACTACGAGCTGACGCTTATGGTGCTCTGCTTCGTGCCGTTCATCATACTGTTCACCGTAATCTTCCGGAAATTCACGCGTAAGGCATACCGCAAGGTCAAGGACAACACAACCGATATCAACACCTTTCTTTCGGAAAACCTTTCGGGCATGAAGGTCATACAGATCTTCAACCGCGAGGACCGGAAGATGGACGAATTCTCCGAAAAGAACAACAGGCTCGGCAAGGCAAAAAAAGAGCAGATGTTCGTGTTCGGCATCTTCCGCCCGACGGTCTATATGCTCTACATTTCGACCGTCATGTGCCTGCTGTATCTCGGCGGCAGAGGCTACATACGCGATACCTCCTTCCTCGGTCAGACCATAACAAGCGGCACCGTTGTGACGTTTTATATGTACATTTCGAAATTCTTCAACCCTATCCAGAACCTTGCGGAGCAGTTCAACTGGCTCCAGTCGGCATTCGCTTCGGCAGAGAAGATTTTCACGCTGTTTGACATGAAGCCGGAGGTCGTTGATGCTCCCGACGCCATCGAGCTCACCGACGTAAAGGGCAGCATCGAATTCCGCCATGTATGGTTTGCGTATTCCGATGAAAACTGGGTGCTGAAGGATGTTTCCTTCAAAGTCAACGCGGGCGACAATGTTGCCTTCGTCGGCTCCACCGGCTCCGGCAAGACTACGATACTGTCGCTCCTCTGCCGTAACTATGACATACAAAAGGGCGAAATACTTCTTGACGGCATCAACATCAGAAAGATAAAGCTTGCCTCCCTCCGCCGCTGCTTCGGGCAGATGCTTCAGGATGTGTTCCTGTTCTCCGGAACGATACGCAGCAATATCCTTCTTCGCATGGACGGCGTGAGCGACGAGGAAATAAACGAAGCCTGCCGCTACGTCAACGCCGATAAATTCATAAACCGGCTCCGCGACGGACTTGACGAGGAAGTAAGAGAGCGCGGAAACAACTTCTCCGCCGGTCAGCGTCAGCTTCTGTCGTTTGCGCGCACGATAATCCATAAGCCGAAGATAATGATTCTTGACGAAGCGACGGCAAATATCGACACCGAAACCGAGCTTCTCATTCAGGATTCGCTTTCGAAGATGATGAAGGCGGGTACAATGCTGATGGTGGCGCATCGCCTTTCCACCGTACAGCACGCCGACAATATCATCGTAATGAGCCACGGTGAGATCGTCGAGCAGGGAAGCCATAACGAGCTTTTGCTCAAAAAGGGCAGATACTATCGCCTTTATATGCTCCAGTACGACAAGAACCGCCTCAAAGCCCAAAACGCATAGAAAAATCAAAACCGGACAGCCCATCAGGGCTGTCCGGCTCATTTTATCTGCTCAGAAATTGCCTCTGAGGAACTCACTCGGAATATATTTATAAACCGTGTTGATGAGGTTTTGTCTGTTGAACGTACCGCCGACCAGCGTGGGACGGTGCGTCTTGTCCCAAATGGGGACGTTGTGCTTTGCTGCAAGCTCATCGGTGTAGTCGGCGAGGTAATATATCTTGAAGTTGCGGTATCCCGTGTCGTCCTTCTTCACCTTTGTTGACGGCTCATAGTGCGTCACGATCGGGTCAAAGATGACGTTTTCGATGCTGATTTTGCCGTCAGGCGTCTTCACGATGTCGAGCGAAAGCATCCCGCCCAGCGTGTTGAAGCCGTCCTGCATACCCGAAACAAAGTTTCCGAGCGAATATACGAGCAGCGATCTGCCGCCGTCGGGACGGTCGCGCCATTCCATCGGCTGAATGACGTGCGGGTGCATTCCGAGGATAACATCGACATTGAGTCTGACAAGCAGATCGGCATATTTTTTCTGATGTGCGTTCGGCGTGTACGTGTCCTCATCGCCCCAATGGCACGACGCAACAATGACGTCAGCCTGTGATTTTGCGAGTGCGACCTGTTTTTCGATAAGCTCTTCGCTGAAATATGGGATATATGTTTCTGCTCCCGGCTGGAGAGAAACGCCGTTCGTGCTGAACGTATATGCGAGGAACGCAATTTTAATGCCGTTCTTTTCAACGATCTTGATGTTGTCGGTGTCGGCTTTGTTTTTGTAATAGCCGATCGTGACCTTGCCGAGGTCGGTGAAAAACCTGTTGCAGTTGATGAGATACTTGTCGTTGTACGAGTCAAGCATGTGGTTGTGTGCAAGATTGAACACGTCAAAGCCCAGGTCGCAGAGCGTGTAGCCCGCCTTTTCGGGCGTGTTGAAGGTGGGATATCCGCTGATTTCCCCCTGAGTAC
>FR892146.1 GCA_000433115.1 Ruminococcus sp. CAG:382
AATGAATAATGAATAACTAAGGTCACAAAAGTTGTACAATAAAAACGGAAAACTTTCGGAGGTTTGCTTTTCATCATTTGATAACTGCCGGTTGACAAAATAAATCAACAGTCGCTTTACATTACGCTTGTCATTTGATATAATAAGATTGGTTCCAAAACAAGTATGATTTAGGAGGGTATTGCACATGTCAAATCTGAAAATAGGCAACAGGATTAAAGCGAAAAGAAGGGAGCGAAATCTTACACAAGAAGAGCTTGCGAGTATACTTGGAGTGACCAAAGCCGCGGTCAGCAAATGGGAAAATGAAGAAAGTTATCCCGACATCACGCTTTTGCCGCAGATAGCGCAGTTGTTTCACATGACTATGGACGATCTTTTTGATTTTGCTCCCCATGACGAACCATTGGTTGTCGTGAATGAATACCATTTCGGATTATCCCTTGAAATTGTGGACAAACGAATTTTGGATTACGGCATCGCGAAGGAATGCAACATTTATAAGGTCGGCGACACATGGGAAGTACGCTTTCATTTTGTCTCTACGCGGGAAGATATTCCGCATATCTTGCAAAAATACATAAAACAGGGTGTGCTGATAGACGGTTATAGCGTAAGAATTGCCGATGGCAAAATTATTTCCGATAATAAACCGAATAAATGTTATATATGCACTGAAAAAATTTGGGAGTACAATATTACGGATAGAAAGTATCTTAAAGCGATGTTGGATGAGCAAGTCTCGATGGGACTCATAGACGAGGATGATTTGTGATTACACGGGGCGGCATCTGAATTGACCTGTATACACAAACAAAACTCCGCGTTCATAAGAA
>FR892147.1 GCA_000433115.1 Ruminococcus sp. CAG:382
GTTTCCGCGAAGCGGAAACGTTTATATAAGTTTTTTCTGGCTTTGCCCGAAAAAACTTCCGCCTTATAGCTTTCACGAATCTCGCGCGCGCGAAAAAGAAAAGAGTGATAGCTTATAAGGAATTTAGTAGTATTCGTAATAGTAGGGGATGGGGAACTGTGGATTGTCCGGAATGCGTTGAAACAACTTGATTTTCAAAACCCAAACCATGTGGATATCTTCCCCGTAACCATGGGGTTGCAAACAACAACTATGTTGATAACCGTTAAAATCTGTCGGAAACGCTCGTTCCGGCATCGGAAAAACCCGAAAAAACGTATTCGTAATACATTTTTTACATACAAACCAACAGGTATTTTATAAACACCGTGTTGATTCTGTGGAAAATCCCGAAGGCGACAGACAATGTCTCGCTTTTCGGTGTTACTGCGGTTCTTCTCCGGTAAGCTCGCAAATGCTTTCGTTTATATCGTTTGCAAACGCCGCGTCGTTTTTCATACGTGTCACGACGCTGTTTTTTGCGGAAATTATTGTCGCGTGATCGCGGTTGAACTGCTTGCCGACCTTTTTGAGCGAAAGATCCGTCAGCTCGCAGGTCAGATAAATTGCAATATGCCGCGCATAGACAAGCTCGCTTGTCCGCTTTTTGCTCAGAATGTCGTCTCTGACAATGCCGTATCTCTTTGCGACATAGTTAAGTATGTTTTCGGGTGTCAGCTCGCGTCGTCTGTCCGGCTTGAAATAGTCCTTCAGAACCTCTTTTGCCATATCCAGCGTAATCTTTTCGCCGGTGATGAATGACTGAGCCCAGAGCTTTTTGATCGCGCCCTCGATCTGCCGTATGTTGCTTCTGATATTTTCGGCAAGGAAGGTCAGCACTTCATTTGAAAGCTCAATGCCCGCTTCCTTTGTTTTGATTTTGAAGATAGCCGTCCGAAGCTCCGGATCCGGCGGCTGAATGTCGGTGATGAGTCCCATTTCAAACCGCGTGACAAGTCTGTCCTCAAGGTGCTGTATGTCCTTCGGAGAGCGGTCGCTTGTCAGAACGATCTGCTTTTTCATCTTGTAAAGCGCGTCGAACGTATGGAAGAACTCTTCCTGAATCGAATATTTTCCCGCGATGAACTGAATATCGTCGACAAGAAGCATGTCGCAATTGCGGTATTTGTCTCGGAACGCGACATTTTCCTCATTCTTCTTTGCCGCCAGCGCGTCTATAAGCTCGTTGGTGAACTGTTCGCCGGTGATATATATAATGTTGCACTTGGGATTCTTTCGTTTAACCTCGTTGATTATGGCAAACATCAGGTGGGTCTTACCCAGTCCCGAAGGACCGTAAAGAAAGAGCGGGTTTATCGTCGAGACGGGATCGCTTGCAACGGCAAATGCGGAAGCCTGCGCAACGCGGTTTGAAGAGCCGACGACGAAATTTTCAAAGGTATAGCCCTTTGTCATTTCAAGAAGCTTTTCATCGGACGGGCTGTTTGCTTCGATTTTCCGAACCTCCGCAATGGATGATTCAAAAAGCTTTTCTTCTTCACGGTTCTGTGTTTCGGCTGAAGTGAGCAGAACCGATATCTTTTTGCCTGTCGATTCTTCAAACAGCTTTTCAATCAGACCGATATATTTTGATTGTATCGTTATTTTCTTGAATTCGTTTTCGGCAACAACGGTGATCGAATTGCCGTTGTAGTCGGTCACTGTGGCATCCTTGAACCACAGCGAAAGGCTGTTTTGCGGTATCTGACGGCTCAGCCTGTCAAGCACGTCCGACCATATAAGAGCTGCTTCAGTCATATTGATTTAATCTCCCGCACGGGCGTAATACAGGGTGAAAAAAGCGAGAGCGCATTCCTACCCCTTATATATTATATTATATACTATAATTATATCATATACATGCCTCAAAAGCAAGGACAAAGCAAAAATAACAGGTAAAATAAAGTAAAATTTTTTCTTCTCATGACATTCCGGAAAATGCTTTGAATCAATGCGCGCTTATCTAAATGAACATGGAAAGAAAATGCGGCATTGAAAGCTTTTTGTCCGATATCCCGACATTTCCGCCTGTCAGCTTCAGCGCTGTTGACGGTTCAAAATTTCTGACAAACATATCAAGCGATTTTGTCGGATTATTTCCTGCTTTGACTTCGATCGGAATGACCTCTCCGTCCTTTTCAATGAGGAATTCAAGCTCCGAGCTGTCGCCCTGCTTGTAGTAATGCAATGTATAACCGTTTTTCACAAGCGTCTGCGCGACGAAATTTTCATATATTCCGCCTTTTGCGAAACCTTTGAGATTTCCGTTCAACAATGCCTGTTTTGTTGCAAAACCGAAAAGCGCCATCAGAAGTCCCGTATCTGCCATATATAGCTTGAATTCGTTTTCTTTTTCATATGCCTTCAAAGGCAATATCGGAGTGGTCGTGTTGTAGCACATATACGCCATATTGGCATCGCGCAGCCATTGAACGCTGTCACCGTATTTGCGTGCCGTTGCTTTGCTTTCAACCTCGGAGTATTTGAACTTTTTGTTTTCCTTGGCAAGCTGTCGCGGTATACTGTCATAACAGGCTCGCACCTTGACCTTTTCGGCTCCCTTTGCATGCTGCGAAATATCGTCGGCATATGAAGACAGAATTTTTTCCTGAATTTCGTGAACCTTTGTGAAATCCTTGAATTCGGCAAAGCTTGCGACAACCTCCGGCATGCCGCCCACAACAAGATATTCCCGGAGAAGAGCTTCGAATTTTTCCTGAATTTCAGGCGGGATTTTTTCTTTTTCCGTGTAAAAACTCTTCAGATAAGCAATTGTTTCGTCGCCGTAGCCGTATGCCCAGAGAAATTCTTCAAAATCCATTGAATACATCATTACCGGCTTTTCATATCCGACGGGAACCGATTCAACCGGTTCGACTTCATTGTCGTCATCCTTACCGTATGAAAGTCCGAGCAGCGAGCCGGAAGCAATGATATCATACCGTCCGTCTTCCGCAAGAAATTTAAGAGCGGTACGCGCATCGGCACATTTCTGTATCTCATCCAGAAAAATGAGCGTTTTACCCGGGATCAGCCTGATTCCCGGAATATTTGCGGTCAGTCTTTTATATATTTCTTCCGGTGTTTTGTCACCGTCAAAAACGATTTTCAGGCTTTTCTGCTCGTGAAAATTGATTTCGACAAAACTGTCGTATTCGTTTTTGCCAAACTGTCTGATAAGATATGTTTTTCCGACCTGCCTTGCTCCTTTGACAAGAAGACATTCCTTCTTGTCAGCCTTCTTCCATGCCAGCAGTGTGTCATACATTTTGCGCTTCAGCATACGCCGTACCTCCGTTTCACACTATGGATTTTATCATAGTATTTCCCTGCTGTCAAGCACTATGCATATTTTCGGATATAGTAAAAGCAAAATAATGCATATTTTCGGATATGCAAATCATCAAAAAATGCATATTTTTCGGAAAATCAGAAGCGGTCCATCACGTGAAGGAATGAACCGCAGATGCTGTGAGGTTATGTTTCAGACGCGGAGAAGCATACCGCATCTGTCGTCGCCCGCACCGAAGCGGGTGAGTTTTACGACGTTGTCCTTTATCGAAACGACGTCGAACGCCGTTTCCGTATATTCTCCCGTGACTCTTTCGGGGCAGTTCGGACTCCATTGCTGATACATCGCGCAAAGCGTTGTTACCGAAAGCACACCGTTGTCATAGATCAGATTGTCAAAATGAACGTGTCCGGCAAACTGCGCGACAATGTTCGTGTGTTTATTTACAATGTATCTGACTCTTTGACCGCCGAGAAGATCGTCATACGGCTTCACTGCGACGGGCATGCCCTCAGTACCGAAAATGGCGGGATTATAAAGCGGAGCGTGACTGAAAAGTATCACTTTTTTATCGGTTTCGAGCGCCTCATCGTCCAGCCAGACTGCTTGCCTGTCAGATACCTCCAACCGCCAGCCCAACGGATATTGCCCGTCTTTGTCGGTGAGATAGGGAATGTCGCTCGTATTCAGGAAAACATAGCGGTAGCCGTTCCTGTCATCGTCGATGTAATAGTAATTCTCGTTTGTCGGGTTGTGCTTCATGCATATTGAATGCATTTCGTCGGGCAAAATACATTTTTTCGTGTCCCAGCCGTGGTCCTTCATATTGCCGAGACCGTCGTCGTGGTTGCCGACGCAGGCATACACGGGAACGGACAGGCTGTAAAGCGCCTGCATCAGCTCTGTTTGCGAGTTACGGAGCACGTCGGTGTCGTTCCAGTAGTCGTTGCCGTGGTCGCCGCCCGTCACGACAAAAGAAATTCCCGGACAGCGGTCGATTATGTACTGCATTGATTTTACGGCGTTTATCGGATTGCCGAATTCGTTGATGCGGTTGTGTTCATCCGTGATGAAAATGAAATTCAACGGTGCGCCGAAAGCGTTTATTTTCGCAATCTGACCGTCGTAGTGGTCTGTGAGATATGAAATTGATGACATATAAAACCTCTTTATTTTGACGGGAAGACAACACCCTCACTTCG
>FR892148.1:0-5295 GCA_000433115.1 Ruminococcus sp. CAG:382
GATTCTGCCGGTCAGATGCTGAGTGAGCCATTCATCAAAACACTGCATCGAACCCTGAAAAGCGGGACGAGTGATTCCCGCAAGGATTGGTTTGCCGTCGGAGATTATAAGAAAATCCCCGCCGTCGGAGAATACAAGAAAATTCCCAACGAGGTAGGCGGGCAGGATACGACAGCCCCGGAAGAAGTGCCGACCGAAATGAAGCAGTTGCTTGCATCATATAACCGCAAGCCGGATAAGACGCTCGAAGATCTGATCGCCTTTCATGTAGCCTTCGAATCCATCCATCCGTTTCAGGACGGAAACGGTCGTGTCGGACGGCTGATACTTTTCAAAGAGTGCCTCAAAAATGGTATTGTTCCGTTCATCATCGACGAAGACCTGAAACTGTTCTGTTATCGCGGCTTACACGAATGGAACACGGAACGGGGATATCTGATCGACATCTGCCTTTCGGCGCAGGATAAGTTCAAGAAGTATCTGGATTATTTCAGAATATCATAGCAGACAATTCGCTGAAATACGACGAAGAAATCATAAATTCACATCTGGAACAGGCATACAGAGGCGCACCGTGCACCAAAAAACATGAATAGGAGCAATACATGAATTACATACATATCACCAAAGAAAACATCGACAAGGAACACATCTGTTGCGCTATGTCCGGCAAGCAAAGCATCGCCAAAAAGGAATGGCTCAGGCAGCGTTTTGATGAGGGGCTTGTTTTTTACCGCAGCGAGGAACGCGGCAAGTGCTTCATCGAATATATTCCCGCGGAAAATGCATGGGTGCCGATTGAGGCAGACGGCTGGATTTACATCAACTGCCTGTGGATTGCGGGTGCCATGAAAGGACACGGATATTCAAATGATCTTCTTTCCGAGTGCATCCGTGACGCGGTGTCGCAGGGAAAGAAGGGTGTTTGCATTCTCTGCGCCGAGGGACGGAAGCGCGAATTTCTTTCCGACCCGAAGTTTCTTGCATACAAAGGCTTTAAGACGGCAGACATATCCGACTGCGGGATAAATCTCATGTACCTTCCGCTTGTACCCGATGCCGAACCGCCGAAGTTCAAGGAATGCGCCAGACATCCGAAGACGGACGCGGCAGGATTTGTCCTTTACTATACCGACCAGTGCCCGTTTACATATTATTGGGTACCGAAGGTAGAGGAGGCTGCGAAGGAGAATGGCATTCCGCTGAAAACCATTCATATCACCGACAAAGAAACTGCCCGGAATGTACCTGCACCTGTCACGACATATGCTCTGTTTTGCGACGGTAAATTTATCACACACAGCATTCAGTCGGACAAAAAATTTCTTGCGCTGGCAGGGGTTCGGAGCTGAGCCTGTGTATGCTTTGCGTCGGATTTTTGGAGGAAACGATCTTCCGCGGACTCCCGTTCACGGCGATTGCGAAAGATAACATAAAATCCGCGGTTATCATTTCAAGCGTAACCTTCGGCATCGGGCATATTATCAACCTGTTCAACGGCAGCGGCATGGATCTTGTGAATAACCTTTGCCGGATTGTCTTTGCGGTCGCGGTTCCCGCCGGGCACGTTTTTTATCGCGGCGGAAGTCTGCTGCCCTGTATCCTCGTCCATTCCGCGATCAACACGCTCGGTACATTTGCAAATGACACGAACTTTACCACGAAAATGCAACTGCTCCGTCTCACTGCTTTGATCGTAATTACGGTTGCTTACACATTGATACCTGCCAAAACACTCCCGAAAAGCGGATCCGAACAGATCAGAATAAAAAAATGAAAGGAAACAATAATCATGAAAAATATACCGTTTGAAATCGTCCGTGCGCAGGCAGATGATGCCGCCGCACTGCTGGAGTATCTGAAAATAATCGGCGGGGAAACAGACAACCTGAGCTTCGGTCCCGAGGGCGTTCCGCTTGATGCGGAGAACGAACGCTCCTATCTCGCCATGCAGGCGCAGTCAGACGAAAACATACAGTTGCTTGCAAAAGTAAACGGGGAGATCATCGGCACCGCCAGCCTCAACCGCAAGCAGAAGCGTATGAGCCATCGCGCCGTGTTCGGCATAAGCCTGAAAAAGGCATGGTGGGGCTGCGGCGCGGCAACCGCCCTCGCAGAGGGCGTGCTTGATTTCGCAAGGAAAGCGGGAATAGAACAGGTGAATCTTGAGGTACGGAGCGACAACAGACGCGCCATCGCGCTCTATGAAAAGCTCGGCTTCCGCAAGCTGTGCACATTCCCCGGATTTTTCAAGATCAACGGCGAGCTGATCGATTTCGATCTTATGAACCTTGAACTTGTTCCGACAGCTAAAAACAGTGAAACACTCTGAATATCAGGTGAAAAAAGGGGCTTTTCAACAGCCCCTTTTTCGTTTGCGTCGGTTCTCATTCCGTTTCTGTCCGGATATCGCCCGTACCGGTGCTGATTTCGCATCGACCGCTTGTTATCGTCTCGGGAACGTCAACGCTGTCGGTGTTTTTGTGTATCGGTAACGCGGCGTAAACGTTTTCGGAAGACAAACCGTTATTTTTGCGAACCGAAACGAAACCCGATATAGTCGTACTTTGCAATTTATCTTGACATTCTGTTTTTGCACGATATAATAGATGTATGTACAACGATGTACATACAACAATGACGGAATGAAAAAATACTACGCGGAGGATATATGGATATTACCGAACGTAAGATAACAAAAATCGCAAGAGAGGCGGAAAAGCTGGTTCTGCTCATGATGCGGGAAAAGGGGGTCGGTACGGCTGAAATCGATCTGATTCACGCGCTGCGTCATAACCCCGGCTGCACCCAGGCGGCGCTTGCAGAGACTCTTCATGCGGACAAGGCAGCCATTGCCAGACGGACAAAAAATCTCGAAACAAAAGGGTATCTTGTGCGTAAGGACGACCCGAACGACAGGCGCAGTCAGCGTCTTTTTCCCACGGAAAAGGCGGAAGCTCTCAAAGCCTCAAAGGCGGAGATAGAAGCGTCGTTTTACGGTTATCTGACGTCCGTACTGACCGAAAAGGAAGCGGCGGATTTTGCGTCCGCACTCGATAAGCTTTATAAGGTTTCGAAGACCGAAAGCCGTGCGGGATTTCCTCATTTTATCAAATCCCGGGAAAAGGAAAGCAGGCAATGAGAAACGAAAAGAAGCTTTGTCCCGATAAGATCGGCTCGTACTTCCGAGCGGAATGGACAGCTCTCACCTTTATAACCGTCTCCGGACTGCTTTACAACGTGGGATTGCTTGCCACGCCTTGGTTTGAAGGACGGCTTGCGCAGTGCCTTTCCGATATCCTCGGCGGAAACGGGACCGTGACGGCAATGGCTGTGCCGGTGCTTGCCTATATCGTCGTCACACTTCTGGTGCAGGGAGCGCGGTTTGTCAAGCGGTTTTATGTGCGTCGCTTTGCAAACAACATAAACCGGCGGATGAAGGGCGTGCTGTATGCGAATCTTGTGCGCCGGAGCCGTACTGAGCTTGAAAATGAAGGAGCCGGTGAGCTGATGACGAAGGCTGTCTCTGATGTTGACGACTGTGTGGAGGGAATGCGTAAATTTACCACCGAGGTCTTCGACACCGGCGTGGCTCTGCTCGGTTACGCCGTCATGCTGTTTATATACGACCGGCGTCTTGCATTGCTCAGTCTGCTTTTCACGCCGATATCGTATTTTTGCGCGGCACGCATGAAAAAGCCGGTACAGCGTGCGGGAGCGACATACAAAAAAGCTGCCGGGGCGTTCAGCACCGCAACGCTCGACCGCGCCGAAAACGCCGTTACCTACCGTATATACGGTTGCGAGGACGCAAGAGCCGAAAGCTATGAAGGCACATTGAAAGGATACGAGAAAGCCGCGGTGCGGTCCAACGTATGGCAATCGGCACTTCCGCCTCTTTATCTCGCGGCATCCGGAGCGGGCGCTTTGTTCATCATTTGGTTCGGTGCGAAAAACGTACTCGGAAGCGGCTGGAGTTCGTGGAATATTGCCGCGTTTACGACATTTCTTTCATGTTTCACAAAGCTGACGGTCAAATCCTCAAAAGCCGCAAAGCTGTTCAATTCCGTGCAGAAAGCGGAGGTATCGTGGAAGCGCATCCGTCCGCTCGTGAAATCGCCAGAACCGCTTGAAGCGCTTGAAATACCGTCGCCCGAACCCGTTGAAATAAGCGGACTGTCGTTTTCCTACGGCGAAACGCCCGTATTTTCGGGACTCTCGCTCACGGCTCAACCGGGCGATATCATCGGTGTGACCGGTCCCGTTGCCTGCGGGAAATCCACTTTCGGGCGCGTGTTCCTCTGTGAAGCACCGTACAAAGGCTCGGTACGCTTCGGCGGAAAGGAGCTTTCCGGAATGTCGGGAAGACAGATCGCGTCAACGGTCGGCTATCTCGGTCACGACCCGGAGCTTTTCTCCGACACGGTGAAAAACAATGTTCTTTGCGGCAGCACCAGGGACGCATCGCAATATCTTTCGGCGGTTTCGCTGAAAGGTGAGGTTCTTGATATGGAAAACGGCGCCGATACTTTGATAGGCAGCAGCGGTATGCGCCTTTCGGGCGGACAGGCGCAAAGACTTGCGCTTGCAAGGACTCTTGCACATCCGCGTCCTGTGTTGATACTTGACGACCCGTTTTCCGCGCTTGACAGGAAAACCGAGGACGCCGTTTTCGGCAGCCTGCGTGAATATGCAAAGGACAAGGTCGTTTTCCTGATCTCACACAGACTGTATCACTTCCCGCAGCTTCGGAAGATCATATTCATGGAGGACGGTAAGACGGTTGTCGGAAAACATGACGAACTTATGGCGGATGTTCCGGCATACCGGCACCTTTACGAAAGTCAGACAGGAGGCAAACAGCATGAAGAAAAATAAACAGTGCGTATTTTCGACTCTTGGCGCGGCGGTGTCGTCTCACCGCTTTCTTGCGGCAGGTACGGTGCTTTGCGTTGCGGCATCGGTAGCGGTGTCGCTTGTTCCGCCGCTGCTGCTTGCCCGGATCATCGATGATCTGACGGGCGGAATTCCGGTCGCCTTTACCGCGGCACTTATTTATTTCGGCAGCCTCGTGCTTGAAGGACTGCTTTCCTCCGCTCAGGAGACGCTGCTTGTTCTTTTCGGACAGAAAATGACCCATGCACTCCGCTCCGAAATGTCGCGGAAGCTCATACGTTTGCCGGCTTCCGCGTTGCCAGTCCGGAATCCCGGAGAAGTAGCCGCAAGATTTTCGGGCGACGTCGACACAGTCGAGGCGCTGTTCACCTCCGGCATTATAAGCATGGCGGCTGACGC
>FR892148.1:5330-7184 GCA_000433115.1 Ruminococcus sp. CAG:382
GCCTGCCGTATCGTTTCGATCCTTGCGGTCATAGCGGTGAAAAACACGGGTCTTGCACTGCTTCTGCTCCTCATACTTCCGATTTTTGCCGTTTTCACCCGGCACGTACAGAAAAAAATGCTTGCCGCACAGCTTGAAAACCGTAGGGCTGTTGCCGCAGTATCCGGTCAGGTACCGGAAACACTGCATAATATCCGCACAATACGCGCCCTCGGTATCGAAAGCTTCATGGAGCGCCGATACGACCGTCTCATCGGCGAAAGCTATGCCGCAATTGAGAAGACGAATTTTTATGATGCGATATATTCACCCGTCGTACTGCTCCTGAATGCCGTGGTCGTCGGGATTGTGATGCTGCTGTCCGCCTCCGGCAGCGCGGAAATACTCACGCTTTTCGGTATGTCGGTCGGTACCTCCGTTGCAGTGATCAATTACATATCTCGCATATTTTCTCCGATCGAAAGCCTCGGCATGGAGATTCAGACGATTCAGTCGGCAATGGCGGGAGTAAAGAGGATCGACGCATTTCTGAGTCAACCGGAGCGCACCCTGCCGAAGGAACGTGAAAACGCCGCGCGTGGCGATATCGTGTTTTCGGATGTCACCTTCGGTTACGGTGAAAAGCCTGTTCTCAAAAAATTTTCGATGACCGTGAAGGAAGGCGAGCAGGTCACGCTTATCGGCAGGACCGGAGCCGGAAAAAGCACTGTTTTCCGTCTCCTTCTCGGGCTTTATGCCCCCGGAGAGGGAAGCATCACGATCGGCGGCGTCAACGTCTCCGATATTACCGACCGCGAGCGGCGCACCTGCATCGGCTGTGTGGAACAGCATTTTTCCCGCGTTTCCGGAACCGTCCTTGACCAGATCACCCTCGGTGACCCGGGTATCACAGCCGATATGGCAAAGAAGGCTGCAAAACTTGCGGGAATAGACGACGCCGTTCTTGCTCTTCCCGATGGGTATAACACCGCCTGCACCGACGGAATGTTTTCGCAGGGAGAATGGCAGCTCCTTTCGATTGCGCGCGCGGCAGCGGCAGATCCCGCTGTGCTTTTGCTTGACGAGATCACGGCAAATCTCGATGCCGAAACCGAAGCGCGTGTGCTTGAAGCGCTGAGACGCGCGTCGGAGGGACGCACGGTCCTTTCGATATCCCACCGGATATACGAAAATCTCGGCGGCAGAACAGTTGAGATCAGACCGGCGCTTTAACTTCTGTTTAACTGACAAACGATCGCCGCTCACGAAAGGCAGCTTGCGCTCGGCGCGCTTGTCGGCAACATCTGTCTTAAAAATCTGTTTGCCCGTCCGCGTCCCTGCCGGACAGACACGGCGGTGCAGCTGCTCATCCCATGCAGCAGGATTTTTCATTTCCGTCGGGACATACTCTTTATAGGTCATCGCGGCGACCGTACAGACAGCCGCCGACCGTGGATTTGCCTTCTCGGCAAATTTGGTTGCGGCATTGGTCGCTTTTTCACGGCTTTATCACTTCGTCCGTTTTCCGACTGATGTCCGGCGACAGTGCTTCTCGGTGACGGTATCGGAACTCTTGTCCGGAAATTCGGTGGAATTTTACCGGACAGAATACTTTGTTTTCTGCGGCGATAATAGGGTAATAATATGGTAATTGCAGGTGTTTTTTATGTCAATTCAACCCTATCGGATGCAAAAAAACGCAAAAATAAACCCGAAAAACGGTCTGAAAAAATGCGGGAATTATCAGACTGAATGCAATTCCGAATTCCACTGTTGCATTTACTTTGATAATTTACTTTCAAGAATTTGCTTCTCCGCATATCGCACGAAGTCATACGCTTGCATGAGTTTAATCGGCGGACGGCTGTTTTTCCT
>FR892149.1 GCA_000433115.1 Ruminococcus sp. CAG:382
TGCGCGAAGAGCTTAAAGCATCAAAGCGTAAAAGCATTCTGCGGAGCATCCGGAGAAGCAACATTTCAAAAATTCTGGTCACGGTCTGCACATACGCCATTATCCTGATTTACATTATGAATGTCAGAGACAGCGGTATGACGGTCGGTATGTATGTCATGATAACCGGCATCGTGTCGAATGTCATGCTGTCGCTGCCCGGCATTTCAAACAGCATAAAAGAGCTTGGAACCGAGGTCAAGCTCCTGACCGATTACCGTGAATTCTGCGAAATCTGTCTTTCGGATCTGAAGCTGCCCTCCGCAGAGAAAAAAGAAAACCCTGCGCCCGTCGAAAATGCGCCGGTATTTGAGCTGAAAAACGTCAGCTTCAGCTATGACGGCTCAACCGATGTGCTGAAAAATATAAATCTCAGCATCTTCGACGGCGAAAAGGTTGCATTGATCGGAAAGAACGGATGCGGAAAATCCACGCTGATAAATCTGATCCTCGGGCTGTATCAGCCGACGGAGGGAGAAATTTTCTACAAAGGACACCCGTACAGTGAGTATGACCGCGATTTCATAACAAAATATGTGGGCATTACTTTTCAGGATTATTGTATTTTCGAAAAGATGATTGATCAGAATATCGGAATGGGCGATGTTTCGAATATCGGAAACGAAGAGCTTATCAGAGAAGCAGCCGAAAAAGGTCAGGCGGAAAAATTCATCGAAAAGCTGCCCTATGGTATGAAAACGTGGATCGGCAAAAATTACGATTTCGAAAACGGTGTTGATCTGTCGGGCGGCGAAAGGCAGAGGCTCGCCATTTCCAGAGCGTATATGAACAACAAAAGAGTGATGATAATGGACGAGCCGACAGCGGCGCTGGACCCTATTGCCGAAATGAAACAATATCAGAGCATCAGCAGTATGATGGCTGAAAACACGGCGATACTGGTCAGTCACAGGATCGGCTTTGCAAGACTCGCTTCCCGCATTATCGTCATGGATGACGGGCGTGTCGCGGAGCAGGGTACGCACGAGGAGCTTATCGCAGTCAGCGGCGGGTACAAGGCGTTGTTTGACGCGCAATCCGAGTGGTATCAATAAAAAACAGCTTGAGAAAGGATTCGGACATGAACGAAAAAACAGGACTCCGGGATAAATTATCACTGCTTTGGAAAGCATTGCTTTTAAGCTTCAGAATGAAGAGCAAGGTGAGTATATGCATATCGGTCATCGGGATGCTTCTCGGGCTGTTCACGCTGTGGAGCAACATTCTGAACGCCGATCTGATCAACCGGATCACCGGACTCATTCAGGGCGAGGATGTTTTGCGGCAGGCTCTTTTCACACTGCTTTGCATCGTTCTGATCGAGGTGCTGCTGCTTGTCTACAACATGCTGAAAAGCTATTTTGTCCAGTATGATTCAATGCGTGCGGACGAATATATTCATGACACGACATATGATATATTGTCGCGGACAAAATACGAAAATATCGAAAACAATTCCAACTTCATGCAAAAGCTGGACTTCATAAACAATCAGGGATGGTGGAGGATCGCACAGCTTACCGTCTTTGTTCAGAACATCGTCTCAGCCGTCATCTCCCTGGCGGGCATATTCGTGACACTGTTTTACATCAACCCGCTTATTGTGCTTATCCTTTTCCTGTCGTGCCTGCCGGGGCTCTGGATATCAAAGAAATACGGCAATGAAGCGTATTTTTATGAGCTTTACAGTATGCGCGAAAAATGGTATATCGATTATCACGCGGGGCTTATCACGGGATTCAACAAGGAGATCCGATTCTTCAACCTGTTCGGCTACATAAAAAACGAGTGGAAAACGGGCGTTGAGCTGCTGATCAAAAAGCGTTCCGGTCTGACACGGAAGTTTACTTTTTACCGGATAGCGGCAGATCTCATAAAAAACATTGCAATCGTCGTATCGCTTTATATCGTTGCGGTTCAGATCATGGAAAACAGCGCACTTGAGGTCGGAACGTTCGTGTTGGTGCTGACGCTGGCTTCAAACATACAGACAAATATGTGGACGCTGCTCTGGTCACTGGGGGAATTCAACACGCATTCCGTATACATAAAGGATTTTTATGCCATCAGAGAACTTGAATGCGAAAATCATCCGGAGAGCAATGAGACATATGACAAGCTGAACATCGAATTCCGAAATGTCAGCTTCACTTACAAGGGCACGGCAGAATGCGCGATACGAAACCTGAACGTTACGCTCCGACAGGGTGAAAAAATCGCCGTTGTCGGCGAAAACGGAAGCGGAAAAACCACCTTCATCAAACTGTTGTCGGGGATTTATGACTGTGATGAGGGCGAAATACTGATAAACGGCGAACCGGTGAAGGACATTGCAAAACTGAGGAATTCAATATCCGTCATTTTTCAGGACTATGCGAAGTACCGCACTTATATTAAAGAAAACATAACCGTCGGCGACGTGAACAGAACGTACACCGACGATGACATAAGAGACGCCGCAAGGCAGACCGATATCGATTCGTATATCGAAACGCTTGACGACAAATATGACACGAAGCTCGGCTGTTTCTCCGACAGCTATCTCGATCTGTCGGGAGGTCAGTGGCAGAAGCTCGCGCTGTCAAGACTTTTATTCAAAAACGATGCGAAAATGATGATCCTGGATGAGCCGACGGCATCGCTTGACCCGTTGGCTGAAGCGGATATATACGCGAATTTCTTTCATCTGACCAAAGACAAGACAGCGCTTTTCATTTCGCACAGGCTGGGTATCACAAAGGTGGTCGACAGGATACTTGTGTTCAGGGACGGCACCGTCGCCGAGCAGGGTACGCACGATGAGCTTATTGCGGCAAACGGAGTCTATGCCGATATGTATAAATCGCAGGCTCAGTGGTATAAATAACAGTTCAGGAAGCCGTGAATGTGATCACGGCTTCTATCATACTCAGAGCGCGGCGGCGATGCATTTCTTTTATCTGTCCGAACATATTCAGCCTTTCTTGATGAGCCCGTATATTGCGCCTTTAGGTACGCCGCGGTCACGCGCGGTCTGTTTTATGGCATCCATATCGGAGAGTCCCAATGCACGGTAATGTTCAACGTGCTGTTCGGGCGTCATTCCGTACCAGAATTCGTCCTCGTCACGATGTGTATAGCCCTCAACGACAATGACATATTCCCCGCGTATGCTTTCGGCACTTTCACAGTCCGCGATATGTTCCGAAAGCTTTTTTTGCGTTATGCGCTCGTTGAGTTTCGTCAGCTCCTTACAAAGCGCGGCGTTACGGTCACCGAAGGCGTCATACAGCGTTTTCAGTGTCTTTATCAGGTCATGCGGTGCGGAATAGAATATCATGGTACGCTTTTCCCTTGAAAGCGGCTCAAGATACTCCTTCAATCCGTCCTCAGGCAGAAAGCCCTCAAAGCAGAAACGTCTTGAAGGCAGTCCGCTCGCGGAAAGCGCGGTCACGGCGGCACAGGCACCGGGAAGTGGTATGACCTCTATGCCGCGGCTGCGGCACAGGCGCACAAGGTCTTCGCCCGGATCGGAAACGGCGGGGGTTCCCGCATCGGTTATCAGAGCGCAGTCCTCACCGGCGGCGATACGCTCCGCTATTACCTCGCCTGCCCGCTGTTTGTTATGCTCATGGTATGCATAAAGCGGCTTTTTCAGTCCCAACAGCAACATCAGCTTGCCGCCGACACGCGAATCCTCGCAGGCGACAAAATCCACCTCGGACAGCACACGGCGGGCGCGGAGGGTAATATCCTCCATATTCCCGATCGGAGTCGGGACGATATACAGTATGCTCATGCGTTTTTATCCGCCCTGCGGTGATGCTTTATCATACGGAGCTTCAGATAGAGTCCGGGCATGAAGTTGACAAGGAAATCCTTGAGCTTGTTGCGGACTGCGGAATATCCGTCATGGACTTTGACAAGAAATTTATGCGGAACGTAACGGGAAGTGAAACGATGGTCAAGCCATTTTTCATAAAGCCTGCCTATCCTGCCCTTCATTCTGAACGCCAGCTTATATCTCTTGACGAAATGCATGAAATACGCCTGCACAAACAGCACCTCATATTCGGGGAAACGCTCCTGCACAAGCGGCACGCGGCAATCGGGAGGTATCACGTCGGGTACAAATCCGGCGCGTTTTGCGATGTCGTACAGCTCGGTGCCGGGGTACGGATAAAAGATATTCGGCACAACGCGGTCGGATTTTATGCGGGCGTTGAGCTTGACGGTCTTGAGCGCGCGGTGTATATCCTCAAACGGCAGTCCGATGATATTATAGGTAAGCTGAGCTATGCCGTACTTATGGAACCAGTTTGAGCAATTGATTATCATTTCGTCGGTCTGGAAGCGCTTGAGATACTTGAAGCGTATTTCCTGATCGCCCGATTCAAGCCCCATATCTATGGTATAGAAGCCGGCTTCCTTCATACGACGCACGGTATCCTCGGTGAGAATGTCGAAGCGTATGTTACCCGTGCAGGGAAGGTGAATCTCCTGCTTGTACAGCTCGATGAATTTGTCGAACCAATCGGGGAACATATTGAAAATCGCGTCACGGAAGTTGATGAATTTGATATGCGGATGAAGCTTCAGCAGCGTTTTCAGGTACAGTATCGCGTTTTCCGGTGAACGGAAACGGGCGTATATCTTCTTGTTCGGGTACACCTTGCGGAAGTTACCGTTGCCGCAGTAGGTGCAGTTATAAAGACAGCCGCGGCTGACGACGACTATCGCGGTGTGTACCTTGGAGCTTTCAAGGTTATCGTAGTCGAACAGGTCAAAATCGGGGATCGGTATTCTGTCAAGGTCGGCAAACAGCGGACGGACGGGATTCTTTATGAATTCGCCGTTTTCGTCCTTGAACCAGAGGCTTTCGACAGAGGTATAATCCTCTCCGGCGGTCATTTTGTCAAGCAGCTCAAGCTCGGCATATTCGCCGTCGCCTATACATACGCTGTCAACCTCGGGAATCGAAAGCACCTCGGCAGGCGCAAGCGTACAATGATAGCTGCCGCAGATTATGAATACGTCGGGATATACCTCCCGCGTCCATTTTATATACAGCTCGCAGTCGGGAAATGCGGTGGTACGTATCGAAAAGCCGATCACATCGAATTCGCCCTTCTCGCGTAACTCCTTTTTGTAGGTTTCCTCATCATAGAGATGTCTGAGGTGAAGCAGTGAGCAGGAATGTCCGCCCTGCTTAAGTACGGCGGAAATGGAAGCAAGCCCTTCGGAATAGCTGCCGCCGCCGTTTATCTTTACTGAAAGATCTCTGTCTGTATAATCGGGATAGACCAAAAGCATTCTTGCTTTTCTGCCGTGTAAATTAACCATAACAAGCTCCTTTGTCTTTGGTGGTTGCTTTTTTATTGCTCCCACGATTTTCCTTCCGTCATATCGACGGTAAGCGGTACGTCAAGCGGGAACGCGTTTTCCATACAGCTTCTGAGTATCGCCGCCGCCTGTTCCTTTTCGTTTTCGGGCGCTTCGACGATAAGCTCGTCGTGTATCTGAAGTATGAGGCGTGACCTCAGTCCAGCCTTTTTCAGCGTTTCCGCGGTATCGACCATGGCTTTTTTTATGATGTCTGCGGCTGCGCCCTGAATTGGTGTGTTGCGCGCGACGCGCTCGGCAAACGAAACGAGCATTTTCTTTGACGAATTGATCTCGGGAATATATCTGCGTCTGCCGTATATCGTCGAAACGTAGCCGTCGCGCTTTGCGTCGGTTACGACGTTTTTCAGATATTCGCTTATCGCGGGATATGCCGCCATATAATGCTTTATATATTCATCGGCTTCACGTTTGGAAACGCCGATGTCCTTTGCAAGACCGAATGCGCTTATGCCGTACATTATGCCGAAATTGACCGCCTTGGCGCGTTTCCTCAGCTCCGGCGTCACACTTTCCTCGGGAATACGGAATATTTCCGCCGCGGTCGCGGTATGGATATCCTTTTCCTCGCGGAAGGCTTTTTTCAGATTTTCGTCGCCTGCGACGTGTGCGAGTATGCGAAGCTCTATCTGCGAATAGTCGGCGTCGATGAGCGTCCAGCCGTCCTCGGCAACAAAGAATTTTCTGAGCTCACGCCCCAGCTCGGTACGTATGGGAATATTCTGCAGATTCGGTTCCACACTCGAAAGTCTGCCCGTTTTAGTGAGCGTCTGGCGGAAGGTTGTGTGTATTCTGCCGTCGGAGGAAATACATTTTCTCAGTCCGTCGGAATAGGTGGATTTCAGCTTGGCAAGCTGACGGTAGCCGAAAATCAGATTTATTATCGGGCTGTACGGTGCCAGCTTTTCAAGCGTTTCGGCGTCGGTCGGATAGCCCGTTTTGGTTTTTTTCGGCGGCGGAAGCATGAGCTTTTCAAAAAGCACCGTGCCCAGCTGCTTTGGCGAATTGATATTGAATTCCTCACCCGCCGCGGCGTATATTTCCCTCTCAAGCACGGCAAGACGGGAGGCGCACATTTCCGAAAAAGCTTCCAGCCCCTTTTCGTCCGCCCTGAAGCCCGTATGCTCCATATCGGCAAGCACCCGTGCAAGCGGAAGTTCAATTGAACGATATATAAACTCGCCGTTTGCCTCCATGAGCTTCGGAGTCAGCACGTCATGCAATCCCGGAAGTATTGCGAGCGATTCTGTGACAGAAGGCATATCAAGATACATAGCCGCCGCCTTTTCGACGGTGAGCCCGCTGTCAACGGGAGAAACGACATATGCGAGAAGCGAAACGTCCTCCCCGTCACAGCCGAATTCAAAACCGGCATCAAGAACGGCGCGCGCCGTTTCCTTGAGACTCCAGAAATTAATCCTGCGCCCTGCGGAAAAAAGTCTGCTGCATTCGGCAAGCGGACAGGTATATATTACACCGTCGTGCAGTGCGCGGACTGTCTTGCCGTCGGTTTCGGCATATATGCCGTCGGGGAGCGCAGTCATCGCGTCGCCGTCAAGCGGACGTATTTCCACAGCCTTTTCGGGCTTTGCGGGCTTCTCCAGCGAAAGACGGCCGATGAGCGACGTGAATTCCAGCTTTGTGAACAGCGAAATAAGCTCCCCGTCGTTGCGCGGCAATATTCTGTATTCCTCAATGTTTTCGGGGACGGGAGCGCTTTTTGAAATTTCCGCAAGGAAGCGCGACATATACGCATCTTTCCTGCCGTTTTCAAGCTTTGTTTTTTTGCCGCCTTTTATTTCGTCGATATGAGCGTATATTCCGTCAAGAGAGCCGTATTGGTGCATAAGCTCCAGCGCGCCCTTTTCGCCGATGCCGGGTACGCCGCTGATATTGTCGGAAGAATCGCCCATCACGGCCTTCAGGTCGATAAGCTGTGACGGCGTAAGACCGTACATCTCGTCTATTGCTTTTGTGTCGATTATTCTTGTTTCATTGTTTGCGGCAAGGTGAACGGTGACGCCGTCGCACACGAGCTGATAGCTGTCGCGGTCGCCCGTCACGATCACACATTCAACATCGTTTTCTTTGGCGATGCGCGAAAGAGTGCCGAGAATATCGTCGGCTTCAAAGCCTGCGGCGGTAAGCACATGCAGCCCCATCAGCTCCGCTATCTCCTTTGAAACAGGGAGCTGCTTTGCGAGATCTTCCGGCATGGGGCGGCGGGTCGCCTTGTATGTGTCGCACCTGATATGGCGGAAGGTCTTTTCACGAAGGTCATAAGCTATCGCGGCATAGTCGTAGCCGGGGGCAAGATTTTTCTGAAGTATATTTACAAAGCCAAAGAGGGCGTTTGTCGGAAAGCCGTCCTTTGTGTTCAGCGGACGCACTCCGTAATACGCTCTGTTCAGTATGCTGTTGCCGTCAAAGACGATCATTTTACCGTTCATAATTCACCGCTTGTCCTTTTATGAAAATGATTTTATCACAACCGCTTACCTTTGTCAAGGAAGGCGGAGATAATAAGTTGTAAACAAGTATTTATACATCTTTACAACTCGCATTTTCTGTGATATAATACAATATACGTTACCATATTTTGACCTTATCTGAGGGGACAGTAATCAACATGAACAGAAAAACATTTGCCTCGGCGGCTCTTGCGCTTGTTATGGCTTTGCTTCTCAGCATTCCCGCTTTCGCCGCCAAAGCGACATATACAATGACATTTACGGAAGGCATCAAGCTTATTAATCCGCTGACGGGCAAAAAGCCGACACAGATCTTCACCGGCACCGACGTACCGTCCATTACGGTTGAGGAGGGCGGCAGCTTTGTCTTCCCCGAAAACACCATCATCTTCAGAGATTACATCTTTTCGGGCTGGAAATACATATACACCGACGAAAACGGCGAAAAGAAGGCAAAAATTTACCGGCCCGGTGACACATTCGAAAACGTCGGCAGCGACATTGAATTCGGAGCGTACTGGACTCGCCCCGTGCCGATCGACCTTGTGATAACCGGCTTCCTCACATTTGCAAACAACGAGCCATACAGCGAGGGCGAGCTTCCCGACGCGATGCAGGTCGTTTATAACTCCACGGTGAAGCTGAAAAAGCTGTCGCTTTCAAAGGACGGATATACGTTCCGCGGCTGGGTCGATTCAGACGGACTGTTTTACGAAAACGGCGGCGAATACACCGTAAGCAAACTGAATCCCGTGCTGACTGCCGTCTGGGAAAAGGACGGCGACGCGACGCTGACGCACAAGGTCGTCTATGCCGCAGGTGCGGAGGGCTGCACCGGCGAGCTTCCGCGCGTATTTGAAATGTATCAGAAAAACACCTTTACGGCATCGGAATGCACTCTGACGCGCAAGGGATACAGATTCGTATGCTGGGTCGATGAAAGCGGACGCGAATACAACGCGGGACGCGAGTATTCGGTTGACGGCGATACACTGACGCTGACCGCAAAATGGGAAAAGGTCACTCAGTATTACACTGTGAGCATATATGCGACATCGGGCGGCAGTGTTTCGCCTTCATCGGCGGTTTCGGTTGCCGAGGGAGACGGCATCGAGCTTGTTGCCACACCGTTTGACGGATACATCATTTCGTCAGTCACAATGAACGGCACACAGCTTCCGGTTGAAAACAGAAGCGGCTGCAAGGTTTCCGCCCCGTCAATAACCGCGGATTCACAGATCGTAGTCACATTCACGGAAGCCGGACATCCTGTCCTCACTCTCAGAAAAACCGAAGGCGGCACTCTGACAGAGGTGACGCGCACCGACGGCAGAAAAGCCTTTTCTGCAAAACCGGACAGCGGGTACGTCCTCAAAAACGTCACGGTCAGCGGCGCCGGTTATACGACGGAAAACGGCGTTTATGTACTGGAGGAATTCAGCGGCGAAGCAATTGTTACTGCGGAATTTGCACGTATTTCGGAGCAGAGCGGAGTAAGTACGGTGCAAAGTGAAGCTCCCGGTGCCGAAAAAGACGGCGACATTTTCTATTTCATACTTATGGGCATCGTGATCATCGGACTTATCGGTTTTGCCGTTATCTATACAAAAAGGAGATAATCATGGATCTGCATACAAAACGAATCATTTTTGCGGTTCTTGCCGTCATTGTTTTCGGCTGTTTCACTGCCGCCTGCTTCGGCTGCGGAAACGGGAACAGCGGCAAGAACGCTTCGGAAACAATTGAAACGTCAAATCCCGCCGAACAGTCGCAGACAGAGACGGTCGGACTCAGAATGCTGCATCCTTATATTTCGGGCGACACGGGCGACAGCGTACGTCTCGTCATGACAGACGACGGCTCGTTCACACTCCGTATCTCATCCGACGGCAATCACACCGCTTACGGCACCTATACGCTTGACGGCAGCATTCTTACGCTCACTCATACCGATAAAACGGGCAGCAACACATATGTTTTTACCGTACTGCGAAACGGAACGCTCATGTTTGACGCCTCTGCATCAAAAATAAGCAGCGGCGGAAATATAAAGGACAAGACAATACTGAACTGAGAGAAGCTTTTATGAAAGAAAACAAAAAACTTGTCAGCGAAATCATCAAGGATATTCAGCATGACATGAGCGATGAAGAAATCCTCACTCTTCTTGCGGGAAGCAAAATTTCGGAAAACACCGAAAAAGAAACAAAGAAGCTTTATTCCTTCGGGCAGCGCGCCGCCGATAAAATCGCAAAATTTGCGGGAAGCTGGACATTTATATTCTCATTTGTCGGAGTGCTCGTGGCATGGATGGTTATAAACATCATCATGGTCAATGCGTTCGATCCGTACCCGTTTATATTGCTCAACCTTGTTTTATCATGCGTCGCGGCGATTCAGGCTCCGCTTATCATGATGAGTCAGAACAGGCAGGAAGAAAAAGACCGACGCAGAGCCGAAAACGATTATAAGGTGAATCTCAAGACCGAGATCATGATCGAAGACCTTCACAACAAGGTCAACTCCATACTGGCAAAGCAGGAGTATATTCTGAAACAGCTTGAAAAAAGCAGCGCAGAAAAAGAGGAGGGAGAGAAAAAATGATCTCATTTCTTACAAGTCATATGCTCGACAGGGAAAACGGAAACAAACTGTTTGAAAAAAACAGCTTTGCCGACAGCCTCAGAAAAGCCGTCGGCGGCAGTACGGACGTACTGTTTGTCTGCTCCGACCCGGACCGCCACAATTATACGGATGCACACGCGGCTGAACTCTTCACCGAACTTGAAAAAGCCGGAATTTCTCTGAAAAGCAAAGCCGTGCTTGAC
>FR892150.1 GCA_000433115.1 Ruminococcus sp. CAG:382
GGGCATCCGGGATGCTGTGTGCGGGCTGGAGCTTGCCGGACGGCAGCACCGTTCCGGTCAGATACAGAGGCAGGGGTGAAAAAGAGCTTTTCAGGCTGCTGAAGCTGTTTCTGAGGCAGTAGGGCAAGCTTTCCAACCGAAAAACCGGAATAATCCGAAATATATATTCCATATCGGCTTTGCCTGCGGTTCCGGGTTACGGAGCAACGAGGCAAAACGGATTGTGCAGGAGAAAAAATAACGGAGGGCCATTATCATGGGACTGTTTGACAAAAAATATTGCGACATATGCGGTCAGAAAATCGGTTTTTTCGGGAACCGCAAGCTGGAGAACGGAACTCTCTGCAAGGACTGTGCAAAAAAGCTGTCACCGTTTTTCAGCGAACGCCGGAACTCGACGGTGGAGGACATCAGGCGCCAGCTTGCCTACCGTGAGGAAAACGAAAAGAAGCTCGCTGCTTTTTTCCCGTCGCTCACCTTTGACGGGAGCAAGAAGGTATATATCGATCCTCTGAGGGAGCGGTTCGCCGTTACCGGGAGTTCCGACTGGCGCAGCGCCAACCCCGACCTCATTGCATTTTCGCAGGTGTGCGGGGTTGAAACGGATATCAGAGAAAACAAGGAAGAAATTTATTACGAGGATTCCGACGGAAACAGAAAGAGCTATGATCCGCCCCGTTACGCATGTGACTATGAGTTCAATGTGACGATACGGGTGGATTCACCGTGGTTTGACGAGATAGAGCTGGAGCTGAGCGACGGCAACCGTCCCGACAGCCGCTCTACCGATCTGTACCGCGAATATGAGCGGAAAATGCATGAGCTTGCGGATATTCTGATGCGCCGGGACGATCGATACAGAGTTTGGGACGGCGACGGTATGATGAACCGGACAGACAACCGTCCCGAGAAGCCCTCCCCTGCCCCCGCGCCCGCCGCGATTGCCGGAGAGGAGTGGATATGCTCCTCCTGTGGCGCGAAAAACAGCAGCAGATTCTGCCCGAGCTGCGGCGCCCGAAAACCCGCCGTGCGCTCCGCCTGTGAAAATTGCGGCTGGGGACCCGCATCCGGACAGAGTATGCCGAAATTCTGTCCGGAATGCGGCAAACCGCTTCGGTAAAACCGTGAAGTATACTGTGTACAGAATTTCGGCTGCCGTGCTTGCTCTCCTGCCGGTTTTCGGGCTTTTCGGTTGCGGCGCAAGCAAAAATTACACCGCCGATGACATCGTTTTAATAAATACGGTTTATTACGGCACGGAAATGAACCCTGTGTATTCCTTTGCCCTGAAAAAAGAAAAAGACGGCTGGCTGTTCTCTGCAGACTGTCTCGTGGGGAGGCAGAAGGATCATTACACCTCGTTCGGCTCCTTCCCGATAACAGCAGAGGATGCGGAGGGCTTCCTTCGGATTATCCGTGAGGACGGCGAGACTGAGAGGCTTTGCAGGTACCGTAATCCGATACGGATTTTCAGCAGATCCGATGCACCGGCGCGCAGCTCCGAAATGACCTTCTCTGACGGAAAAAGAGTGGAGAAGGAAACGGCGCTCGGCAGCAGGGCACTCAATTATCTCCGTGAGCTAGCCGACAGGTATTACGAGGCGGCAGAGAGCCGGCAGACGGCAGCCGGAACGAACGGATAAGAAAAAGTCGGCAAAACGCCTGCGGTATCCGGCAACCGATTCGAAACAAAACAAAAACAGAATAGGAGGAATTTGATGGCAGATCTTCAGGAATACAAATGCCCCTGCTGCGGCGGGGCGATAGCCTTTGACAGCCAGCTCCAGAAGATGAAGTGTCCCTATTGCGACACGGAATTCGAGATGGAGACTCTGAAGAGCTATGACAGCGAGCGTCAGGGAGACAAGACCGATGAAATGG
>FR892151.1:0-3181 GCA_000433115.1 Ruminococcus sp. CAG:382
TGTTCTGGCAGCTCAGACCGCCGTCAAAGCCCTCATAAAATTTTCTGAAGTCAAAAATATGTTTTCCCTGCGGATTTCCTTCATCATCACCGTCGCGGTATTTCAAAAACGCCTCCGCAAGCTCTGCCGTCCCGTATTTTTTCACGCCGTCGGCATCGTCGTCCATTACCGCCCGCGCAAACGCGTTTGCCGCATCATAAAGCTCCGCCCGATACTTTTTGTCGTTGCCGTCAAAGTCGTAATTCATGTCGATAACGCCGTCAACCGCGGCGACGCGCCGCAGGTTTCCGCCTCTGTCTTTCAAAACGCAAAACAGTGCGCGCCCGACCCTTCTTTCGGAGCGGAACCCGTCGTATTCATGCAGAATCGTGATGTTTCCGGCATAATCGAGGATCTCGATCCCGTCCTCGGTTCTGAATACCAGCATATCCGAAACCGTTGTCACCTCTGCCGTTCCGCCCTCTCCCGTGACATTTACGATTTTAAGCCGGCTGCCCTCGTTTTTCAGCACAAAGTTCCCCTTGTAAAGCACAAAATCGCCGCTTCCCGTTTCGGTATCCGCCAGCACCGCTCCGTCAATATTCATTATGACCGAAATGCATCCGCCGCTTTCCAGTGCAATCAGCCTTTCCGACAGCATATACGCCGTCTCAAAGCCTGCCTGTTCGCCGCTAAACAGCGCGGCTCCGTTTTCTTTCATGATAACGGAAAGCCCGCCGCCGTCATACAGTGCATATATACCGTCGGTCAGCTTTTCCGAACGTGTGTATACAAAATCGGTCGTGAGCTCCGGCGCGACCGCGAGATTTCCGGCAACGACTTTTTCCGCGCGACCGACCGCAAGCGTTTTTTCCGAATGTCTGCGCTTCAGCATGCAAAAACCCTCGTCTCCGATCCTTCCCCACACGAGATACGCATCACCGGCGCAGAATTCGCCGTTATCGTAATATATATCGCCCGCGCCGTCGCTGCGCTCCAGCACAACATACCTCGATGTCGAATCCATGACGATCCTGTAATTGTCATATTCAAAGTCCGTGATCGGCTCCCCGTTCTCAAGCAGTCCGATCCTCGTGACTCCGTCCGTCTCCTTTTTCACGACCGCGACGGTTCCCTCCAGCCTCTTCAGCACACTGTATTCCGATTCCGGGACCGCTTCCGAGCTTTCACCCGACACGTCGTCCCACGATATTTCGCCAAACGACGGCTCATTTTCCGACACGTCATCCGAAACCGCTTCCGGCGCCGCCGAGCTTTCCGAAGCAGCACCGCTCACCGCCGACACATCTCTGTCTCCGTCACCGCATCCGGCAAGCAAAACCGCCGCCCCGTGAAATCATATGACTGTTTCAGTCTGCATCCTCTTGTCCGTTGTAATACAACATATCCGGATAATCAAACAGATGATATCCGACCGCCGATATTCTGAAATTCCCCTTGCCGTCGCTGACAAGCGAAACCGTCTCGGAATATCCCATCGGATGCGTTTCATCGTATATCGGAACGGTGAACAGCGCCTCGGCTCGTCCGCTTTGCGCATCGACAAAAGCCACCCGTTCGCTTGCGGTGACCGTACCGTTGAATTCGTAATAATTCAGCCTGAGATTCAGCAGTCCGAAAGACGGGTCATCGGTCAGCCCCGCTCTGTCGCCCGCGTTGTAGCGTCCGAGAAGCGCCTCGTATTTCCTGACAAGCTCTTCGTCGGCAACAACTTTTCTCAGCGCGGCAAAATCGTCGTTCTTGACTGCGCGCACAAGCTCCGTTACCGTTGCAAGTATCGCGTCATAATACCTGTCGCAGACCGCATTTTCGTCGTAATTCTCAAGAATCAGCCTGCTGCCGTCGATCGCATTCATGACCGAATAGCGCACCTCTCCGGAATCCGCAGTCGTCTTAATGATACGGTACTCCTCTATCTGCTTTGAAAAAATATTTCTGAACCCGGTCACACCCGTTTTCGTTCCGTCGCCGTTGTACAGATCATAACCGTTTTCGCCTTTGACGACGAGCATGCCGTAAAACGGAACCACCTCGGGAAGCTGTCCCGAAAGAGCGACCCTGCCGTCAATGTTCCTGATCTCTCTGCTGCCGTCGCTTTTTTCGAGCAAAATGAAGAGAGTAGGTCTGACGTCATACTCGTTGTTGCTGTAATTCAGCCCCCTGACCATCGTATAATCAAATCCGGTGAGCATTGCAGGCTCCCACACAACTCCGCCGAAATCATAACCGCCTCGTGCAAGCGCATATCGCGTATCCTTACCCGAACCCGTCCTGACTGCATATATGTCACCGACCGAAAAGCCGCTGATTTTCTCATATGCGCTCTGCGTATATACATCCCCGTCGGCGTCGCGCACCTCCGCGACCCCGCCGTCCTTTTTCAGAACGATATATCCCGTTGTAAGTATATTGTATGTAAGTATATTGTACGAATCGAAATCGAAGTCCGTGAGCATTTCGCCGCCCATCCAAAGACCGCTTTTCGTTTCAACTCCGCCAGACACGAGCGCATACCGGACGTCACGCCCCTTGCCCGGACGGTTTGAGACAACAGCGAGTCCGTTGTCCCCGAATCGCTTTACGAACCTGTATATATCGTAGCCGAATTTTTTGCCGTCGTAGCTCCACGCTTCTTCGACAATATTATCTTTTTCCATGGCAAAATATCCGACATCGTCAAGATCTTCAAACGAGTCGAAGTCAAAGTCGTTCAGAAGCGTGCAGTCGATAAGAATATCTCCGAGCTCATCATCAACGATCCTTTTTCCGCCCGTAGCGAGCGCATATCTCGCTTCCCTGACCTTCGAGCCTTCGCGCGTCGGGACATATATCTTCACAACGGAAACCTTTGCTTTCTGTTTTCTTTCCTCAACGCGGTACGCCTTGTCTCCGACCCTTTCTCCGGAAAAATCACGCACCTCGGCAATATTGTTGCCCCTGAACAAGACAACATATCCCGATTCCAGCACATTAACGTCTTCGAAGTCGAAATCCGTTATAATTCTTCCGTCCTTCTCCAGCGCATAACACGGTCTCCCGTTTTCGTTCTTGCCGCATGCAATATAAACATTTCCGTCCCCGACCTGCCGTCCAAGCTCGTAATCCTTCGGGGTTACGGCATCGGAAACCTCCTCCGAAGCAGAGCCGGAAATCTCTCCGCTCTGTTCAATACTGACCTCCG
>FR892151.1:3195-4846 GCA_000433115.1 Ruminococcus sp. CAG:382
CAATACTGACCTCCGCACCGCTCACCGCCGACGTATCTCTGTCTCCGTCACCGCATCCGGCAAGCAAAACCGCCGCCAGACAGCAAAGCAAACCCGTTTTTCCGAAAGCGTTCATAAAAGCACTCCTTTTTTGTGAATTTGTCTTGTCAGACTCGTCTATTCTGTTGTTTATCGCGTATTCGTCGCGCAATCTGCCGATATTGCCATTTTATTATACAACAATCGGTTCGGAAAATCAATCGGCATAGTCAACAATTATGTCCACCCCGATTTGTGCAGATGCAACAATCGGCGCCGCTAAAATCGTCCGATATCCGCACTTTTGCAGACACTCCGGTCAATCACACACCGTTTTTCCTCATTTATTTGCCCCCGGAACCCTGCCGAAGGAAACGATCTCACTCCTGACAGCGCTGAGTTTATATCCGCCGTTTTCGTCGCTTTTAAGCTCCAATCCGATAGAACGCCGCATGACGGATATGCCGTCGTCGGCTTTCGTCTCCACATAGATCGGCAGAAAAACGCGACGTCCCCCGTTCGTACTGTAAAACAGGAAATCTTCACTGTTTCCCGTCGGCGCCGGCGAATCGGAAAGCCGGTAATTCCCCTCCGCCTCATTGATATACGTCATGATCTGACCATACCCGAACATACCGGCGTCGCCGTTATCCCGGTATGCAATGTAATCGTCGACGATTCTGTCCGACACGTATTTCCGCATTTCATCGGTATCTCCCGAAGCGACAGCCCCGATGATACTGTCCGCTGCCTCTTTCACGGCAACGCCGAACGCTCTGTTCGCTTCTCTGACGTCATAATCCGTTTCAAGAATACCGTTTCTTTTCACTTCCGTGGAAATGACGACCTTTTTTTCTCCGTTCTCCGCCCTGTAACAACCGAATAAAATGCCGCATGCGTTTTTTACGAACGCAATTTCGCTGAAATCCGGGAAATCGACCTGATTTCCGTCAAAGTCAAAAATTCTTCCTTTTCCGTCATTCTCGGTCAATATCATCCAGAAGAACGGCTTCACATTTTTATAAGGCAGTTCAAACACAACGCTGCCGTCAAACCGCACGACCTTTGTCGCGCCGTCCATAAAATGCTTCAGAAGCAGTCTTCTTTCTCCGGCGGACGTAAATTCAGGCTTGCACACTTCGCAATCCGTATAGACAAAATCCTCAATAAGCTCATCGAAAACAAACATATGCTGTTCGAGATACGTCATACCCCTGACAATACCGTACCGCTTCTCGGTCTTGCCGAAGAAATCAACATACCGGAAAGCGGCATAATTACCGTCGCAGCTTTCGACCGGATAACACACCCTGTCGCTGAAATCCCTTCCGGCATAATCGAAAACAGCGACCTTCTGCCCCTCGGCAGAAAGAATGATGAACGTATTGTCAAGCTCCTCGCTTGTCACGACGGAATACCCGTCATACCCGAAACCGGTGAGCATTTCGCCGTCCTTCATGAGCGCGATCCTGTCGGCGCCGTCAACCGTTTTCCGCGCCACCGCAAAATTCCCCATGTACGGAATATATTCGACCGTGTAACCGCGCTCCTCACGTGACTGCTCCGGCACATCCTCCGAAACCTCTCCGGAGGAGCTCTCCTCCGGCGCCGCCGGGCTTTCCGAAGCAGCACC
>FR892152.1:0-1837 GCA_000433115.1 Ruminococcus sp. CAG:382
GCTGTGCGGTGCCTGTTGTTCCGGTGTCGGCTGATACGGCGACAGCGAGGAACATCGTTGCCACTACCGCAACGCATACGAGTGCGGAGAAAATTTTACTGAGCTTCATGGGTTTGTCCTTTCAGTTTGTTTCGATTCTTTTTATGTCGGTAACTTTTTTCCCGGGCAATGAAACGGTGAACACCGCGCCGTGAAGCGTTGCCGTACCGTGCGCCTTTTCGTGACGCTCCGCAACAGAGGTAACGAACTGACGTATGATACCTTGGCTTTTCACGCCGAGCACCGATTCCGTCACGCCGCACATGCCGATGTCGGTGACAAAGCCGCTTCCGCAGGGAAAAATGCGCCTGTCTGCGGTCTGTACGTGCGTATGTGTGCCGAAGGTGATATTGATTCTGCCGTCGAAATACTCGGCAAACGCCGCCTTTTCGCTTGTCGCCTCCGCATGGATGTCGCAGATCGCGATGTCATATCTGCCGGTCTGCTCGGCAAGCAATCTGTCACAGGCGGTAAACGGGTTATCGCACTGGTTCATGAACACCTGTCCGAGCGCCGATATGACAAGGACACGCAGTCCGTGCGGCGCATCGACGATACACCAGCCGTGACCCGGCGCGGCATCCGGCAGGTTCATGGGGCGGAGTACGCGTTCGTTTTCGTCAAGAAGGTCGAACACGTCGTAATTCTTCAGTGAGTGGTTTCCGCCGGTCAGGACATCCGCACCCGCGTCAAGCAGTGCGTTTGCCGCTTCTCGGCTCATACCGTATGTCTCGGCGCTGTTTTCGGCATTTACGATCACGAAATCGGCGCCGTATTCCTTTTTGAGGGATATCATGCGGCGGCAGACCGCCTCAGTTCCCGCGTCGCCCACGACGTCGCCGAGGGCAAGCAGTGTAAAGCTGTTATTTTGCATATTCCACGGCTCTTGTCTCGCGGATGAGATTAACCTTTATCTGTCCCGGATATTCAAGTTCCGATTCAATCTTCTTTGCAATATCGCGGGCAACAAAAATCATATTTTCGTCGTCAATGACGCCGGGCTTGACCATTATGCGGACTTCTCTGCCCGCCTGAATGGCAAACGACTTTTCAACTCCGTTGTAGCTGTTTGCGATTTCTTCCAGCTTCTGGAGTCGCTTGATATAGGTTTCGAGGTTTTCGCGTCTTGCGCCGGGGCGCGCCGCCGAAATGGCGTCTGCCGCCTGAACGATGACCGCAACGACGGAACGAGGCTCAACGTCGCCGTGATGGGCTTCGATGGCATGAATGACCTCGGGGTTTTCTTTGTATTTCTTTGCGATGGTAACGCCGATTTCGACATGCGAGCCGTCGACCTCATGAGTCATGGCTTTGCCGATATCATGCAGCAGTCCGGCGCGCTTTGCAAGATTCACGTCCGCACCAAGCTCTGCCGCGATCATTCCCGAAATGAGGGAGACCTCTACGGAATGGCGGAGTACGTTCTGACCGTAGCTTGTGCGGAAGCGGAGTCTGCCGAGCAGCTTGACAAGCTCGTGATTTATACCGTGAACGCCGGTTTCGAAGGTAGCCTGTTCGCCTTCCTTCTTGATGATGCTTTCAACTTCTTTTTTGCTTTTTTCAACCATTTCCTCAATGCGGGAGGGATGGATTCTTCCGTCGGAAATGAGCTTTTCGAGGGTAAGACGCGCGATCTCGCGTCTTACGGGGTCAAATGTGGAAATCGTGATTGCCTCGGGTGTGTCGTCGATTATGAGGTCGACTCCGGTAAGAGTTTCGATCGAACGTATATTTCTGCCCTCACGACCTATGATTCTGCCCTTCATTTCGTCGTTCGGCAGGTCAACGACTGACACCG
>FR892152.1:1896-9103 GCA_000433115.1 Ruminococcus sp. CAG:382
CTGAATCCCCGTTGTAATGATGTCTCTTGCCTTTTCCTCGGCGGTTTCTTTGTATTCGCTTTCGATTTCGGAAAGCTTCATCGCCATTTCGTGACGTGCTTCCTCTTCCACGCGGGAGATAAGCGTCGTTTTGGCCTCCTCGCTCGTCATTCCGGCGAGGTTTTGCAGGACCTCAAGCTGCTGTGCCTTGACTTCTTCGATCTTTGCTTTCAGCTCGTCTGCCTGTTTGATTTTCTGATTCAGTATCTCATCTTTTTTGTCGTATTGCTCGCTCTTGCGGTCAAGGCTTTCTTCCTTTTGAAGAACACGCTTTTCCTGACGCTGCAGGTCTGCACGGCGTTCCTTCAGTTCACGGTCTGCCTCGTTCTTGATGCGAAGCGATTCCTCTTTTGCTTCAAGCAGGAATTCCTTTTTCTTTGTCTCGCCCTCTTTTTTTGCTTCCTCGCGGATGCGGCTCGCTTCGACTTCGGCTGATTTTATGAGCTTTTCGGAAACTCTCTTGCGGTATGTGAAGCCCGCAAAGGCACCTATCAGCCCGAAAACGACGGCAGAGGCGACGGCAATAAGGATCACCACTGGTGTGGACATAGATTAAACCTCCATAAATTTTATCAATCTATGTTCCCGATAAAATATTCAATGTATGTTCGGATACGGCAAGCCGAAACGGTGCTGCCCATCCTGAAAAAGGATTTGAAACGCGCAAAAGAGCGCGTCAGAGCGCAAGCCGACCGAGCCGTACAGTAAAGCGCGGCGCTCCGGTGACATTCCTATGATGTTTATATTTCAGCATTCAAATGCCGTTACAGCTTGCTTGTACATCTATTATTAAATCGAAAAACATCCGATATCGGTTTATTATAAAACACACGGTACGAAATGTAAAGTAGGTGAGGAACGATTTTCTGAAAATTTACTTTTTGTTAAAAAATGATTTCCCGTCCCGGAGCATCGCCGCATCATACGTGCGGTAATGGCCTAAGGCATCACCGCGTAAATCCGATGGTGCAATTGCGCAGTCGGATTTTTCGTCAGATGAAACAAAAATTCGCAGGCTGTAGTGGAGCTACAGACAAGAATTTTTTTGAAATATGGCGGAAAAGATGCAAGCAAGTGTGCCGCTCGGGCTTTGCGCGGTGATGCCTTAGATCTTCACTTCGAATTCCCTGCCGCACTTCGGACATCTGGTCGTATGCTTCCCTTTTTTTGCTGGCAGGCGCAGTGTTGCCCGGCAGGACGGACATCTGCGATAGCGGAAGCTGCGATAGTCCCTTATGCGCATATACGTTCTTTTGAAAAATCCGGTGAATGCGTTACGCATACTCAGATATTTCCTGTTTTCCCTCTGTCTTGCGGGAATATTCCGTGAAAAAAGCCGTGAAAACTGCCACATGAGAATGCCGAGCAGCATCACATAAATTATCCACGTCCTGACAAAGCAGTTCACAAGCACAAGAACGAAAAAAACGATATTCGTAAACCGGTAAAGCTCGTCCGCGCCGTAACGTCCGTACATGAATCTGATGAATTTATCCCTGAATTTCATTTGTCGGCACAACCTTTCATGACGGTATTTTTCAGATAATCGGTAAACTTCCCGAACATATCGGGAGAAATCGCCGAAGGGCTTGACATGACAACAAGCTCGTGCCCTTCCATACCTTTGTGATACGGCGGATGCACATGAAAAAACGAATTTTCCGCATATCCGGCGCGTTCGTAAAAGCCCTTGCGCCGTATGGCGATATCATCGGTCGGCGGGTCGATTTCGAGTATTGTCGTTTTGTCCTTTTGTGCGAGCAGCGCAAGCGCCTTCGTGCCGTATCCGGCACCGCGAAGAGACGGAAGAATGCAGAAATGCTCCACGTATATGAAATCGTCGGTCTCCCAGCTGAGTACCTCGCCCACAAACGTGCCGCCGTCAAATATCAGATCAAAGTGATATTCGGGCTCGTTCATGATATCCGCCTGTGACCGTGACTCGCGCTGTTCGTGATAAGGGAAGCTCTGCGCATAAAGCTCCGCCGCAGCCCTGTATTCGGGGTTGTCACAAGATGTAAGCCTCAGAAATTTCATAAAAACGGTCGCCCCTGTATCAGTCATGAACGCTATTATACATTTTTTTGTAAAAAAAATCAATACATTAATTGTTAATTCGCTCTCACGGGTTGACAAGAGAAAAAGTGCGTTGTATAATATTATGATTAGAATGCCATACGTGTGTTCATATTCAAACGGAGGCTTAATTTGATATATCTCGACAACGCCGCGACCTCGCGTCCGTATGAATCGGCGGTAAAAGCGGCTGAAGAAGCAATAAGAAACTACGGCAACCCGTCGTCGTCGCACAAAGCGGGCAGAGACGGCGCATACATACTCGAAAACGCACGCAGACAGGTGGCATCGGCTTTCGGCTGCAAGCCGGAAAACCTCACCTTTACCTCAGGCGGCACAGAGGCAAACAACCTCGCGATTTTTTCGCTTGCACGCAAAAACCGCCGCGCCGGAAGCAGAATAATCACCGACCTGACCGAGCATCCGTCCGCGCTCGCACCCGTCGAAGCGCTGGCAGCCGAGGGCTTTGAGATCGTGTATATCCCCATGACGGGCGGCAAAGCCGACCTTGACGCACTTGCCGAAAAGGCAAAGGGCGCCTGTCTCGTTTCGTTCATGCACGCAAACAACCAGACAGGCTGTCTTACGGACATAAAAGCCGTCCGTGAAACTCTTGACGCCGTCGGTTCGGGAGCGCTGTTCCACTGCGACGCTGTGCAGGCGTTTTGCAAGACAGACGCAAAAACCGCCGTTTTGCCCGTAAAATACTGCGACACCGTAAGCGTATCGGCTCATAAGCTGGGCGGCTTCAAAGGCTGCGGCGCATTGTATCACGGCGAAAGGGCAAAGCTCCTTCCCCTCATACGCGGCGGCGATCAGGAAAACGGCATCCGCGGCGGAACGGAAAACACCGTCGGCATCGCGGCGTTCGGTGCAGCCTGTGCCGAAAACATCGCCCATCCCGAATACCGCACACATGTCGCCGCTCTTCGCAGCCGCTTCATCGACGGTGCAAAAAACGCGCTCGGCGATATGATCGGATTCTTCATACCTCCGCATCATGTCGAAAACATTGTGAATTTCGCGATAAACGGGCTGAAAAGCGAGGTATGTCTGAATTATCTTTCGTCGAAGGACATCTGTATATCATCGTCGTCCGCCTGTTCGGTCCGCGCAAAGAAAAACACCGTGCTCCCCGCATACGGTCTGCCTCAGAGCTACACCGATTGCGCCGTGAGAGTCGGATTTTCACATTTCAATACCGACGACGAGGTCGACACACTCATAAACGAACTGAAAAACGCCGCTGCTTTTGCGGTAAGAAAAAGGTAAATGCAATGAAAGAAGTTATTCTGCTGAAATACGGCGAGATCGTCCTCAAGGGACTAAACCGCGGCTATTTCGATAAATTACTGCTCCGTCGAGTCAAGGCGGTTCTGAACTCCTTCGGCGGCGAATACGACACACATTACTCCCAGTCAACACTTGTGATACGTCCGCGTAACGATGATTGCGACGTGCGCGGGCTTGCCGATATGCTGAAGAAGGTGTTCGGCATCGCCGCCGTATGCGTAGGCATCGAGTGCGAAAAGAACATGGATGCGGTGCGCCGCGCGGTGAAGGACAACTGCCGCCGTCTCATAGGAAACGCGAAGACCTTCAAATGCATCGCAAAACGCAGTGACAAGCATTTTGGACTGACTTCTCCGCAGATCTGCGCCGTGTGCGGCGGAGACATACTTGAAACTCTCCCCTATCTCAGAGTCGATGTCGAACATCCCGAGGTAGCGGTGACAATAGAAATACGCGATGATGCCGCATTCGTACACGGCGGCGGCGAAAAAGCGGTCGGCGGAATGCCCGTCGGCTCCAACGGCAGGGCGATGCTCCTGCTTTCCGGCGGCATAGACAGCCCCGCCGCCGGATATATGATAGCAAAACGCGGCGTCGAGATCGACGCAGTGTACTTCGAAACTCCGCCGTATACCGGCGACGCGGCACGTGAAAAGGTCATGTCACTTGCGAAGATACTTGCGGGCTATACCGGAAAGATTTATGTCAACACGATCCCGATAACCGAAATACAGCAGGCGATAGCCGACAACTGTGAGGAAAAATACTTCACGATCCTCCTTCGCCGCTTCATGATGCGCCTTGCCGAAAAAACGGCGAAAAACGTCGGCTGCTCTGCGCTTGTGACCGGCGAATCGGTGGGTCAGGTCGCAAGCCAGACCATTGAGGCACTGTATATGACAAACTCCGCGGTGTCGCTTCCCGTGTTCCGCCCCTGCATCGGCATGGACAAGGACGAAATCGTCACCCTCGCGCGGAAAATCGGCACATTTGAGACCTCGTCGCTTCCTTATGACGACTGCTGTGTGATGTTCACCCCGCACCACCCCTGTCTTCGCCCCACACTTGATGAGATCCTTGAGCAGGAAAGCCGTCTTGACGTCGATGCGCTTACGGAAGCCGCCTTTGCGAAGAAGGAAACGACAAAAATACTGCTCTGACAACAGTGAAAATTTTTCTTTGAAGGAATGATACATAGTATGAACGAAAAAACCGAAAAACTTGTTGCCATGCTTGCAAAGCGCGGCAAAAAGCTGACGACTGCGGAAAGCTGCACCGGCGGCATGATAGCCTCCGAGATAACATCGGTACCCGGAGCAAGCCATGTGTTCGAAGGCGGCTTTATCACCTATTCCGAACGGCTTAAGGAAAAAATGCTGGGAGTTTCCGCGGGACTCATATCCCGTATCGGCGTTGTCAGCGAAGATGTCGCGCGCGACATGGCAGACGGAGCACTCCGCCGCAGCGATGCCGATATCGCCGTCGCCGTAACCGGCTTTGCAGGACCGACAGGCGGCACAAAAGAAGCGCCCGTCGGCACGGTATGGTTTGCGGTAGCGGCAAAAGAAGGCGCGTTTGCCCGCAGCTTCCGCTTTGATGGCAATCGTGAAGCGGTGAGAGAACAGGCAGTTGAGAAAGCAATCGAGCTTCTCACTGAAGGAACGGAGCTTTATTTATGACACGACACGACAGCCGCTGTACGGCAGTCTGCCTGCTGTTTGAATATTCATTCGGCGGCGACAGAAACGAAATCCTTGAAAACGCCGCAAACGAGCGCGGAGACGAGATCTCCGCATTTGCGAAAAGCCTTTATAACGGCGTAATCGACAACCTTGAAGCCGTCGATGAAACCGTGCGCACCGCCGTACTCAACCGCGACGAATCGCGCATACCCCGCGTGGTGCGTGCCGTGCTCCGCGACGCCGCATATGAACTGAAATACGCTCCGGAGCCCGTTCCCATCGAAATAATCGCCAACGAGGCGGTGGAGATCTGTCGCGAATACGGCGAACACGCCATGACCGGCTTTGTCCACGGCGTAATCGGGAAAATGGTCAATGGATAAGCAGGTCATAACCGTAACCCAGCTCAATACCTTTGTCAAGGATTATATCGACGCCCTCCCGCCTCTTCGTCAGGTGAACGTAAAAGGCGAGGTCTCCAACCTCACCAAACATAAAACCGGGCATTATTACTTCACTCTGAAGGACGAAGGCTCGCTTATAAAAGCCGTGATGTTCCGCGCGGATGCCGCAAACCTTGACTTCGACATGGAAAACGGGCAGAAAGTGATCGTTACGGGGCGCGTCTCCGTTTTCGTGCGCGACGGTTCATATCAGCTTTACGCCACCGCAATAGAACAGGACGGCATCGGCAGCCTGTACGAAGCGTTTGAAAAACTCAAAGCAAAGCTTGCCGCCGAAGGGCTTTTCGACCCGGCGCACAAGAAAGCTCTCCCGAAAACGCCGTTTCGCATCGGCATCGTGACCGCGCCGACCGGAGCCGCGATTCAGGATATGAAAAACATCGCCGCAAGGCGCTTCCCTCTCTGTGAGCTGATTCTTTATCCCTCGCTTGTCCAGGGCAAGGATGCCGCGCCGGAAATCATCCGCGGCGTAAGATATTTCGACAGGCACAAGTCCGTCGATCTGATAATAATCGGCAGAGGCGGCGGCAGTATCGAAGACCTCTGGGCATTCAACGACGAAGCTCTTGCAAGAACGGTCTATGACTGCGAAACGCCGGTAATTTCAGCTGTCGGTCATGAGATCGACTTCACGATAGCCGATTTCGTCGCCGATCTGCGCGCACCCACGCCGTCTGCGGCAATGGAGCTCGCGCTCCCCGACAAAAACGAACTGAAGCGCAAGTTCGGCAATATCAACACACATAACGCCGCTTCGCTTTCAAAGCGCCTGCAAAGCGAACGCAGGCTCATAGCCCTGCTCGCTTCGTCACGCGTGCTGATAAATCCGCGCGCCACGCTTGACGACAGACGTATGGCTCTTCTGAAGGACGAAGAGCAGCTCACGGCGGCAGCATCAAGGCTTCTTTCCCGTAAAAGGGAAGGGCTGGACGCCGTTTCCCGCCTGCTCGCGTCGTTTGACCCGATGAGCGTACTCAGACGCGGCTATGCCGCACTGTATGACAAAAACGGCAGTGTTATAAAAAGCAGCACCCAACTCGCGGTGGGCGACAGCTTCACCGTCAGGGTCGCCGACGGCATGATCGGCGCTGAAAGGACAGAATAAACATGGACGACAAAAGACCGACATACGAAGAAGCAGTCAAACGGCTTGAAGAGATCGTGAAAAAGCTGGAAAGCGGTGCGGCACCGCTTGACGAATCCATAGCGCTGTTTTCGGAGGGAGCGGAGCTTGTGAAAACCTGCACCGCAATACTTGACGAGGCAGAGCAGAAGGTGAAAATACTGACCGAAAGCGAGAAATCCGAATGAACGAGATGTTCCGGAACCATTGCCGCGAGGCAGTGGAACGTGCCTGCCGTGAGATACTCGGCTCATACGACACGCTGACACAGAAAACCCTCTTTGAATCGATGGCATATTCCCTTTTCGCGGGCGGAAAAAGAGTGCGTCCCGTGCTGACGTTCGCGTTTTACCGCGCCTGCACAGGCAGTGACGACCTGAAGCCCGCAGAATACTATGCCGCCGCAATAGAAATGATACATACATTTTCCCTGATACACGACGACCTGCCCGCAATGGACGATGACGAGCTGCGCCGCGGCAAACCGACAAACCATGTCATATACGGCGAAGCCACCGCGATTCTCGCGG
>FR892153.1 GCA_000433115.1 Ruminococcus sp. CAG:382
GCGGTCGCCCGCGGCAAACGCGGCGGAAACCGCCGGAAGGATCGAGATTGCGATGGGGAACACCAAAGTTGACGGCAAAAGATCGGAAATCGACAGCGAAAGCGTCGTATATGACGAATAAAGACGTTCGGCAATATCGGCAGAAATTCCGGAGGAAATAAGCCGGTTGTTTATGACAAGCGTATCAAGAAACTGAGAAAAATACAGTGCCGAAGATGTTATCGTGACAGGCACCGCAATGACAGCAAGCCGCGCCGCAAGCACACGAAGCCGTTTCGTGCCGCCTTTAAGCGGCGGTCGCCTCATATCGGTACGCTTCTTCCAGAAGAGCAGAAACGCAGCGGAAAGCAGCGTACCCACCGTCAGCCCCGAAATCCCGCAGGCTGCGGAAATGGCTGGAGACGCGCCCTTTTTCACGGCAATATACGCCGCAAGAATGCCGATCAGCATTTTGAAGAACGCCTCGATGAATTGGCTTATTGCGGTCGGCAGCATGTTTCGCAGTCCCTGAAAATAACCGCGCGTCGCTGACGAAACACAGACGAGAAACAACGTCGGCGAAATGATCTTCATAGCAAGCGCCGCGTCATCGTGCTTTGAAAAGGTCGCAATCGCATCGGCTCCGAAGAACATCAGAAGCGTGCAGATCAGCCCTATGACTCCGAACATCATGCTTCCGATTTTATATATGTTTTCGACTTCTCGCGTTCTTCCCTTTTTGGCGGATGCGGAAACCGTGCGGCTTATGGCGACGGGAAGCCCGGCTGTCGACACCATGTACAGCATGGCGTATATCGAATATGCGGCGTTGAAAACACCCATTCCCTCCTGGAGCATATTGCTCATCGGAATTTTGAACAGGACGCCGATTATTTTCACCAGAAGATTGGACACGGAAATGACCAGCGCTTCGGCGACAAAGCTTTTCTTGACTGTATCAGACATTAACTGGAATTCCTTTCGGAAAAGTACGCACGGCGTACTTCGTGCAAATGATATTCGTGCCTGTGACGGGAACGGCAGCACCCATTCGATGCAGCGGCGTCGCGCATTATTACAACAACCCGTTTTGCGGCAATATCGCGCGTTTTTATAATAATTCGTTTTTGCATCTCAAAAACAAGCGAAGTGTATTTGCTTCACCGTCAGACGTCACACGATTTTCACAAATTCCACCATCAGCGAATCCTGAGGTATCATCGAGTACGGTATCGGTTCAAGCCCGTCGATGACCTTTTTGAGGGCGACCGCCTTTGCCTTATACGGGCTGTTTTCGTCGACTGCGTCAAGAAGCACGCAGCCCTCGTGAGAGAACAGCCTCGTTTCATACGGGAAGAAGGTGTTGATTTTCACATCCGCATCACAGGAATAAGGCTTGATATACAGATTTTCGCCGCGAAGTACGTTATCCCACATATCAAACGTGATCACCGCATCGAGATAGCCTCTGTAATTGCTGTCGCGCACGATACGGCGGAGCAGCTTTACGTCGTAATGCTCCTCTTCGGCATAAAGATACACCCTGTACGCAAGCGACGAATCGACGTGTTCGAAAAGCAACGGATTCAGAGCGTGCAGTCCTTCGATTATAACGACCTCACCCGGGTCGAGCGACAGCTCTTCATATTCGTCCGAGCGACAGCCCGCCGCGAAATCAAAGCGGGGTATCCGCACGTTTTTGCCCACCGCAAGGTCGGACATAATGCTGTTCAGCAACGGCAGGTCAAGGCTTCTGATTGTTTCGTAATCGGGCTTTCCGTCGGGTGTAAGCGGCGTTTTTTCGCGCCCGACATAGAAATCGTCAAGCGATATGGTTTCTGCGTGAACGCCGCTTTCGGCAAAATATTCACGCAGTTTTTTTGTCGTCGTGGTCTTGCCTGCACAAGATGCGCCGGTGACCATGACAAAGATCTTTTTTCTTCCGATGACCTCCGACGCGACGTGTCTCAGCACGTCATTGTAGTTTTTTTCGCATTGAGTGATGAGTTCTTTTGTTATGTCTGTCATACGTTCCTCCCGAAGAACGAGGCGGCTCTTTCTCCGCCGATGCCGTTGTCGTCGGAAAGATACTCAAACGGATATTTCTGAAACGCAATCCGTTCGATTTTGTCCTTTTCCGGCGAAACGAGCTTGGTTATTGCGCCCGCACCGCAGGCAAATACGGTGGAAAACTCCTCCATCATCATAACATTATAGAGGTTTTCCCTGCCCGGCAGCGCGTAGCCCGTGTTTTCGCCGTTGCCGACGGTACGCTTCTGTCGGTAAAGATAATACGGTTCAAGTCCCTTTGCGGCAAGCTCATCGTGCGCGTAGGCAACGCACCTCCGTGCCAGAGAGCCTACGGGGTCGAAGGAATCACCGTCGTTTTTAAGCTCGGCGGCATTCTTTAAGCTGAGCGAGTGAACCGTCACGTTGTCGAAGCCCAACGCCGTAACGTCCTCGATACTCTTTGCGAAATCGTCAAACGTGTCCTCGGGCAGTCCGGCAATGAGGTCGGCATTGACGGAACGGAAGCCCTGCTTCATCGCAAGCTCAGCCGCGGCATAAAACTGCTCCGTCGTGTGCTTTCTGCCAATCGCTCTTAGCGCTCTGTCGTTTGTCGTCTGCGGATTGACACTTATGCGGTCGATGCCGAAGGAGCGTATCAATGCCAGCTTTTCCGCCGTCAGCGTGTCGGGCCTGCCGCCCTCAAACGAATATTCGCGCATATACGTCATATCAATACTGTCGTTTATCGTGCCGAGCAGCTTTTCAAGCTGTTCTTTGCTCAAAAACGAGGGCGTGCCGCCGCCGATATACAATGCAATCGGTCTGAAGCCCAGCTCCTTTATCAGCCTGCCGGTTTTGATTATGTCCTCCGAAACACGGTCGATATATGCGGGAATCAGGTCAAACAGCTTTTTGTTGGCATACGATACAAACGAGCAGTAGTCGCACCGCGTGGGGCAAAACGGCACCGACACATAAACTCCGCACATATCGGGCGTTACGTCCGCCAGCATCGACATTTCGCGCCGTGCGGTCTCCACCGAAAGCAGCGCCTTCTCGCGGCATACGGAATAATCGTTCATGAATAAGTGTATGACCTGCGCATCCGAATACCCGCGTTCAAGATAATATTTTGCCCTCTTTACCGGTCTCAGTCCGGTTAGGTATCCCCACGGCGGAATGAAGCCGAAAAGGGCATTGCCGCATTTCAGAAACGCCTTGCCCGCAACCGCGGCGGCGCGTGCGTCTCTGTCGGTGGGGACGGAAAAAGTCATCATGCTTTCATCAAATTCCGCACTGCCCTTTCCGTGCGGAGTATCAAGTTCCACCCGCGCAAAAAGCCCGTTTTCGCTCTCGGAAAGCGTAAAAACCGCTTCCACGTCGGACGTTTCGCCGTCGGAAAACCGTTCCGCCGGAAAATACAGAAGGCAAAGCGACTGAAAATGATATTCGTTCAGTAATCCCGTTGTGTTGTGTACAATAAGCCTCATAAAATCAAGTTATAAGTAGTAGTGAAAAGTGAAGAAGTTCGGAAGGTTTTTCGGGCGATGCCCGAAAAACAATGATATTCGCCTTCGGCGGGTGAAAGTTCTGCGTAGCGAGAGCGTTGTCGCCCCGTCTTCCCGAAAGAGGAGCACGAGGAGAAAACGGGCTTTGCCTGTTGTCTCTTCGTCAAAACAAGAATTCGTCTTTTCACGGACATGCGCCGGGAAAAGACACCTTACGAGCCGCGAACGCGGCGACGANNCCAAGGAGCCGGGAAGGCGGCGACGAAAACGCGGTTCACGGGGAGAAAACAACCGAACGAGCTTCTTGCGAAGTGAGGGTGTTTGCTCCTCCGTCAAAAATCATATCTCATCGCTGTCTATCACCAGCGTCACGGGTCCGTCGTGGAGCGCGGAAATGTGCATATGAGTCGCAAATCTGCCGCTGACGACCGGGAAATACGCAGAGAGTTCCTTCTTGAACAGCTCAAAATACTCGTTTGCGCGGTCACCCGGACAGCTGTGGGTGAAATCCGGTCTGTTCGAGTGCTTTACCCTGCCGTAAAGCGTAAAGTTCGATATTACCATGGCGCTTCCGCCGACATCGGCGGTAGAACGGCTTATCTTGCCCGATTCATCGGGAAAAACCCGCACCCGTCCGATTTTGGACGCCGTTTTTTTTACCGTTTCCTCGTCGTCATCGACACCGAATCCGACAATCAGCAGCAGGCCGTTTTCTATCTGAGATACTATCTCTCCTTCGACCTCGCAGGTCGCGCCGTGAACACGGCTGAGTACAACACGCATAATAGCTCCGTAATTTTAAGTTATAAGTTAAAGTGACAAGGCGCGGAAATATGCGCGCCCGCGCGAGCTTCTGAGGGCGAAGGATGCTTGCTCCCTCGTCATATATAATCCTCACGCTCTCTCCACGTCACGGACGTTTTTCAGCTTTTTCAAGCCCCCGATGATGTTTTTAAGGTGGTCGATATTACTGCATTTCAATCCTACCGTAAGGATCATATCGTCTCCGTTTTCACGGGTCTGTATCGATGTCACCGCAACGCGCATATCGCTGAGACATACAGTCACATCGGCGATCATCTTGGGCGAATACGCGGCATAGATGTTCAGCACCGCTTCAAACGCGCCGTATTCCTGCTTTTCGGCTTTCTCCGACCAGCTTGCCACGACCCAGCGGTCCTTTTCATCGGGACGTTTCAGCCCGTTCTGCGCGTTCGGGCAATCGTATTTGTGGATCGAAACACCGAAGCCCTTGGTGATGAAGCCGATTATGCTGTCGCCCGGCAGCGGATTACAGCACTTTGCAAACTTGACCTCACACCCCGAAACGCTGTCCACAATAACGGACTGAGCCTTGTTTACCTTGAATCTGCCGTCGGAGATATGCTCTTTTTCGGGTTTCGGTGTCTCGGGTACGGCAGGCGCGACAATGCGGTCGAATTCATCCTTCAGCTTGGTTGAGATCTTGCTTACGGCAATGCCGCCGTAGCCGATATTGTTATAAAAATCATCCACATCGGCAAGGCACATACGCTCCGCGATATTTCTGACGACCTCGTCCTTCTGCGCCTCGGTGAAGCTCCTGCCGTATCTTTTCAGCTCGCGCTCCACTTCCATTTTGCCGACGGCAATATTTTCGGGACGCATTTCCTTTTTGAAATATTGACGGATTTTGTTTCTCGCCTCAGCTGACCGCACTATTTTGAGCCAGTCGCGGCTGGGTCCCTTGGACGCCGCCGAAGTCAGCACTTCAACTATCTGCCCGTTTTCGAGCTGGCAATCGATAGGTACGATATTGCCGTTCACCTTTGCGCCTATCATTTTGTTACCGACCGCCGAGTGGATGGAATACGCAAAATCGATCGGTGTCGAACCCTTGGGCAGACTCACAACATCGCCCTTCGGGGTAAACACGAATATCTCGTCCTCGAACAAGTCGATTTTCAGCGGGCGGAAGAACTCGTCAAGATCGTCCGCATCCTTTTCGGTTTCGAGCAGCGTGCGTATCCATTGCAGCTTCTTGTCGGTGAGATCCTGCGCCTTGACGCCTGTTTTGTATTTCCAATGCGCTGCCAGACCGTATTCCGCGATCTGATGCATTTCCCAGGTACGTATCTGCACTTCGAACGGAATACCGTCGCGGCCGATGACCGTCGTGTGAAGCGAACGGTAATTGTTTGGCTTTGGCGTTGAAATATAATCCTTGAACCTGCCCGGCATGGATTTGAACTGCTCGTGAATGATGCCGAGTGCCGTATAGCAGTCAAGCTCGGTATCCACGATTATACGTATCGCGTAAAAGTCATATATCTCATCAAACGATTTCGATTGATTATACATTTTCTTGTAAATGCTGTAAATCGACTTGATCCGTCCCGACAGCGTGAATTTGATACCGTATTCGGTAAGACGCTCCGCGACGGTTTCCTTGGCTTTTTCAAGGAATACGCGGTTTACGCTGACACGTTTTTCGATGTCCTTGCGTATCTCCTCATATCCGATAGGGTCAAGATATTTGAGAGCCAGCATTTCAAGCTCCTGTTTGATACGCTGCATACCGAGACGGTGCGCGAGCGGTGCATACACATGCATGGTCTCAAGCGCGACGGAGCGTTGTTTTTCCGCCGAGCGGTAGTTCAGAGTGCGCATATTATGCAGCCTGTCGGCAAGTTTTATGAATATGACGCGCAGATCCTTGCTCATGGCAAGAAACATTTTGCGCAGGTTTTCGATCGACTCATCCTGCTTTGTGACAAACGGAATTTTCAGCTTTGTGACACCATCGACGATCTCTGCGACATCACTGCCGAATTCCTTTTTTATCATCTGAAGATTTGCCTTGTCCGGACAATCTTCGATCGTGTCATGCAGAAACGCGGCGCAGATCGAATCTGTATCGAGCTGAAGCTCGGCGCATATTTTCGCCACCGCGATAGGATGAATTATATACGGTTCGCCCGAAATACGGAGCTGTCCTTCATGACAGCGCTCTGCCAGATTGTATGCGCGGTTTATTTTTTCAAGGTCATAGCCTCCCAGCTTTTCAAGCCGTTTGTACAGCTCTTCATACTGTACCGTCATGAAGTTCACCCTCCTTTTCAATGCTTTCCTTGACTTTTTTCAGAATCATTGATTTCTCAAGATCGACTTTCTTTGAATACGGCAGCAGCTTCAGCTCAAGCACATCGTTTGAACGTATGCGCAGGCAGTCCACAAGCCCGAATTCGGTGAGTACGTCAATTATTATCTTCAATGCGCAGAGATTGGTCTTTTCCCCCTCGGTCAATTCGATTCTGCGCTTTATATATCGGACAGAAACACGCTTGCGCTCACCTCCCAGCTCCCGCCGCAGTACGCGGAACACAAGCCTGAAATCCTCCAGCGTCGGCAATATTCCGGACGGAAGCGCCGAGACCGCGCCGCTGTATATGCTGTCGTAATAGCCGCGTGAACGGTATATCGCCAGCCGCTCATCCTCGCAGGGGCGCACGGCGCGTACAAGCACGCAGGGCGTGACGCTTCCGTTGTATTCGTTAACCTCAATCGAACAGGCAAGCTCGCACATGTCGCCGCGGCAGAACGGAAATTCGCTGTGGCTCATACCGAAATACATGCAGCTTGCCTCTCTTGTGCCGTCGGCATTTCTGACGCGCAACCTAATATGCCTGTCATCGCTGACGGGAATGATGTCCTCTATGACGGCGTTTTTAAGAATGAACAGCGGCACGGGATTTCCGAGTCCGAACGGCTCAAGCATCAAAAGCTCCGCAGCATTGCCAACGGTGATCTCATCGAATCTCAGCTCACAATCGATGTTCAACGGCTGAACCGTATCTCTGCCCTTCAGCGCCTCCTCAGCGAGTTTTTCAAAGCGCTTTTTGAATTCGGGCAGATTTTTGCGTTCGATCGTAAGCCCTGCCGCCAGTTCATGCCCGCCGTATTCGACAAGCAGGTCGCCGCATTTCGACAGTGCATCCATGAGGCTGAAGCCGCTGACGCTTCTGCCGCTTCCCCGTGCGATATCTCCCGAAAACGAAAACAGAATCGCCGGAGTGTGATATTTTTCGCTTATCTTGCTTGCGACAACACCGATGACACCCTGATGCCAGTTGTCCGATGCCAGCACATACGCAGACGCGTCCTTGCGGTAAGCGGCGATCTGTTTTGCCGCTTCTGCGGTTATTCTCTGTTCTGTCTGCTGTCTGAGCTTATTTATCTCGCAAAGACGTTCCGCGATGGCGTCCGCCGATTCGTCGTCTTCAGCCATGAGCAGCTTCAGCGCCAGCGTCGCACTTGCGATCCGTCCCGCCGCATTGAGCCGCGGCGCAATCGCAAAGCTGATAGCCGAAGCGGTGATACGCTTTCCTCGCTTCAACACGCCCGTTTTTTTCATGAGCGCGGCAAGTCCCTTGCGCTTTGTATGCTCCAGAAGGCTAAGTCCCGCACTGACGATGAGACGGTTTTCATCGGTCAGCGGCATGACGTCGGCTATCGTACCGATCGCTACAAGCTCAGCGTATTCCTCCAGCATCTTTGCGGAGTTGCCCTCAAGCGCGCAGACCAGCTTGAACACGACGCCGACACCGGCAAGTGCCTTATACGGATATGAATCATCGGCTCTGTACGGGTCAACAACAGCCACGGCGGCAGGAAGCACGTCGCGGCAGCTGTGGTGATCGGTTATCACAACGTCAACACCGAGTGAACGGGCATATTCCACCTCTTCCACGGCAGTGATTCCGGTGTCGACCGTGATTATCACATCACACTGGCGCGAAATCGTCTTTATTGCCTCCGAATTGAGTCCATAGCCCTCCGAAATACGTTCGGGAATAAAGCAAGTACAGTTTGCGCCCCTGGAGCGCAGATACGTTGAAAGCAGAGTCGTCGCCGTGACACCGTCAACATCGTAGTCTCCGTATACACAGATACGTCTGCCCGAGCGCACGGCATCCTTTATGAACACAACAGCCTTGTCCATGTCCGCAAGCAAAAACGGATCATACATTTTCAGCGTCGTGTTATTTAAGAAATTGTGGGCTGAAGCAGGGTCGGTAAAGCCACGCGAAACAAGGATACGCGCCGTGAGAGACGATATCCCGAGCTCTGCCGAGAGCCTTGCAGATGTGTCATTGTCGGCGTTTCCGACAAGCCAGCCGTCGCTTATAGTTGACATAGTAACAGAAAACAGTAAAGTTAAGAAGTAGGATAAGCGCCTTGCGGCGCGGTGGTATCAGCGCTTTGCGCAGGTGATACGTTTTCTTCAGACATATCCCGCCCCGCAAAGTAACGCTGTGCAATTTTTTACCGTGAAAACGAGAGAAGAAAAGTTATAAGTTATAATGAAAAGTGAAAAAGTCCGGAAGTTTTTCGGGCTTT
>FR892154.1:0-699 GCA_000433115.1 Ruminococcus sp. CAG:382
CTCTTTCGTTCTCAAGGTACGTTTTCGCCGGGCGAAAGCGGACAAAAACTGCGTTACATTGCGCCGAAAGGCGACAATGTAACGCAGTTTGTTTTATTGGTGTGATATTATGAGTTTTTCGGGCGAAAAAACTTTCATTAATGTTTTGCCATCACGGAATCGAATTTCTTGTCTTTTCTTTGTGGTAAAATATATCACTCGTGCAAAGCACGAATGTCCCCTGCTCGAAGCACCGATATCACTCGCCGAAGGCGAATATCACTGTGAAGCAGTGCTCGCGTTGTCCCCCGTCACTCTTCCCAGTTATGCCACACATTCTGCACATCGTCGTTGTCGTCGAGGATGTCCAGCATTTTCTGGAGCTTTTCCGCCTGTTCTTCGTTGATCTGAACGTATGTACTGGGAACCTTTTCCTTTTCGGCTGAAACAATCTTGTAGCCCAGCTTTTCGAGCCCGTCGCGGACGGTTTCGAGATCGGCAGGCTCGGTGACGACTTCATAGCATTCTTCGTCGCCGGTGAAGTCCTCAGCGCCGCATTCCATGGTGTCCTCCATGAATTTTTCTTCACTCCTGACGCTTTCGGCATCGACAACAATGACACCTTTTTCGCTGAACATGAAGGAAACGCAGCCGGTAGTACCGAGATTTCCGCCGTATTTGTCAAAGTAGTGGCGAATGTCGGCGGCAGTTCTGTTGCGG
>FR892154.1:740-2354 GCA_000433115.1 Ruminococcus sp. CAG:382
TCGACGATTACGGCAACACCGCCGATACCGTAGCCCTCATAGACCACTTCCTCATACTGTTCACCGTCGCCTCCGGCGGCTTTTTTGATAACGCGGTCAATGTTGTCATTGGGTACGTTGTTGGCTTTCGCCTTTGCGATAAGGTCGCGCAGTCTGGAGTTGGAGTTCGGGTCGGGGCCGCCCTCACGAACGGCAATCGACATTTCTTTACCTATCTTGGTAAAGACGCTGGCGCGTGCGCTGTCGTTTTTCTCCTTCTTGTGCATGATGTTCTTCCATTTGGAATGTCCGGACATAGTAATGTATTTCCTTTCATGTGAAAATTGCAAAATAAAGCAAACGTACTGTCTGCCGTGAGCTCTGCGCTCCGCGCAGATGCGAAAAACTTATGAAATTATGATTGTAACCGCTGCCGTTCGCCACCGCTTTTCAACTTCGCAAAAAATTCGCTTTTTCTCCGGGTCAGCGCCTTTCAACTCTGTGATAAATCCGCTTTTCCTCCGAGCAGCGCCTTTTCAGCTCCGTGATAAATCCGCCTTTTCCTCCGAAGCAACGCCTTTTCAACTCTGTGAAAAATCCGCCTTTTTCTCCAAACAGCATATTTCCGATTTTACAATGTACCTTGAAAACGAAAGAGAAGAGCGAAGAGCAAAGTTATAAGTTATAGTGAAAAGTGAAGAAGTTCGGATTTGACGGGGACGACAACACCCTCACTTCGCAAGAAGCTCGTTCGTGTGTTTTCTCCCCCGTCATAAAAAGTCATCCCTTTACAAATTCCAGTTTAAGCTTCATTCCCAGACCGTCCGCAAGCCTTCTGAGCGTACGCAGGGACGGATTTGCGTTTCCGTTTTCGAGCCTGCTGATGTCGGCTTGCGGGATACCGGTAATGTCGGCAAGCTGCTTCTGAGTCAAGGATTTTTCGGCACGTGAACTCAGCATTGCTTTGATGATCTGATATTCGGGTTCAAGCGCATCCCATTCTTCTTTGAATTCGGGATTTTTCATCTGTTCGTCAAGAGTTTCTCTGAAATTCTTTCCCATTACAAAAGCTCCTTTCTGAGCTTATAATCCGCACGGTACTTTTTCGCCAGCGCAATGACATTATCAGGAGTTTTCTGCGTCTTTTTCACAAATCCGTTCGTGAGTATGATTTTTTTGCCTATCACAAAAAAATATAAAACTCTTGTTATGTTGTTTCCCTGAATCGCACGTATTTCGAAAATACCGTCGGAGAGCGGTTTTGAATACGGTTCACGTAATTCGTTGCCCTTCAGTTCGAGCAATTCAAGGAGGTGAAAAAGCTTCGCCTGCATTTTCATGTCCTGCGACAGAATAAATTCTTCTGCCGGGTAAGTTTCGTCGTCTTTTTCATAATATTCAACGTCGAACAGGCAAACCAACCCCTTCACTCATATTATATGTGATAAACCACATAAAGTCAATGGCTTTTTAAAAATATTATTCCGAAAAAACAGCTTTTTCAAACAGACTTCTGATGAGCTGCTGCAACATATGATTGCTTAAATGGCTTTAAGACAACACACCACGCAATTCTTTCTGTGGCAAATCCGTCTTTCCTCCGAAGCAACGCCTTTTCAGCTCCGTGATAAATCC
>FR892155.1 GCA_000433115.1 Ruminococcus sp. CAG:382
CTTAACCGAAGCGTGCTTATATCCCGTCTGTCATAACCCACTTATCTCAGTATATTATATCATACCTCAAATCCGTTTGTAAATGGGCAATAGAATAAATTTGATGAAAAATCTCGCTTTATATGCATAAAAAAACGCAAAAACGCGATAATAATGGTGTATGAAATCCGAATAACAATTTTCAGGAGCAGATAAAATGAATTTGATCAAAGTGATCGCAATATGTCTTGTATTTGCGGTAATAACACTGTGCATTGCCGCCTGTACCGACGATAAGAACAACAATACGTCGAACAGCTCTTCGGCGGTATCTCACACTTCGTCTGTCGCTCATACCTCGTCAACGGCGCACGACACATCGCTGACCGTCTCCGACGACCGTTCCGACGTCTCCGGCACAATGTCCGATAATTCGGCGATAACCTCATCGGGCACGGCATCGCATCAATAACGAAAAACCGCGTGTATGACGTTTTGCCATACACGCGGGAGTTTTTCTGTTATCGCTTATTACTTGAGGATGGATTCAATGTTGTTTTCGGAAACCATGACGAAGATATAGTCAACCGAGGTTTTGCCGGAAGAGCTGTAACGCTGAGCGTCGGTCATGTTGACGGTAAAGTCGCCGACTTTGCCGAACATAACGTTGTTGAAGCGTTCTGCGAGCGCGTCAAACATGGGGAGAGAGTTTGCGTCGCGGTAAATGAGCGCGCAGGGCAGCTTGTCACGACCGGTCTTGAAGATGATGCGGGCAGCCGCTTCATTTGTACCGGAAACAAGTCTTGCGTCGCCGTCCTCGGCATACTTCTTCACATCGGAGATGTTGAGCTCGGAGTTTTCCCATTTACCTGTTCTGAGGCTGAACTTGGGAGTATATCTTGTGACGGTTTCGGTGATTACCTCTCTGTTGATACCGGCATAGTAAGCGAGGTCGCCGCCCAGAACTTCGGACGTGGTCGCGGTGAATTCGCTGTTCAGGTCGCGCGCTTTTGCATCGGGGAAGCTGGTCTCCATGACCTTGCATATCTCCTGATATACGAGGTAAGCGCCGTATTCGGTGAGATGGCTGTCGGTGTTCTGATAGATAAGCTGTTCATCCTTGTGGGCAAGGAAGACGTCGGTCATATCGATGAGAGTGGCATTTGTCTCGGAAAGAGCCTCGCTGATATACTGATAGCGGTTCCTGTAAGCCGTCTTGTCGGTATTTTCGGGCAGACGCTCGGGATAAATCGCAACAGAGTCGGGGATCAGCACATAAACAAGTGTAGCGGGATAAGAGCCGCCCTTCTTCTTGAGGTTGGCAGCCTTGTTGTTGACGAATTCCTTGAACGCCTTGAGCTCGGTCTGGCTTATCAGGTTTTTGCCGAGATAGTCGTCCATAACAGAGTCGAACAGCAGATAGGAGTTTGCGCCGACGGTAACGCCGTTACCGTCAACTCTCTTTTCCGCGGTTGCGTCGTATGTAACGTCAAATGAACGCACTTCGCTTTCGGTGAGCGTATCGCTGTATGCGACTGCCTCAAGCACGGAAACGGTGGTGGAAATCATTTCGACTTCCGCCATGAAATAGCCGTTAAGCGACTTAACGGTGACCTCCTGCTTACCGCCGCTGATTTTCACGGTCGCGCCCTCGTCGCACGTACCGGTGACGAGGATGTGTCCGGCGGTTATGTTTCCGGTGGTGGCGATAACGGGCATATGAGCCTGACCGGGTTTCGGTTCGGGATCTGCCGATGTATCGGAAACCTCGGAGCTTTCGTTCGCTGAGGGGATGTCGGGGATGGATTCAAGGAAGTTGTTTCCCTGGATCTTGTTGGTGTCGCAGGCGGCGAGTGCTGTCATGAGTGCGAAAAGCACAATTACGGCAACAGCTCTGAGCAAAGTGGTGTTTTTCATAAAAATTACTTTCCTTTCGTAAAGGGGGTGCATTTTTCGGCGCTTCCGCGCCGAAGCGGCACGGTACGTCGGGATTATTCTCCGTCAGGATTATCCTTCTTCGCCGCTTCGATCACCTTTGCGGCGATTTCGGCGGGCGCTTCTTCATATCTGACGAAATTAAAGGTGTAAGAACCGCGACCCTGCGTCATAGCTCTGAGCTGTACGGCGTAGGACAGCATTTCGGCGGTCGGAACCTCCGCGTCAATTACGGTGTAGCCCTTCTTTTCGGATTCCGACATACCCATGACTCTGCCGCGGCGCTTGGACACATCGCCCATAATATCGCCGGAGAAGGAGGTGGGAATGAGGACCTTGAGTTCGCCGACCGGCTCAAGAAGCACGGGGCTGCAAGCCTTCATACCTTCCTTGAACGCAAGGCTCGCGGCGATTTTGAACGACATTTCCGAAGAATCGACGGGGTGATACGAACCGTCAAACAGGTTCGCCTTGACTTTTATAACGGGATATCCGGCAAGGATGCCCTTTGCCATGGATTCCTGAAGTCCTTTTTCAACTGCGGGGAAGAAGTTTTTGGGGACAGAGCCGCCAAAAACGGATTCGGTAAACTCAAGCTCGTCCTTGTCGCCGGGAGCGAATTCGATCTTGACGTGACCGTACTGACCGTGACCGCCGGACTGCTTCTTGTGTTTGCCTTCGACCTGAGCCTTTTTCTTGATTGTTTCTCTGTACGGGACCTTCGGTGAAGCGGTGTCGACCGTTGTACCGAAGCGGCTCTTGAGCTTGGAGACGAGTACGTCGATATGTACGTCGCCCAGACCATACAGACACATCTGCTTGGTTTCTGCGTTGTTTTCGTATCTTGCGGTGAGATCCTCCTCAAGGAGCTTTGCGATACCGGACGAAATCTTGTCCTCATCGCCCTTTGCCTTGGGAATGATCGCCTTGCAGAGATACGGAGTCGGGAACTTTATCTTGGGAATGGAATAGCCGAAGCCTGCGGCGGCAAGCGTATCATTGGTGTTGGTGTTGACCAGCTTGACGGTGCAGCCGAGGTCGCCGTACGCAAGCTCGTCGGTATCTGTCTCGGTTTTGCCGACACAGGTGACGATCTTTGCGATCTTTTCGACCTGTCCGTTTGACTTGTTTGTGAGCATGCTGTCTTTTTTCAGCGTGCCGTTGACGACCTTGAAGAAGGTCTTTTTGCCGAAAGGATCGGCAACTGTCTTGAATACGAAGAGTGCGGGTTCGCCGTTCGGGTCGGCGTTGTATTCGGTTTCCTTACCCGAATCGTCGATCGCCTTTATCTTTGCGCGGTCAACGGGGGAGACAAAGGAGCTTGCAACGACGTCGAGGAAGGTACGGACACCGGCGAGTGTTGCGGCGGAGCCGCTGAATACGGGGACAATGGAGCCTGCGAACAGACCGGCGTTGAGTGCTTCGCTCATTTCCTCGTGCGTGAACGGCTCTTCCATGAAGAACTTTTCCATCAGCTCGTCGCTGGTAACCGCAAGAGCTTCGTTGACCTGGAGCTTGTATTCTTCCATCTGGGGCTTGAAGCTTTCGGGGACAGTCGTGTCGGTTCTGTTGCCGGCTTTATCGAATTTGAAGGCCTGATCCGTTATGAGGTTGACAAAGCCCATATCGGGAGTACCTTCGTTGAAGGGTACGAACATGGGGCAGATGACGGAGCCGAAGGTTTCACGGAGCTGAGCAACGACCTTTTCGAACTTTGCGTTCTCGTCGTCCATTTTATTGACAAAGAATGCCTTGGGCAGCTTTTCTGCATTATCCCAGGCAAGCTCTGCACCGACCTTCAGACCGGACTTACCGTCAACAACGATGACGGCACTTCCGGCGACCGAAACAGCCTGCTTTACCTCGCCGACGAAGTCGAAATCGCCGGGGGTATCGAGAACATTGATCTTCTTGCCGTTCCAGACAAGATTCATAAGAGATGCGGAGATCGAGCCGTGTTTTTTTATTTCTTCGGGGTCGAAATCGCTGACCGTGTTGCCGTCTGCGACCTTACCTAATCTATCAGTAACCTTGGCGACATAAAGCATCGCTTCGGCGAGTGACGTCTTTCCGTCACCGCCATGCCCGAGGAGGCAAATATTTCTGATTTGGTTCGATTGGAATTTCGCCATAAGTGTGTTCTCCTTGAAGTTAAATAATTGGCGGCTATCCTGACGGATGCCAAAGGGATTTCCCCTCACCTGATTATTATAATTGACGAAGCGACTTTAAGCAAGTAAAATCGTTTGTTCATAACGGAGAATATAAGGATGGTTTTTTGTGCAATATAACCAAACGAAAGCCGTGTTAACGATTTGGACGAAACTTTCGGGCGTAAAATAACGGGCGGACGCAAAAACACGGGTTATATCCGCCTTGTACGATAACACCGTTACCCGTGGCAACGGCGCACATCGATACAAAACTCCGTTTCCGCCCCGCGGCAACGATACTTTTTATAATAATTCGTTTTCGCCCCGCGA
>FR892156.1:0-2469 GCA_000433115.1 Ruminococcus sp. CAG:382
CATTGTCCGCGCTGCCCTCTCTCGGACAGCTCAGTTATTCTACCACATCACTCTTCAATTGTCAACACTAAATCTGACTAAATTTTGCACAAATCGACCGTTGTATATCCAGCGCTCGATGTATATATTGCACATTCGCGGTCAATAATAAGCTAAAACGAGGCTTGAGGTGTCTTATGGCTGTCATTTTGCTGCGAACGGTTATATTCTATATTGTACTTACAGCGATCATGCGTCTGATGGGCAAAAGGCAGATTGGAGAGATGCAGGTCAGCGAGTTTGTGACGGCGTTTCTGATTTCCGAAATGGCTGCGCTTCCCATCACCGACATTGACATACCGCTCATGCACGGCTTTGTCGCCATATGTACGCTGGGCTGTCTCGAAACGCTGATCTCATTTGCCGTTCAGAAGTCCGTGACCGTCCGCAAAGCGCTCACAGGCGAGCCTGTCGTGCTGATATCGGACGGAAAGGTAATCGAAAAAGCGCTATCCACCGCAAGAATAACCCTTGACGAGGTATTTGCGCAGATACGGGGCGCAGGGTACCGCAACATCGGCGACGTTCAATACGTGATACTCGAACAGAACGGCAAAATGAGTGTACTGCCGAAGGCGGCGTTTGATGAGCTTACGCCGAACGATATGGGCATCGGCGTCGAAAACAGCGGAATGACCCACCCCGTGATAATTGACGGCAAAATAAACAACTGCTTTGCCGAAACCGCAAAAATTCCGCTCAAAGAAACGGAAAGAGAAGCGCGCCGATGCAAAGCCGCGATACGTGACATACTGTATATGACCTGCGACGATCTCGGAAACAAGGTCACCGTGAAGAAGGAGAAAAAACGATGAAACACACAATAATTGCCGGCATGCTGCTCATACTCATACTTCTTGTTGTGGTCATGAACGCAACCTTTGTGCGAAGCGTGACGGACGAGCTGTACACGCGTCTGAATGAGCTGCCCGTTTCAAAAGGCGGCTTTGAAGCGTCCGGCGGCGACGATGTGAAGAGCTTTTATGCGTTGTGGAGTGAAAAACGCCCGTCGCTTTCGCTTTCAATACACGAGGACGAGCTTGACCGCATCGACGAAGCGGCAGCGGATCTGTACGGGGCGGCGCAGTCCGGAGATTTCGAAACCTACTGCGCGGCACGTGAACGGCTCATGGCGTTTCTCCCCACACTTGCCGACGGGGAAAAACCGTCGTTCAGGCGGGTTTTCTGAAACGACCGATTTGATTATATATAATAATTGTAAGAAACGTCGCAAAGCAGTCTCTGCCGGGCATAGTCCCACGGCAAAAATGCGATTTATAGCGAAAAAGAAGTCGGTGTAAATACCGACTTCTTTTCATGCCCGGCGTACTGCCTCCCCCCACGGAAACAGTATAGCAGAGCTGGAAATGCAAGGGAAGATATCCAACTCTTGCACTGCCCCCATTATAGTACATTTTTTTACTATTGTCAAGAGGGATTTAAAAATTCTTGTTATAATATTTGTCGAAATAGCTCGAAAAACGGCAGAGGAAGAAAATGGCTGACTACATGAAACGCATGCGTGACCTGCGCGAGGACAACGACAAAACCCAAAACGAAATCGCCGAGCTTCTCGGCACCTCGCAGACGATGTACGCACGCTATGAACGCGGCGCAAACGAACTGCCGCTCCGCCATCTCGTCACTCTTTGCAGATATTACAAGGTCAGCGCCGACTACTTCCTCGGATTTTCGGACAAAACGAAGTGACTGTTGGTTTATTCCCGTTCCGCAGACAGCGTCCCCGGTCTTCGCGTCGACACAATATGCTCGTCATCATGATAACCGTCGTCCTTCCGTCGGTGCTGTACCTCCTCGACACCTTCGTCCTCAGACTGTCAGTCAAAAAGAAAAACTGACCCCCGACTTATGAAAGCAGACCGCGCGATGCGGTCTGCTTTCTGTTTTCAAGAATTGTAAACTTTCTTCATTTTGACGGTAAAACATTTACATTTTGTCAGATGTGTTGTATGATATATACATACAGAATCGGAGGTAAATCAATGAAAGATTTCATCGATGTTCGCAGAATAACCAAGCAGTATGAAACCGCCAAAGCTCTGAACAACGTCAGCCTGACGATTCCCGAAGGCTCACTTACCGCAATCGTCGGGAAAAGCGGCTGCGGAAAGACGACCCTCCTGAACATGATCGGCGGTCTCGACACACCGTCGTGCGGCGAGGTATACGTAACAGGCAAATGCATAACCGCAATGAAGGAGCGTGAGCTTTCGCGCTTCAGGGCATATTCCAAACGGGCTGCAAACGCCGAAGTAGTCTCGGAAACCGTGGCAATCGGCGTAAACGGCGGACTGATAATCCTGATTTTCGCCATCTATTCGATGACAAACATATGCGCCATGACGGCGGAACGCATACGCAGTCATATCCGCACATGGGGCGTTTTGCGGGCAGCGGGCGTCAGACCGC
>FR892156.1:2532-9193 GCA_000433115.1 Ruminococcus sp. CAG:382
ACCTTCATTCTCGGATGTGCTCCCGGAGCAGGACTCTTCTACGGGCTTATAGGCTCAGAGGTGCTGGTCGGTGAAGGCATAAATCCGCTGTTCGTCCTGCTTTATGCGGCAGCGATGATTCTTGCGGCGTATATCTGCATCCGCGTGACAGTAAACCGCTTCTGGTCAATACCGGTACGGCGTATGCTTATCGGATAACGCGCAGGCTCACAGCCGTGAAATTCTTTTCGGTTATGCGCTCATTCCGCCTTGACTTTTGCGGCGTTATATGTTACGATGATGACATGACGGCGGGATTCATGACAATGCCGCCCCATGCAAAAACCTTTCAGGGAGATATTTATTATGATAGTCAAGACACCCCCCATGGGCTGGAACTCATGGAACACCTTCGGCGGCAATATCAACGAAGAGCTGATCAAAACCACTGCCGACACAATGGTAAACGAGGGCTACCTCGATGCCGGTTACGAATACCTCGTCATCGACGACTGCTGGTCAAAGCGTGTACGTAACGAAAAAGGCGAACTTGAACCCGATCCCGAAAAATTCCCGAACGGCATGAAGGCTGTCGCCGACTACGTTCATTCCAAGGGACTCAAATTCGGCATGTATTCCTGTGCCGGAAACTACACCTGCGCCGTGTACCCCGGCTCATACGAATACGAATTCATCGATGCCCGCACATTTGCCGAATGGGGCGTTGACTACCTCAAATATGACTATTGCTTCAAGCCCGCGCACGAACACGGCAAGATGCTGTACCGCCGTATGGGCCTTGCGCTCGCAAACTGCGGCAGAGATATCCTCTTCTCCGCCTGCTCCTGGGGTGCCGATGAGACTCATAAGTGGATTAAGGAAACCGGCGCGCATATGTGGCGTTCCACCGGCGACATCGTCGACAGCTGGGCTTCCATCAAAGAGCTTTACGAAAAACAGCTTCCCATCGTCGAATACAACGGTCAGGGCTGCTTCAACGACATGGATATGCTCGTTGTCGGCATGAACGGCAAGGGCAATGTCGGCGTCGGCGGCTGCACCCTCGAAGAATACAAAACTCACTTCTCCCTCTGGGCGCTGTTCGGCTCCCCTCTCATGATGGGCTGTGACATAAGAAGCTGCTCACCCGAAATCAAGGCAATTCTTCAGGACAAGGACATCATCGCGATCGACCAGGACGAAGCATACCGCCAGCCCTATCTCGTCTGCGACTACTGGGGAATCTCTCTTGTCTGGGCAAGACACCTCTCAAACGGCGATCTCCTGCTCGGCATGTTCAATATGAAAGACAACCCCGTAACTCCCTTCATCCCCTTCTCCTCTCTCGGTCTCAACCGTTCGACCGGCAAGGGACTGCAGATCTATGATCTCTGGGAAAAGAAGGATCTCGGAACATTCAAGGACATCTTCCGCAGCGAAAAGGAGCTTGCACCGCACAGCTGCCGTATGCTCAGATGCAAGATCGTCGACGTTAAGTAATGCCCGATCCGAAATGCATGAAATGCGGCGCGCCGCTTACGTCGGACGACGTCGGAGCGCATAAGAAGCTGATAAACAGAGGTGCCGTGCAGTTTCTCTGCATACCATGCCTTGCGGCTCATTTTTCCGTAAGCGAGGAGCTTGTCCGCAAAAAAGTGGAAGAGTTCCGCGCTGCCGGCTGTTCCCTGTTTTATCAGAAAAAACAATAACAAAAAATATCAGCGTTTCCGCCGGAATACACGGCAGAAACGCTGATTTGTTTTTATGCTCTCTTTGCTTTCCCGGTACTGTGTCTTTTGCGGTCCCGTTCAGCTCTTGAAGTATTCCACAACGGCTTCAACGTCCGCTTCGAGAATGCTTTCGTAAGCTTCGTATGTCGAACGGAAGGCGCCTGTTTTCTTCTCGTTGATGAGAGTGCCGAGGATATCGTTAACGCTCTTGGAGCCTGTGATGTTGCCGATACGGAACACGGAGCCGAGCTCGCATCCGCGCTGAGCGAAAATGAGGTCAAGAAGTGCGGTCGAGGTTTCGTCCGCCTTGAGCTTCTGCATCTTCAGAACGCGTTCATAATATGCGACTGCGAGGGAATCGACGTTGCCCTCCCAGCTGTAATAACCCATTGCCTCAAGAACCGCAGCAGCAAATTCAGCCTGCTCTTCGGTGTTGTTTGTGGTAATGGCATATGCGTTGGTGGTCCAGGTGTTGAGCAGTGAGTAATAGTCATCCTGCTCCTCGGTGAGCTTCGGAACGGGAAGAATGCCGAACGAATCCTCCATTGCGGAAAGATTTATAGCGGTGGAAATGCCACCGGAGTAAAACAGCACATGACCGGCGATGAAGTTTGCTTCAAGCGCCTGCATCGGCCACTCGTAATTGCCTGTCTTGCCGAACCAGTCGTTGCCGCTTACATAGTAATCGGAGTTGAGCATCAGCTCAAGCACCTTTTCAACGGCGTTGTTCGCGGTCTCGCTCCAGAGAGTGAGATAAGGATATCCCTCGCTGTCGGGCGAAACGATTCTGACGCCCGCGCCGTAAAGCATGGAAGGCATATCATCGTTCTGACCGCACCAGCCGTAGCAGTCATCCCACTGGATGCCGTCGGTGCCGTTTATGTCGTCATGATAGGAGGTCGAAAGTTCGATCGCCTTGTCGATCGTCCATTTGCCGTCAATCGCAAGCTGCTGAGGATTTTCAAGTCCCAGCTTTTCGAACAGGGACTGGTTGTAATACACACACGGTGTGGAGTTTTTGTAGTTTATGCCCATATCGCCGAGCATGAAATACTGCTTGCCGGCAATGCGGACGGTGTTCGAAAAGCCTTCGTCCCACCAGGGGTATTCAAGCCCGTGGAGGTTTTCGAGCGTTGTCAGGTCAAAGAGATAGTTTTCGGTGGCAAGCGTGCCGCAGTCATAAAGACAAACGGAAACAGCCTGGAAGCTGTTGTCGCCTGCGGAGGCGGAATTTCTTATTTTCGCAAGAGTATCGCCGCCGTAACGTCTGGGATCATGGAAGTAAATTTCCTTGATTTCGACGCCGAGAAGATCATAAACCGCGTCGTTGCGGCGCTTTATCGCCTCGTTTATCGTTTCGGGGAAATTTTCGCTGTCGGTGAGGTCTTCATTATACACGATCTCGCTCGTTGCAGTGGCGTTTACACCGGAGGTCAGGAAAGTGAAGGTTTTTCCGTTGTAGTCGTTTCCGGTATAGATCTTTTCAAGATAATTGATTTCTTCGGGCTTGGATTCCTCATCACTCACATCCGAAACGGTCTCCGATACCGCGGGCGCCGACGAAGAATCCTCGGGCTTGGATTCATCGCCGTTGTTACCGCATGCCGCAAATGAAGCGGTTGCCATAACGGCGCAAAGAAGAAGCGCGATTATTTTTTTCATATGATTCTTCCTTTCATAATGGTTATTGACAATAATATATCACATCACGACTTGTTTTGCAAGCATTTTTGGCGGTTTGACGGAGATTTTTTCGCAAAACGCATGACAAATCGGCACTTTTTTCGTGTGCAAAGACAAAAAGCACTTGAAAAAGGCGTACGATTGTGATAAACTATTATGCGGTGCAAAGTAGTGCACCTCCAACCGATTGACGAAAGGCGGTCTGTGTGTGAGCAAGAAAAAGAAAGTCAAAGAAGGAAGATATCTCAAATCGCTTTCCCCGATGAGCAAGGTAGCACCCTATATAATGGTGACACGTAATGACGCTCTGAACTATATTGAAGACAGCTTTGACTGTGAAAACGCCGAGGATTATATTTTCCGCAAGAGAAGCGAGGGTCTGAAGGGCTTCGGTATGATGCATCTGCTCGTTGCCGCATACATACGCACCGTCAGCCAGCGTCCCGGAATAAACCGCTTCATCCGCGGTCAGAAGATATACGCACGCAACTGCATCGAGATAATGATAACCATCAAGCGCGAAATGAAGCTCAACAGCCCCGACACCGTGCTGAAAATGGTTTTCAAGCCGGACGCCACTGCCGACGATGTTTATAACACCATGACCGAAATGATAAACAACGCGCGCAATACCGACAGCGATTTCGACGACACCGCAAAAATACTCAACTATATTCCCGGAGTGTTCCTGAAATTTGCGGTATGGTTCCTCAATCTGCTTGACTATTTCGGTCTGCTTCCCCGCAAGCTGACCCTTCTCTCACCCTTCCACGGCTCTTTTGCCATCACTTCAATGGCGTCTCTCGGCATCCCGCCGATATATCATCATCTTTATAACTTCGGCAACATACCGGTGTTCATCTCCTTCGGACCGAAAAAGAGCGTCAACGAGCTTCAGCGTGACGGTACGGTCAAGGTAAAGCGCCTGGTCGATTACAAATGCGTGACAGACGAACGCATCTGCGACGGCTTCTATTTCGCAAGCGCACTCAAATATATGCGTGAGTTGTATCTCCACCCCGAAGCGCTTGACAATCCGCCCGAAAAGATCGTCGAGGATGTCGACTGACCGTCCCCGCCCTTTCCGCGGATACCGTCAACCGAAAAATCACCGTTTACCGTCGGTATGCATCCCAAACACATGACAATGTAATTTTCCGAAAGCAAACAGAGACAAAAACCGGGAAGACCGGCGTCTCTGTTTTTCTTTTCAAAACACTGCTCTGCCGACAAAGGGACCGCGAACGGCTCCGCGATCCCTTTTCCGATTTATTATATTAATATTTCGTCCGTTTCCACTGAATGAAGAACAGGACGCCGCCGCCGACAAGCGCGACGGAAATGATCACAACAACGAAGACAAGACCGATACCGGAATTTTCTTCGACAGGCATCACGGTGAATTTTATCTCAACCGTGGTGTCTTTTCGTATGTTGGAAAGCGGAAGCTCACAGGCGCCGCTGAGTCTTGCATTTTCGTCAAGTGTGAGCGCGACACCGTCGACCGTCACACTGTCGACCATATACCCGTCAAACGGGAAAATACGCACGGTAATGCCGCCGCCGTCGGCAACGGGCTGTGAATTCATCGGATCGGCTGTGCCGTTCGCGCCGCAGTTTACGGTCACGATATGGTTGACCGGCGCAGTCGAATCGATTGCAATGACAACGGTACGCACATCGTAGAGAGGGATGGTCACTTTTCCGTTCAGGTCGGCAACAACTCCGCCGTTTTTCTTCGCAAACACCGAGCCGTCAAATGCATAGCAGTCAACGGTCTTTGCCGAAAACCCGCCGCCCAGCGTTATGCTCATGACGCTGCCCGTCGGATACGCATCCGGCACGACAACAACGGTATACAGCGATTTTATGCCGTTTTCGCCCAGACACTGCAGGAAGACCTCGCTGCTTTCGGGCGCGATCATCGTATCGTATGCCAGATCCGCAAAATCGCCCGAAACCTTTGCCGGGCTTCCGCCGGTCACGGTTATATCGAAAAGTCCGTTTGTGAAGGTGACGCGCCTTCCGCTTTCAAGTGACTGGATTTTCAGAAAAACATCCTTACCCACTTTGGTGTTGCGGGAGACATCGATGGTTATGTCGCTTTGAGCCCAGTTTATATCGTCGGCGGTTATCCAGTCGGGCTTATCTTCCGGTTTTTCACGGAAGCTGACCTGGATTATGTGGTCGCCCGTGACATTGACAAGCACGAGCTTGCCCTGCGTCAGCGTCGCCTGCTGTCCGTCGTAATAAACGCGGTCGATCTCATAGCCCTCATCGGGTATGAAGCTGATCACGATGTCGTCGCCGTCGTCGACCTCAATCCGGTTCGACGGCTCGACCCTGCCGTGGTCTCCGCAGTCAACGGTCACGGTATGGTATTTCACATTTTCTCCTTCAACGGCAAAGCTGACCGTAAGGGTATGGTTTGCCGTGACGTTTGTGAAAGTGAATTCGTTTGAAAGCTCACCCTCAAGCGACGCTCCGTCGATCCTGACTGCCGAAACAACATGTCCCATGTCGGGAGTGAAGCGGAAGGTGACGCTGCCGCCGTGGTCAACACTGACAATCCCGTTTGTCATTGTGTAGCCCACAGCCTCAAGCGTGCCGCCGTAGCTCTTCGCAACGACCGCCGTTATCTTGTAAGTCGCCTTCCTGAACGTCGCAACGATGTCATAGGCGCGATTCACGTTTACAACAAGACGGTTTTCGAGGGGCGTGGTGGATATTCCGTTTATATACACCCTGTCAAGCACATACCCCTCATCGGGAGTAAATATGATCTCACAATCCTCGCCGTACGGCACCTCGGCAGTCATTCCCTCATACGCCGCAAAGGCTATTCTGCCTCCCGAAGCACGGGAATCGACCGAGATGGTCACAGTCTGTGCCGCCGGCTTTTCGGCAAACACGACGTGGAAAACAAGGTCCGTCGATGCGACAGCAATATATGTTCCGTTGATGACCGAAACGAGTCTGCCGTTGAGAGTCGCGCTCTCGACATACATTCCTTCGCCGGGCGTCACCGTGAAAACGACCGTGCCGCCCCTTACGATGCTGTCGCCGCAGTCGGCGGAAACGCTGCCGCTCCCGTCATAAGTCACCCTGACGGCGCTCAGTGCCTTGCCCGATACAGTGACCGTAACGGTGAAATCGCCGTTCACCGCCGGAAAAACGCAGGCATTGTCAACAAAATCAACGGTCACGCTCTCACTGCCGTCGGCAAAGGCGAAAACCGCTTTTTCGGCTTTCATACCGAGCGGCAGAAC
>FR892156.1:9221-12029 GCA_000433115.1 Ruminococcus sp. CAG:382
AACCGCTCTCACTTCGGTCGAATATCCCTTGATGTAGCTTCCGCGCTCAAAGCGTGAGCCGTCAACGGTGATATAAATCCCCGCTTCTTCGCTGCCCTCGAACATGACCTCGCCGCGCACGGTGGGGTAGCCCGAAACGATCGGTTTCAGAACGCAGTCGTCGTATACGGTGAAGGTGATGCTTCTCCCGTTATACGCCTCGTGAAACTCATCGTCTTTATATATTCCCCAGAGTGAACAGCCGTCCTCCGGTTCATATGTGACCGTAAAGGTCGCCGACTTCCCTGAAAACTCATAAACCGTCGCGTCGCCCTCCCGTTCACGGCTCATCCAGCCGCTCAGAGTGATGTTTCCCGGGCGTACGTCCGGTACCGTCACGAAAATGCAGTTGTCGTCGGGTTCCGACGGCTCCTCGCTGCTTTCCTCCGACGGTTCTTCCGACGGCTCTTCCGACGGTTCGTCGGAAGGTTCTTCTCCGCTTTCCGCCGACGACACGGCGTCGCTCTGCTCTTCACTTCCGTCGGAAGCACCCTCGCTTCCCGTGTCGGCGGACACATCCGAAGCACCGTCGGCACCGCTTTCCTCCGCAAAGGCGTAAAGAGGCAAGCCGGCGAGCATGGTCAGCGCCAGCATTATTGAAATTACGGTTTTGAAAAGGTTGATTTTTTTCATTTTACCTCAGCAATTGAACAGATCTCTGTGATCCTCGAAAACGAATCCGCGTAGATGACCGAGCAGGTCCTGCCGCTGCCGCGTATGAAGCCGACATATGTACCGTCGAATGTGACGAGAACCGTAAACGGCGGCGTTTCAACGGTTTTGCGGTATCCTATCTCGCCGAGACGGGCAAGATAGTCGTCAAGCTCGCTGTCACTGATGTTTTTCAGCTTTATATGGCCGCCGTCTCCGGCGGAATAGCTGTACTCGATTTTTCCGCTCCTGAGCTTCGGAAGCGAAGAAGCAATGCTGTCATCGGGCCAGTCAAGACTTCTGCCGAAGCCGAACTCCCGCCATGCGTCGTCGGTAAGCTCACCGAGTGCGTCCTTGCCGACCCGTTCCCACGCGGCAGTCAGCTTGCCGGACAGCTTGTCATATTTTTCGTCGCCGAGAATGTCACGGACGACGGAACAGCCCGTCGCCGTCACGGCAGTGACGATTGCGAGAAGAATCAATATTACACGACGCATAAACGACCTCTTGACTTATCGGAAAATGTATGCTATTATATTTTGGAATACAACTCCAGTCTGATTATATTATACACGGACGGAAGCAATATTTCAATAGCGTATTTTTTAACAAAAGGGGAATTTGTTTATGGCTGAAAAGAAAGCGGTCGAAGAAATAACTTCGATGGACGTTGACTTTGCGAAATGGTACACCGATATCTGCCGCAAAGCCGAACTTATTGAATATACCAGCGTGAAAGGCTGCATGGTGCTTCGCCCATACGGCTGCGCAATCTGGGAAAATATCCGTGACATACTCGACAGAACGTTCAAGGAAACAGGTCACGAAAACGTCCAGATGCCAATGTTTATCCCCGAATCTCTTCTTCAAAAAGAAAAGGACCATGTCAACGGCTTCGCGCCCGAGGTGGCATGGGTGACATACGGCGGCAACGAAAAGCTTGAAGAGCGTCTCTGCGTCCGCCCGACGAGCGAAACTCTGTTCTGCGAACATTACGCAAACATCGTAAGCTCATACCGCGACCTGCCCAAGCTCTATAACCAGTGGGTCAGCGTCGTTAGATGGGAAAAGACGACCCGTCCTTTCCTCAGAAGCCGTGAATTCTGGTGGCAGGAGGGTCACACCATCCATGCGACCGAAGCCGAGGCGGTTGAAGAAACCGAGCGTATGCTCAATATATATGCGGATTTCTGCGAAAAATCACTGGCAATGCCCGTTCTCAAAGGCAAAAAGACCGAAAGCGACAAATTTGCGGGCGCCGTTTCCACATACTGCATCGAAGCGCTCATGCATGACGGCAAGGCGCTTCAGGCAGGAACAAGCCACTTCTTCGGCGACGGCTTTGCGCGCGCCTTCAACATCCAGTTTACCGACAAGGACAATACCCGCAAGTTCCCGTTTCAGACCTCGTGGGGCGTTTCCACCCGTCTCATCGGCGGCATAATCATGACTCACGGCGACAATAACGGTCTTGTGCTTCCGCCTGCCGTCGCTCCCGTGCAGATCATCATCGTACCTATCGCACAGCACAAGGAAGGCGTGCTTGAAGCCTGCCGCGCACTCCGCGACCGTCTCAAGGGCAGCTTCCGCGTGAAGCTCGACGAGAGCGAAAACTCTGCCGGCTGGAAGTTCGCACAGTACGAAATGAAGGGCGTACCGCTCCGCATAGAACTCGGCCCGCGTGACATCGAAGCCGGTCAGTGCGTGATGGTAACACGCCACAACGGCGAAAAGCACATCGTTTCGCTCGAAAGCATCGAAAGCTCCGCCGCCGAAATGCTGAAAAACGTCCACGACGGACTTTATGAAAAAGCGCTTGCCAACCGTGAACACCGTACCTATTCCTGCAAAACCCCCGACGAGATTAACGCCGCGCTTGCCGAAAAGGGCGACGGCTTTGTCAAAACGATGTGGTGCGGCTCGCCCGAATGCGAGGCAAAAATGAAGGAGCTTTGCGGCATAACCTCCCGCTGCATCCCGTTTGATCAGACCCCCGTTGGCGACAAGTGCATATGCTGCGGCAAACCCGCAAATACCGTGCTTTATTGGGGAAAAGCATATTAATTTTTATTACGGGAAGACAAAGAGAAAAGACGGGAAGACAACACCCTCACTTCG
>FR892157.1:0-1835 GCA_000433115.1 Ruminococcus sp. CAG:382
GCTGCGCATACGCTTGCTCGAATGTTTTCTCTTCGTGCTGCTCTTTCGTTTTCAAGGTACGTTTTCTCGGAGCTAAAACGAATTATATAAATTTTTCGAGTAGCGCCCAAAAACTTTCCTTAATGTTTCACTGCTTTCACCCCGCAAAAACAAAAAGCGTTGCATCACTTCCGCGATGCAACGCTTTTATTATCATTTCCTGCGTCTTGCCGCCCAGCCGATAACTGCGCCGAGCGTATATACGACGATAAAGACGAATGTCGCCATAAAGACGAACAGCACCTTTGAACGCAGGTCGTCCGTCACGTTTGCCAGCATGAAGCAGGCGGCGATCGTCGCAGCGTAAAGCACGATAACGTGCAGCAGGCGACGGGCGCTTTGCGGCAGCTTTGCCGCGTCAAACAGCAGAAACGACGCGCCGAACACGAGCGAATACCCGAACAGCACGGCAAGATTGCCGAGCACGAGCGAATACGCGTCCGCGACCGTCGTGTTGCCCTTGACCATAAGTGCAACCAGCGCGACGTAAACAAGCGACGCGACCGAATAAAAGCAGGCTGCTTTGAAAATTACCTGCCGCAGCTTAGCCATAAATCACATATCCCCTGTCACAGAAATTTTCTGAGGGATTCGGGTAGTTTTGCCTCCTCGATGGAAGCGGTCATGACGATATTTATGTTCTTGTCGGCAACATTGTCAATCGCAATCATGAACTTTTCGAAATCGGAAACAGCCTCTTCGCCTTCTCCGCAAATTTTGAGCGCGGAATCGATGAACAGGTCGGTTACATCGTAATTTCCCGCAAGTATGCCGCAGACAAAGCCGTAAAGCGAATCCGCATTGGCAACGCCGAATTCTTTTGCGTCGATAAGGCGAGCCAGCGGCTTTATTTCATAATTGAGCTTTCTGCCGAATTCGATGCAGACAACAGAACCCTTGGATTCTTCTGTCGCTTTATTGACATCGGCGATGAGCGTTTTTGTTTTTCCGGTACCTTTGAGGCCAACGATGAGCTTGATCATGGTGATATCCCCCTTGTTTTCATTAAGCGGGCGGCGGCAAAGCCTCTTCGCCTCCGCCCGTATATATTTTACATTAAACTGCATCGGAATGCAAGACTTTTTTGTTAATTATTTTTGATAGCCCGGTTTTCCGAGAAGCTCGAACATTTTGCGCTTGTACGCCTCCACGCCGGGCTGATTGAATGGGTTGACACCCAGCATATAAGCCGATGCGGCGCAGGCGATGAAGAAGAAATAGCAGAGCGCGCCGAAGGTGAATTCGTCCTTGCGGTCGAAGTTCACGATAAGCGAATCGGTGCCGCCCTCGGCATGAGCCAGCTTTGTTCCGAGCTCAGCCTTTGCGGTGATCTCGGGCATTGTCATGCCGGCAAGATAATTGAGTCCGTCGGCATCGGCTGCGTCCGTGGGAACCTTAAGTTCACCGCACGGCTCCTCCTGCTCCAGCACGGTCTCGAAAAGCACACGCCTGCCGTCCTGAATATATTGCCCCAGTGAATGAAGGTCTGTCGAAAAAATACAGCCCGACGGATATATGCCCTTGCCGTCCTTGCCCTCGCTTTCACCGAAAAGCTGCTTCCACCATTCGATAAACGAACGGAGATACGGGTCATACGACACAAGAATTTCAACGCCCTTGCCCGAATTCAGCATATGTGTACGCGCCACGGCATAGCGGTATGCGGGATTGTTTTTCGGATCGGCAAAAAGCTTTTCCTTTTCCGCCTTTGCGCCGTCAAGCATTTTCCGGACATCGCAGCCCGCAGCGGCAAGCGGAAGCAGTCCCACTGCCGTAAGCGCCGAGAATCTGCCGCC
>FR892157.1:1890-6200 GCA_000433115.1 Ruminococcus sp. CAG:382
TATCCGTTCTGTTTTGCAAGCGTCAGCAGTGCGCCCTTTTTGCGGTCTGTTGTCGCAAAAATACGGTGCTTCAGCTCCTCCGCACTGTAACGGCTTTCCATGTATTCTCTGACGAAGCGGAACGCGATAGCCGGCTCGGTTGTCGTGCCGGACTTGGAGATAACGTTTACGCTGACGCGCTTACCCTCGCAGAGACCGAGAACATCCGCGATCTCCTCGCCCGAAAACGAATTTCCGAGGAAATATATCTCCGGTCTGCCCTTTCTGCGGCTGTCGGTGCTGTTGTAATAAGGGGAACGCAGGAAATCCAGCGCCGCCTTTGCGCCGAGATAGCTGCCGCCAATACCGATCACGATTAGTACGTCGCTGCTTTCGGCAATTCTGTCGCCGACAGCCTGAATGCGCTTAAGCTCCTCACGGTCGTAGTTGTCGGGCAGGTCGATCCAGCCGAGGAAGTCGTTGCCTTCACCGTTTTTTTCTCTTATTTTGCGGTCTGCCTGCGCCAGTAATGCGTCAAGCTCCGCTTTTTCGCCGTCGCTGAAGCGTATCGGCTCGTCATTGAATCTTATCATTATTTTGAGAACCTCTTGTTTTTTGCTTATTTTCTTCCTATAATAATCCCGAGGATGATTCCCCAGACATTTGTGAAGCTGTTTCGTTCCGCGTCCTCTGCGGCGCATACCGGCACCTGAGCCACCTCGGTTTCACCGATGTAGAACACGACTCTGCCCACCGTATCGCCCTTTTTCACAGGCGCGTCAACGCTTTCGGGCAGCTCCGCGCGCTGAGTCGGCGCTTTTCCGCCCTTTTCGGTGAGTATTGCCGGCGGATCGTATGTCACCGCAAGCTGCGGTGCCTTTCCTCCGTTAACGGTGACGGGCTCAAGTTCAATGCGTTCGGGTATTTTCACGGCATAGTTGGCAAAACCGAAATCCAAAAGCTTTTTTGCCGACGCAAAGCGTATTTCGCTTGTGTCTGCGCCGATTATCACCGCAATAAGCTGCATTCCGTCCCGCTTTGCCGTACCCGACAGACAGTATTTCGCAGTATCCGTAAAACCCGTTTTCATGCCGTTCGCGCCGTTGTAAAAGCGGATCAGCTTGTTTGTGTTTGCCAGTCCGAACGCGCCGTTCCTGATTGTATCCATCCATATCTGAGTGTATTCCAGCACAAGCGGATGCTTCAGAAGCTCACGCGTCATTATCGCAACATCGCGCGCACACGAATAATGACCTTCCTCGTTCAGACCGTGGCAGTTTGCAAAATGCGTTTCCGACATACCGAGCTCGGCGGCACGCGCATTCATCTGCGAAACGAATGAAGACTGGCTCCCGGCGAGATGCTCTGCCATGGCGACCGTCGCATCGTTTGCCGACACGACGACGAGTGCCTTCAGCATATCGCTGACCGGCATCTGCTCGCCTACCTCAAGATACACCTGCGAACCGCCCATATGTGCCGCTTCCTCACCGACAGTCACGATATCGGTCAGCCGTATCTTGCCGCTGTCGATGGCTTCCATAACGAGAAGCGTGGACATTATCTTCGTGACCGACGCAATGGGCAGCTTTGCCGTTTCATTTTGTGCAAAAAGCACCCTTCCGCTGTCCGCCTCCATGAGAAGCGCCGCCTTGCAGGGCAGCGTGTCCTCCAACGCCACAGCGTCTTCATACCAAAATTCCTCAAACGCGAAGGTATACGGATAAACCTCCGCACTTTCGTCGGCGCTTGCCCCCACGCAAAGCGAAAGCAGCGCGCAGAACGCGACGATCAGCGCCGTCAGCGCTTTTTTCATAACATATCACCTCGGAAAATGATATGTACGGCAGGCGGAATTTATGTTTTATCTGACTCCCGAGAACTTCTCGAAGCCTTCAAGCAGCTCGCTTATCCTGTACTCCTTCGGACCGTGGAAATACGAATTCACTTTATCTCCGAAGGGCTTGTACCAATGCTCGTCAAGCGCGTCGATGCCGTAGCACGCCCCCGCAATCGAACCTGCGGTAGCGGCGGTGCAGTCGGCGTCGTGCGCCATGGCAACCGCCTCCGCGAACACTCTGCCCACATCTCTGCCGCCCAGCGCAAGCGCGAACACGGTCAGGCAGGCGTTGTTCACCGTATGAACGATGTGCATGCCCGGATATCTCTCATCGACAAGTCTTGCGGCGTTTCTGAAATCGCCCACTTTGTCCCATATACCGAGCGCCCACGTCAGACCGGCGTAAAGCTCGCAATCGGACGGAATATATTTAAGCGCCTCGACCAGCGCGTCCTTTACGTTGTCCTTGGCAAACGCAACGGAAATCGCGGCGGCAAAATACATCGCGCCGTAGATGCCCTCTCCGCGGTGGGAAATATATGCATCGGTGTACGCCATCCGCACCGCCTCTTCGGGGTTACAGGGCGACATATATGCATAGCCGTCAATGCGTATATCCGCGCCGATCAGGTCACTGTACTCGTTGTTGACCTCAGCCGCGTGTTCGGGCGCAATGCCGTTTGCAAGATTCTGCATTGCAACCGCCTCTGCGGTGTAGCTTTCGGTAATGTACTTCTGCCACACCTCGGCAACGTCGGCAAGCGTGAAGTTCCTGCCGTGCTCCTTAACCATGAGATAGGACAGAATGGTGTATCCCACGTCATCGTCGGCGGGAACGCCGTTTATTCTGCCGCGGGTGTAGTCACCGAAGGTCTGCACGATATATCTGACGCGGTCGGGGTCGGGAATGGAGGGCCAGTAATCGGAATACGGCGAGGTCATGCCGGTTTCCTTTGCGTATGCGTCAATCTGCTCCAGCGTCCAGCCCTCGACGGGCGCGCCGAGCGTACAGCCTGCCATTCTGCCGAAAAACGCGCCCTTCAGACGGCGGCGGTATTCTTCGGGTGAAATTTCGGGTAATGCTTCACGCTCTCCGGAGCGTCGGGATAAAATGTCATTGTAGCATTCGGTCATTGTCATAAACAGACTCCTCTGAATTAAGATGTTTTACCTGATTGCATTTCTTTCTCAAATCGGATATAATTATAATACATCAACCCAAACTTTGCAAGAAGAAAAAGAAAGAATCTCATGAATATTATTGAAGAAATTCTCCGCCTGCCCGACATGACAGGCGTGATAAAGGCAAGAAAGCGCCCCGTTCTGCTTTACGGCATGGGAAACGGCGCCGAGCTTACCGATGCATACCTGCGCAGCCGCGGCATAATCCCCGACGGCGTGTTTGCGTCCGACGGCTTTGTGCGCGGACAGAGCTTTATGGGCAAGCGGGTGCTGTCCGTCGCCGAGGCGGAACACCTGTACGGCGACTTCACGGCGGTGCTGTCGTTTGCGCTGGAGGGTGAAAAACGTTCCGCCGCCTACGATTTTGCCGAAAATCACTTTCTTGTCTGCCCGTCGCTCTGCCCCTTCGGCGGCGCTTACGACGCGGATTTTGTGAAAAAGAACGCTTCCGCCCTTGCCGGACTTCACGACCGCCTTGCCGATGACACTTCAAAAAATGCGCTCGGGCAGCTTCTCCGTTTTGCCGTGACGGGCGACCCGAAGCACACCGCCGCACTGCCGTTTTCCGCACCGCAGGGCTACATAAGCCACAGCGTGACGCATATCGATATCGGCGCCTACGACGGCACGACCGCACTGGAATATCTGCAAATGAACAAAAGCTGCCGTGAAGTCGTCGCGTTTGAGCCGGACCCCGCAGCATTTGCAAGGCTGATGCATAACACGTCAGGCAGTCCCGTGCGCTGCGTGAACGCCGCCGTAACAGACCGCAGCGTAACAGACCGCAGCGGCACGGTGGGCTTTTCGGCAAAAGGCAGCCGCGCATCCTCACTCGGCGGCGGCACCGATGTGAAGACCGTCAGCCTTGACGGATTTTTCGGCTGCAAAAGCCTTGCCTCTCCGCACGAGGAAATCGGCAGCATACGCATTGACGGCGAGGGAAGCGAAAACGCGATTTTCCGTGGCGCGGCAAACCTCATCTATACCTCCCGACCGTCCGTCTGCACCGCGGTATATCATCGCGCCGACGATATACTCACTCTGCCGCGGCATCTCGAATATCAGCTCGGAAGCTGTGATTTTTTCCTTGAAGTCAAGCCGTATATCCCCGCGTTCGACGTCTTTCTCTACGCAATACCGAAGAATCCCTCTTTTTACCGCGAATTTATCTGATTTTGCTATTTATTTTTCCGGAATCATATGATATAATATAAAAGATATGTGCTTGTCGCAAAACATCCCGAAGTCAGATAATCACTTCCCGTCATCCCGAAAGAGAAGCGCGAAGAGAAAACATGAGCGTGAGCTT
>FR892158.1:0-3018 GCA_000433115.1 Ruminococcus sp. CAG:382
CGTGTATTCCGAACGCCGCGACCCACGCAACGGCACACTGGAAAATAACTATTCCGAATGTACGAAGCGCCGACGTTTCTCTCCTGAAAGCACCTATTGCGGCAATGCAGGGAGTATAGAGAAGTACGAAGGTGAGGAAGCTGACAGCTGCCTGCGCCGTGAAAACTCCCGCAAGCGCACCCGAAAGCTCGGTCATACTGACGCCGAGAAGCACGCTGAGAGTGCTTATCACAGCCTCTTTTGCGGTGAGACCGGTTATGACCGCAGTCGAAATACGCCAGTCGCCGAAGCCGAGCGGCTTGAAAACAGGTGAAATCAGCTTGCCGAGAAGCGCAAGCAGGCTGTCTTCCTGATTTTCGACAATATTCAGACGTGTATCAAAGGTTCTGAGAACCCAAATAATGATTGACGCGGCGAATATCAGTGTGAACGCCTTCTGCACGAAATCCTTTGCTTTTTCCCACATCAGCATAAACACGCTTTTGGGAGAAGGCATACGATAGTTGGGAAGCTCCATCACAAACGGCATAGGATTGCCGCGATAAATTGTGTGCTTCGAGATCAGCGTTGCGATTATGCCGACGATTATGCCCAATACATAAAGCGAGATCATGACAAGCGCTTTGTATTCGGTGAAAAACGCTTCTGTGAATACGGCGTAGATCGGTATTTTTGCGGAACATGACATAAAAGGAATAAGCGCCATCGTCATGCGTCTGTCACGTTCCGATGAAAGTGTTCTTGTTGCCATTATCGCCGGCACCGAACAGCCGAAACCGATCAGCATGGGAACTATCGATCGTCCGGACAAGCCGAGCTTTCTGAGGGGTCTGTCCATTACAAAAGCGATGCGAGCCATATATCCCGAATCCTCAAGCACCGACAGAAAGAAGAAAAGGACAACGATGAGCGGCAGGAAGCTCAGCACACTGCCGACGCCCGCAAACACGCCGTCGATTATCAGGCTGTGTATCACCGGGTTTATGCCGTATGACGTCAGCGCATTATCGACGATATCCGTAAGCGAAGCTATTCCCATATCCATAAGGTCGCCGAGGAAAGCGCCGATCACGTCAAAGGTAAGATAAAATATGAGCAGCATTGCGCAGATGAAGATCGGTATTGCGGTGTATTTACCCGTCAGCACTCTGTCGATTGCGACGCTGCGCCTGCGTTCCTTGCTTTCATGACACTTTTTCACAGTATCCGCGCAAACCTGTTCGATAAAGGAATAGCGCATATCCGCAAGGGCGGCATTGCGGTCAAGTCCGCGTTCCGATTCCATTTCCGTTATGGAATGTTCCATCATCTCAAGCTCGTTTTCGTTCAGCTCAAGGCGCTTTATTATATCCGTATCTCCCTCGATCAGCTTTGTTGCGGCGAATCGCGGCGAAATGCCGTGATCTTCCGCATGGTCTTCGATAAGATGCGAAACGGCGTGGACGCAGCGATGCACCGGACCGCCGGAGCAGAAATCCGTTACCTTCGGAAGTATACGGTTTTTTGCGACATTCAGCGCTGCGTTTATAAGCTCGTCAACGCCTTCGTTTTTGGCGGCGCTTATCGGAATCACGGGAACACCGAGCTTAGCGGAAAGAGCCGATACGTCAATTGCTCCCCCGTTTGAACGCACTTCATCCATCATATTCAGTGCAATAACGACGGGAATCCGCATTTCAAGAAGCTGAAGCGAAAGATACAGATTGCGTTCTATATTTGTCGCGTCGATTATATTGATTATCCCGTCGGGCTTGGAATTTATGATAAAATCACGTGTTACGATTTCTTCCCCGGTATAAGGACGTATTGAATATATTCCCGGAAGATCGACGACAGTGCAATCCTTTTCCCCGCGTATTGCACCGCTTTTTGAATCGACAGTCACGCCCGGGAAATTGCCCACGTGCTGATTTGAGCCGGTAAGTTGGTTGAAAAGTGTTGTTTTTCCGCAGTTCTGATTTCCTACCAGTGCGAATTTCATGTGCTAATCCTCCAGCGTTATCTTGCCTGCGTCATCTTTTCGTATCGAAAGTTCATAGCCGCGGAGTGAAAGTCCGATCGGGTCGCCGAGAGGTGCAAGCTTCACAACAGTTATTTTTGTGCCGGGGATCAAGCCCATATCAAGCAGTCGGCAACGAAGAGCGCCCTCTCCGCCGACAGCCGAGATCACTGCCGATTTCCCGACAGGAAGTTTATCAAGTGTCATAGTTTTCTCCGTTATTCAAGGCTCCTTTGAGTCAATGTCTTTTCGGAGCCTTTTCTACAAAAGTTTATCACATTCTATGCCGTGCGTCAATACCCAATATATAAAAAATGCGGGTAAAATTTTGTCTTGGTTTTCCCATCAAACACAAAAAGCGCTTCTACGGGATTATTTTTCCGAAAGAAACGCTTTTATGGTTTTTTATGGATTATTCTATTCCGCAGCCTTTAACGAATCAAGTCTGCGGTTCAGCCGCGTGCAGAAATCATCTGCAAATGAATCTGGGTGTGCGGCGATCGAAAGAGTCCTGCCGTCGGATTCTATATTGATCCACGACAGCTCCTGAACCGCCGTTTTCTTTCCGAAGGTATATTCCTTGGTTTCGTTTGATATATTGCAGCTTTGCACTGCCGCATAATCATATGAAAAGAATTCCTCGGTCACATCCTCCGAAATGACGGAAAAGAGTTTGCGATAAACGTACAGCCTGTTTGTCGTAAGTACCATTACGGCATACGAATACCAGTTGGTACGCACCGTTCCGTCGGTTCCTCTGAAAATCATCAGTCCGTCATGCTCACGGATATAATCGCCGACTGTCAGCGTCTCGATTATATGGCAGCGCTTATCAGCCTCCATAACCTTTGCTTTTGCCTTTTCCTCGTCTTCAGCGGTGAAACGCCGTATCTGTTCCTCCAGTTCGCTGTCCTTCGGTCTTATCACAAAATAGAGGACTACGCATATTGCTCCGGCAAGGAGAAGAAGGGTGTACATCTGTCTGATTTCCCAGTTGTGCTCGTTTCTGAAAACTATCT
>FR892158.1:3047-9394 GCA_000433115.1 Ruminococcus sp. CAG:382
TGGATCAAAAACACCGCCGATTATCAGGGGCTTGTTGTTTTGTTTGAAATACTTGAGATTATTTTTATATTCCATATCGTTTTGTCTCTTTCTGCCGAGGCGGCACAGGTAAGATTATATTACGGTAAATCGAATCAGAAGCGCGGTATGCAAATCTGTGTTGCGGCGCACCAGGTATTGTTCCTGTATTCCCTGCCGCGAATCAGAATATAGTCCTCATACACCTCAACGAAGATGCCCTCGGAGCCGCCTGTCGATTTATCCTCATCCGTCCAGAGATATCCGACCGACGCGCAGTTCACAAAGCTTGCATCCCTTCCGTTTCCGATGAGAACGGGCTGATAGCTTTCAAGAGTCCAATGCGTGTGACCGGTGAAAAGCGTCGCATTCGGATATTCACGGAGCATGTCATGAATGATGTTTCCGCTGTCATAGAAGCCGTACCAATCCTGAATTTCGTTATCACGAGAATAAAGCGAACCCGAAACGGTTTCGATCAGCGGCTGATGGACAAACAGGAATATACGGTCGTTTTTACCGCACTTTTCAAGCTCGGCTCTGAGCCAATCGCGCTCGGTCTTGCCCATTGTGCCGTTGCCGTCGAGCGAATCGGAGGCGAGCACGATGAATTTCGTGTCTTCAAGCGTCACGGAATAATACGGCGTGCGCATTCCGGTGTAATATCTGAAGCGTTCGACCTGCTCGTTGTAATCTGTGCCGTACATCAGGTCGTGGTTGCCGAGAGTGAAATACAGCGGTGCAGTGGGCTTGCAGGCGGCGATCGTGTCCATCAGAAGCTCATACTGCTCAGCATATCCGTTATCGGTATTGTCGCCGACGGTGAAAATAGCCGTGCAGTCGGGATAAAGCGTTTTGATATTTTCCATTGCAGCCTTGAGGTGCGATGTGAATTCGGAACGGTCTTTGTTGATATGCAAATCAGTGATCACCGCAAAATCATAGAGATGCTTCGACTGCTTCAGTTTCATGGAATCGGGCGCTGCGGTGCTGCACACGGTCGAGCTGCCCTTTCTGACGACTACGCATACTCCGTCGGCATCATCCGGCATGAAGAGTCCGGCGTTAAGCTCCATATCGAACGGATCCGTTCCGCTGTGCTCTGTTTTGAAAATGGGCTCATAGCCTTCAAGAGGATTGCCGTTCTTGCTCCAGTACAGGCGGTATTCGGCTTTCACCTCGCTGCCCGGAGTCACCGTTGCGACGGCATGACTTATTCCGTTGTCGTCAAACGCCACGTCAAGCGTCACGCTTTTTGCGCCGTAATCATTTGTGTCTTCATCGATTATGGTTATCGTCGTCTCGGCAAGAACGACATAGCCGTCGTTATCGCAGAGGAAAGCGGTATATCTGCCCGCCTTGCCGATCGAGTTGACGGTGAAGATCAGATCGCCCTCACCGACGGAATACTTCCATACTATTGCCGGAACGGTTCCCGGACCTTCGGTTTCGTTATAAAAACCGATCCAGTCCTTCTCATCGGTACCCGAAAAATGAACAGTCACGTTCTCGCCGGACTTGTATTCGGTTTTGTCCGTGCTGAGCTTTGCGTCGGATTCCGTGACAACATTATCGGGGTTTGGTACATATACGTCAAACGATTCTTCCATCGGTATCGATTCCTCCGTTGATTCCTCCTGCTGTTCGGACTGTGCGGCTTCACTTTGTGCCTCTCCGGACGATTCTTCCTCCGAAACATCCGATACGGCGATCGGTTCACTGTTTACACCGCTGCCCTGCTCAGCGTCGTTTTTGCTACAGCCCGCTGTCAGCAGCAATGCGGCAACGAGTATTGCCGTCAATGCGTTTTTCTTCATATTATCCTCCGGGATATATTTAAGTCAACACCGCGCAATTGCCGTTCCGCGAATTGTGCTGTATTGTTTTAAGATATTATACACTATTTTGTCACATTTGTCTATACCTATTTGTGTTTTCAACTAATTATTTTTCAACCATTCCGTGCGGGTTATTTGATATACAAGCGACCGCCCTCGTCGTCGGTAAATTCGTCTGTCAAGGTCATACCGTTTGCGCGTGCGACCGCCGCAGACGGAAGATTTTCCTTTTTCATATATGAATACAATGAGCGAAACGGTGTCACGGTGAAAGTCCAATCCCTCACGGCGCGGGCAGCCTCGGTTGCATAGCCTTTATTCTGATGGAACTTTGCGATATGATAGCCTATTTCGGGAAGAATCGTCCCGTTTATATTCTGCATTGTAAGCCCGCAGTCGCCGATCATTACGCCGTTTTCCGCAAGGCATACCACCCAGAGTCCGAAGCCGAAATCGTTGTATCGCTGTCGGTTGCGGTCGATCCAGCCGCGCACACGCTTTTCGTCGAAGGTGTAGGGATAATGGCGCATTATATCGGAATCGGAAAGCACTGCGTACAGTATGTCATAGTCGTCATGCGTCATTTCGCGGAGCGTCAGGCGTTCGGTTTGAATTATTACGTCGGTCTGCATTTTTCTTTTTTCCTTTAATGTGATGGTATATCTGCGACGCAAATAAAAAATCCGAAAGCTGAAACTTTCGGATTTTTGGCCCGCCCTGGGGGATTTGAACCCACGACCTTCGGAATCGGAATCCGGCACTCTGATCCACTGAGCTAAGGGCGGAAATTATGTTCGTCCGGCGGGAATCAATGCGTATCGCACCGATTCCGCAGACATACATGATGTTTTATTATTCGGTTAAATACAAAGCTTTACGCTCATTTTCGGTCAGAGAGCTTATATGTTATATAATAAGCAAGCCAGAATATCAGTGATTCGACGAGCAATATGCCGATGAGGATTAGGCTTGCAATTCCGTCGGCGAGACGAACCTCGGCAAACGGCGTGACGATAAGCTCTGTCAATACAGAGATGAACGCAGCGGGCGCAAGGACAAAAAGCAAATCATACAGTACAAAGCGACTGACACGGTCGATGCAGTAGTCACGTACCGTTTTCAGGTTTATCACAAACGGTGTCAGATACAGCAGTGCCGTTACGACGAGCAGTACGACCTGCATCGCCATAGAGGGGGCAAAGCAGAAGACGATCTGAAATATCGCTGCAAGCATGCCCGAGCAGACTGCTGTGAGCAGATTCAGCTTTGCGGTGCGCTTCATTTCTTTTTTTCTTCGTCGTTACGGATGCGTGCTCTCATTATCTTACCGCTCGTCGTCTTTGGAAGTTCTTCGACAAAATCGACAATGCGGGGATATTTATAAGGCGCAGTGACCTTCTTGACGTGATTCTGTATTTCTTTTTTCAGCTCTTCGCTCGCAACAAATCCGCGGGCAAGGACGATCGTGGCTTTGACAACCTGTCCTCTTACGGGGTCCGGGGCGGCAGTTACGGCGCACTCAAGAACAGACGGATGAGTCATAAGAGCGCTTTCGACTTCAAACGGTCCGATACGATAACCGCTGCACTTGATAACGTCGTCATTACGACCGACAAACCAGAAGTAGCCGTCGCTATCGCGCCATGCCATATCACCGGTATAGTAGCAGTCGTTTTTGAATGCGCGCGCATTTGCGGCATCATCACCGACATATTCCCTTACAAGACCGTACGGACGATGCTTTGAAATGTTGCGGATGACGATGTTACCGACAACACCGTCTTCGCAGCTGTTGCCGTCTTCATCGACTATATCAACGTCAAAATCGGGAGAAGGCTTGCCGGTTGAGCCGGGCTTTATTTCAAAGCCTTCGAAATTTGCGAGAATTGCGGGGGTTTCGGTCTGACCGAAGCCTTCGGTCAGCGTGAGTCCGGTGAGCTCACGGAATTTATAGAAAACCTCGGGGTTGAGGGGCTCGCCAGCAATTGAGCAGTGCTCTATTGACGAGAGATCGTATTTTGCGATATCTTCCTTGATGAGGAAGCGGAAAATCGTCGGCGGAGCGCAGAAGGAGGTGAGCTTTATTTCCTGGAGGAGGCTCAGTGTGTTATGTGCGTTGAATTTTTCGTTGTCATAAGCAACGATTGTTGCACCGCAAATCCACTGACCGTATATCTTGCCCCATGCGAATTTTGCCCATCCGCTGTCAGACATTGTGAGATGCAAGCCGTTTTCCCTGACGCGCTGCCAGTATTTCGCCGTGATTATGTGTCCGAGAGGATACGAATAATCATGCAGTATCATTTTGGGCATACCGGTCGTACCGGATGAGAAATATATGAGCATTTCATCGGTGGACTTATTGGGTATGCGTTCAAGTTCATCGGAAGAAGCGGCAATTCCGGCACGAAGGTCAAGCCAGCCGTCGGGAATCTTTTTGCCGACGACCGCGACGTTATTTACCGTTTTGCAGTCGGGCAATGACTTTTTGATGTAATCAATCATCTCATCATCGTCGACACAGCAGATGAGACGGACATTTGCGGCATTTGCGCGGTATACTATATCCTTCGGTGTCAGCTGATATGTCGCGGGAATGCCGACCGCACCGATCTTATGAAGGGCAAGAAACACCACCCATACTTCCATGCGCTGCTTGAGCATAAACATGACTCGGTCTCCCTTTTTTATACCGAGAGACATGAAATAGTTCGCACAGCGGTTACTGAGGCGCTTCATATCCGTGAAAGTATATACATCACGGGTTCCGTTATCGTCACAGTACAGCAGTGCTTTTTTTTCAGGTTCAAGGTCTGCCCAGCCGTCAACGATGTCATATGCGAAGTTGAAGTTATCGGGGCAACTGACCTTATAGTTTTTCTTGAGATCTTCGTATGAATCAAATTCGATACGGGGCAAAAATTTTTCTAACATGGGTATCACGCTTCCAAAGGTTTAACTAACAAAAAATGAATAATGAACAGCGAAAGATTCACATTCATTATTCATTACATTGTGGTGATCCATCGGAGAATCGAACTCCGGACACCATGATTAAAAGTCATGTGCTCTACCGGCTGAGCTAATGGATCATTTCAAACCGCCCGCATAGTATAGCACAATCCTTACCATTTGTCAATAGTTTTTTTGAATTTTCTCTGATAATTTTACTTACCGAAACAACCGCAGGGTACTTACGACAATTTTATTGATGAATCCCGACAGCTCCTCGCGGCTGTATTTGCCGTAACCGTCCACCACAACATGAAGCAACCCGTTTGAAAGATGGATATAGAGCATATCCAGCTCTGCCTCGGTGGCACGCTTCAACTCTCCGCGCCAATAGTCGATGCTTTTTTCTCGCGCAATATCCATCATTTTGCCGAGGATTTTATGGTCACATCCGTGAAACACCAGTACACGACAGGCATTATCGTTGCGCTCTATCACCTCATATATGGCGCTCATCAGCGATGTAACATCAAGCGACCGGATATATTTCAGCGATTCCTCAAAGCCCCCAAGCATTTCATTTTCTATGCTCTCAAGCAGATCAAGGCAATCCGTATAATGTGCGTAGAATGTCGCGCGGTTCAGTTCTGCAAGCTCGCAGACCTCCTTGACCGTAATTTTATTTATCGGCTTTTTTTCAAGCAGTTGCAAAAGGCTGTCCTTCAGCACCTTCTGCGTATAGCGCACCCGGGCGTCGTTTTTTTTCATGCAGAAGCTCCATTCATAAAAATATTTGCAAAGATAAGCAACACCGTGCTCTCTTCTGTCGGATATATTTCAGTTTCTCAAAAGCTGACGGTTGCTGTTTGTCCGTATTTTCATTATACTATAATTGTGAAAGATATTCAACACTTATCTTGAAAAGGGATGGTAAAAAATGTATACAAAATACTTTATTACGGGAGCGACAGGCTTTCTCGGCAGAGCGGTCGTTGGGCTGCTTCTTACAAAAGTCACAGATATCTATGCTCTGGTTATGAAAGATGACCTGCTCACCGCCGATCTGCCGGACGGCATACACATTCGCGTTGGCAATGTCTGTGATCCATCGTCGCTTGATTCGTTTCTTGAGGGTGCGGACGGGCAAAGTTGCGTGATACACTGCGCAGGTATAGTTTCAGTCGCCAGCCGCCCAGGAGAGCAGCTTTACAATGTCAATGTCGGCGGCACGAAAAATATCATCGACGCCTGCATTTCTCACGGAGTCGGGAAGCTGGTTTACGTCAGTTCGGTGCACGCACTTGCGGAAAAACCGAAGGGCGTCGAAATTGACGCTGAAACCGATGCGTTTGATCCGAACGGGCTCGTCGGCGATTACGCCAAAAGCAAAGCGATGGCAACACACGCAGTTCTTGATGCGGCAAAGACTTCTCTTATCGAAATTGACGCTGAAACCGATGCATTTGATCCGAACAGGCTCGTCGGAGATTACGCCAAAAGCAAAGCTATGGCGACACACGCAGTTCTTGATGCGGCAAA
>FR892158.1:9512-9618 GCA_000433115.1 Ruminococcus sp. CAG:382
TGCTCCTGTCCTTCCTTGCGGGGTAGCTGCCGATTGCTGTCAGGGGTGGCTATGACTTTGTGGATGTGCGGGACGTTGCGGCAGGAATTGTCTCCTGCGCGGAAAA
>FR892159.1 GCA_000433115.1 Ruminococcus sp. CAG:382
GGATTCTGCGTATACACAGCTTGCCGGGGTTCCGACGGTTTGCGGTCTCGGAACAACGGGAAATTATTGCCACACACCAGATGAATATGCGCGTATCTCATCGCTTTCCGACCGAGCTAAACTGCTTGCCGCAACCTGCGCGCTCAATTGAATCAGAAGGTTCCGTCGGGGAACGCTTCAATATTGTAAAGGCGGCATATGTGAATATCCGGCGGTTCGAGCTGGTCACTTCGGAAGAATGCGGCTGTTGCTTCATATTCGCGTATATATGCGTCTCTGAATGACGATGCCGTTTCGAGCGTATCAAACAGCCCGAGATGATTCAGCATATGCCGGTACTTTGAAAAACACTGGCGGTCAAGACTACGGGCTATCGCAAGCGAACGCGGAGTCTGACATACTTCGTAGCCTACGGCACGTATCTCCGGAAGCTCAAACCTCCAGAGCGGCTCCGCACCGTCATATTCAACGAAAAGGCATCTCACCTGAAGACACAGATCGGCGCACAGGCTGAGATATCTTCTCAGAAATACAGGCGTATAAAAGGCTTCCGGTTTTACCGTGTATATTCCGTTCGGCTTTTGGCAGAGTATCCAGTCATAATACTCGTGTTGCAATGCAACTGCCTCCGGCTCGTCGTAAATGCCGTCAAGCGGAGTGTCATTATATGATGAAAGACCTTCATATTCATATGTTTCGGGCAGCTGACTCGCGACTGCATCGAGTCTCTGCAGAACAATTCCCATCGGCACCAGCTTTGCCGGCATGACAGAACACCTCCGTTTGATAAGCTTTGATTTAAAATTATATATCCTTCCGCACCTGTTGTCAATGTTTTTTTGCTAAAAAAATCAAAAAAAATGCGTATAAACTGTTGAAAAAGACAAGGAAGTGTGTTATATTATAAAAAGCGGCGTGTCGGAGCGTATCCGATTCCGCTGTTGTAATGCTTTGATTTCAGAGGTGTTCCGGATGGGAAAACTTTCTGTCGCCGTCATGCTGACATTGGCGGCAATGTCGCTGTCATCGTGCTCGATTTTCGGCTTTGAGGAAACGTCTGTTCCTGTGATTGCGTCACACAGCGGTGAAGATACGATTGATGAAAGCAATTCGCGGTTCTATGAGCTGAGCAAGCCCGAAAAAGAGGAATCTAAGCCCTTTTCGCATGACGAATTATCTTCCGGCGAGTTTTCATTGGGAGAGAACGAATTGTCGGAAGAAGCCTCCGTGGAGGTCTCCGAGCCGCTGGAACGATATTCATATAAAAAGTTTATGGTCAACGGCTTTTCCGAAGAGGAGATTTCGGATATCGTATCTGAGCTTACCGACATAGTTGATTCCGCAGATGCTCATATCAGCATTTATTATGAAGATATTGCAACCGGCAATTCTTTTTCATATGACGGTGCAAGAACGTATAAAGCGGGAGGCGTAACGATGGCGCCTTACGTGAAATATCTGACCGCAAACGGCGAAAATTCGGAAGAAACGCTGACGTTGAAAGCATATCAGAAACAGAAGGGCAGCGGTATACTTAAAAATGCTGCTGCCGGTACCGAATATACGGTGGCGCAGCTTATCGATTATGTATTGAGGTACAGCGACAATACGGCGTATAAAATGCTGTATGATCGCTTCGGCTTTGACGGCTTCAACGGATACTGTGAAAAACTCGGAGTCTCTCTCCGAATGAGCGCCGCTGATGTATGGGGAGATCTTTGTGCCGATGACGCCGGAAAGCTGATACGCGATATCTATGATTTTTCCTCGCAAAACAATTCCGCGGCGATTTTGACGGATGCTATGGTTAATACATCATATACGTATTTGATTCCATCAGGTCTAGGCGGTATTGCTTCGGCGCATAAGTCGGGGTATATGTCCGGGAGATATAAGGCGTTGCATGATGCAGGAATTGTATACGCGAAAAAACCATATATTGTCATAATAATGACCGATTTTGACCCTTTGGGAGGGGACGGAAAGGATTTTTTCACTCGAATATCAAGTAAAATCAAGAGCTTTGCGGTTTCTCGATAAAAAACTCAAAAAAAGTTGAAAAAACCCCTTGACAATTGAAGGTTGATGTGGTAGAATAACTGAGCTCTCCGAGAGAGGGCAGCGCGGACAATG
>FR892160.1:0-5387 GCA_000433115.1 Ruminococcus sp. CAG:382
GATTTTTTATTCGGGCTTGGGTGCGTCTACGGGGCAGACACCTGCGCAAGCGCCGCAGTCAGCGCAGAGACCTGCGTCGATTACGTATTTTCCGTCATCGCCGACAGAAATAGCGCCTGCGGGACATTCAGCTTCGCAAGTGCCGCAGCCGATGCAAACATCATTCTGAATTGCGTATGCCATAGTTGGTTCCTCCTGTGTGAGATTGTATATGTTATTATTTGGCTAATAACCTTAAATATTTGAAAGAGCCTGTTCGATATCGGCAAGTATGTCGGAAACATCCTCAATGCCGACAGAAAGGCGGACCAGACCGGGGCTGATTCCCGCGTCAATAAGTTGGCTGTCGGAAAGCTGGCGGTGTGTCGCGCTGGCAGGATGAAGCACGCTCGTGCGCACATCGGCGACATGGACAATGTTGTTTGCCATTTTAAGGCTGTCCATGAATTTCACTGCCGCGTTTCTACCGCCTTTGAACACGATGCTCATAACACCGCTCTGTCCGTCCGGCATATATTTCATTGCAAGCTCATGATATGGGTCGCTTTCGAGACCGGGGTAATTCACTCGCTCTATTTCAGGGCGTTTTTCAAGATATTTAGCGACGGTCAAAGCATTTTTTGCGTGGCGCTCCATGCGGACTCCGAGAGTCTGTGTGCCGAGGTCGGTGAGAAATGCCGAAAAGGCGGCGGGGTACATACCGAGGTCGCGGATGAGCTGTACGCGGAGCTTTGTTATATATGCGGCTTTGCCGAAGCTTTCGGTGTATGTCAGACCATGATATGATTCATCGGGGGTTGTCAGCTCAGGGTATCTGTTCTTGTCCCAGACGAAATTTCCCGAATCGATCACGACGCCGCCGACGCAGGTGGCGTGACCGTCAAGGTATTTTGTTGTGGAATGTACGACGATATCAGCCCCGAAGCGTATGGGATTGCAGAAAATCGGTGTCGGGAAGGTGTTGTCAACGATGAGAGGTACGCCGTTTTTATGGGCGATTCGTGCCAGCTTTTCAATGTCAAGCACTGAAAGGGCAGGGTTTGCGAGGGATTCGCCGAATACGGCACGCGTGTTGGGGCGGAACGCCTTCTGGATTTCATCTTCGGAGGCATCCTGATCGATAAAAGTGCAGTCAATCCCCATACGGCGCATTGTAACATTGAAAAGGTTGTATGTGCCGCCGTAAATCTTTGCACAGGCAATGAAATGCTGTCCCGCTGTGCAGATATTGAACAACGACAGGAAAGAAGCGGCTTGTCCGCTGGTCGTGCATACAGCACCGATGCCTCCTTCGAGGGCGGCAAGCTTTTGCTCATAGTATGCGACGGTGGGATTCGATATACGTGAATACATATGACCGTCGGCGGCAAGATCAAACAGCTTGCCGATATCGTCGGTGGAGTCATAGGTATATGTCGTTGATTGATAGATGGGAAGGGCGAGAGGCTCGCCGTTGCCTGAGATATAGCCTGTTTTAAGGCATTTTGTGTCGTTTTTCATTTGCTTGGAATTCCTTTTATGCGATGGATTGGTCTATTAACGAGATGCCCTTTGCCCAGTCGGGAATACTTACATTGTCGTCCGAATAATCCTGTACCATAGGGTAATCGATCGTTGTCTGCTTTGCGGTTGCGTATGAGAAGATCAGGCGCGAAAGCTCGGAAAATTCGCTGTACGACATATTTGTGTCAAACAGGTCGAAGAGCTTTTTCTGAGCGACGAGGTCTGTTGTGAATTTCGTATCCGAGCATATTTGCTTTATGAGTGCGTTACCCATCGAGCGTTGGAAGCGATAGTCTTTTGCATCCTCCGATTGCTGTGAATTGAAAATCCCCGCTGCGTTTGTTTCGGTCAGCGTGACCTTTCCGGCATTTACGGTTATGTAATGTTCGTCGGAGCGCTGTGATTCGGGGATTACGGAAAAATCGGGATTCAGAAATTTCACGTCATACGGAAGCGTCACGGTGAGGTCGTTTTTGAGAGAGGCAAGCCCGACGACCGTAGAGGTTTTCGCGACTGCGTAATATCCGACGTCGTGACCGACGAGAGCGGACAGTTTTTTAACGTCGTAATCGGTGGTCTGAGCGCCGAGAAGATCGTAAAGCGGGACGTTTCTGCCACTGTTGTCAAGGTTCATATCCACGGGGAAGGAGCAGAGAACGTACGAGCCGGACTGTTTCGAAGCGTATACATATACTGCTGAACAAACATCATTTGCATCATTTTTTGTTATGAAGAGGCAATCGAACACCGTGTCCTCAACGGGAACGGTCGGATTCGATACCTCGGTTTCGCCTGCGGAGATATCGCTTATGTTCGCGGATGCCTCGCTGTCGGAGGTTTCGGCGCCGTCGCTCGTTTCGTTGAATATCGGTTTCAGAACCGCATCCTCAAGCTTCGGAATAAGCTTCCAGGCAGCGAAGCCGAGCACAACGAGCATCAGCACGAGGGTCAATATGAAATTCCTGAAGGCGGATGACATTGGCATACCTCCAAAACGGTTATTCATGTATCTTCATGTATACCACATTATATATCAAAGCTTCTGTTTTGTCAAATGAATTTTATGCTAACTTTCAGTGACACAAAAGTGCCGTAAAAGCTTGCGGCGGCTGATGAAATCAGTTGCGGCGCGTGATATGACGTATTTTAGTGAGAAAATATTTTTCGGTTGACAAACAGGTGATTACATTGTATAATTGTAGATACAAATAAAATGTGAGGTAGAACACCATGAAAAAATGCGTCTGTGCGCTTATCGCGCTCATTATGTCTTTTCCCTTTCTTACCGCCTGTAACAACGGAGACGGCGTAGGCAACGAATCCAAAAATCAAGAAAACGAATCTGCCGCCGTGTCCGGCTCCGTTTCCGATGAGTCGTCCGAGGCATCGGAGGATGGAAACAAGCCTTACGGCTGGAACCTTCCCGTCAGAGATATGGACAATCGCGAATTCCGTGTTCTCTGCCGCGAATTCGGCGCCGGCTCCGCTTCCATTCTCGGCTTCAACGGCGAGGTTATACAGCGTCCCGACTTTGATGAACAGACCGCCGATATGGTGGATATAGAAAAATACCGTGTCCGCAGGGAAATCGAGGACAGATACAACTGTACCATCACGGGTGAGCTTTCCTCCGCCTCTCAGGGTGATTTCAATAACATCGTTAAAAGCTGCGTGCTTACGGGCGAACCGCATTACGATATGGTTTTCGACGCATACGGCTTCATGTACACCATCATCGCGGAGGATATGTACGCCGATATTGCGTCCATTGATTCGATAGATCTTTCAAATCCTTGGTGGGATCAGAACGCGGTGCGCGACCTTTCCATCTGCAAAAAGCTGTATTTCATCTGCGGTGACATCAACACCTACGACAACGACGGCACATGGGTAATTTATTACAACAAGGAGCTTGCCGCCAAGGTGATTCCCGACGTAAATTTTTACAGTCTTGTGGAAAACAACGAATGGACATTCGACAAATTTGCCCAGATCGTTCGCATGGTATCGAGCGATACCGACGGCGTTGACGGTATGAGCGAATTTGATACATGGGGGCTCGGCACGGAATCATACAACGCTTTTGTGCATATGCTTGCATCGGGGCGCAAGATTGCCCAGAAAGACGAAAATGACGTTCCGTATCTCGATTTTCAGAACGACGGAATGTATACTGTCATGGACAAAATAATGACGTTCTATTCCGACAACGACAACGTACTGGTTGCAAACCGTTTTTCGGGCAAATACAGCAACCCGTGGGAGGAAACCATAATCAAGGCGTTCCGCGATGGCAGGGAGCTGTTTTACATGGGCGGACTTATCAATATGGTCGGCTTCCGCACGATTGATTTCAATTTCGGTGTTCTTCCGATTCCCAAGTATACGGCGGAGCAGGACAATTATTATCATTCCGTTTCCATACATAACATGTCCTGCCTCGGCATTCCAGCCACCACCGACGATTATGACGATTTGGGGCTTATTATCGAGGCGCTGGGTGCGGAAAGCAAGAACAAGGTTACTCCCGTTTACTACGATAAATGTATGAAGAGCATGTACGTCCGCGACGAGGAGGATGAGGCGATGCTGGATATCATTTTTGACTCCCGCTGCTTCGATCTCGGCTCAGTATTCAACTGGGGCGGCATTCTTTGGGAGTTCATGAACATAAACACCAACTTTGCGTCGCGCTTCGACGCCATTGCGGACGCGGCTCAGGCACAGCTTGAGGAAACGCTCGAATATTTCAGAAAATAACGCATCAGAATAGCATCAATTTTCAAACAGCAGAAGGCTCGCACGTCGGTCTTCTGCTGAAACCATCAAAGGAGAACTCTTATGAACATCATCACCGCCGTATTGTACGGTATCGTGCAGGGACTTACGGAATTTTTGCCGATCTCAAGCTCGGGGCATCTTTCACTGCTTCAGAACATTTTCGGCACCGATATTGAAAGCAGCATCGCATTCACCGTTTTACTGCATCTCGGCACGCTTGCGGCGGTAATCATTGCTTATCACAAGGATGTATGGGAGCTTATCAAGGGCTTTTTCTCACTTCTGAAAAAACTGTTTACCGGACATATCAAAGACGGACTTACGGGCGGAGAGCGTGTTCTTGTCATGCTGATCATCGCGACTTTGCCGCTTGTCGTCGGCGCGGTGCTTGAAAGCAAGGTCGAAGCGCTTTCGGGTATGAGCTGGCTTATCGGCATATTCCTCATATTCAACGGCTTTATGCTCTGGATGTCGGACAAAATTGCCGTCGGCAACCGACCGCTTGAAAAGGGCAACTGGCGTCAGGCGCTGTTTGTCGGACTTATTCAGCTTATTGCGGTAATGCCCGGAATTTCACGCTCAGGTTCGACGATAACCGGCGGTCTGTTTGCGGGCTTTCCCAAAAAAGATGCGGTGCGGTTCTCATTTCTGCTTTCCATTCCTGCCATACTCGGCGCAAATATCCTGAAGCTTCCCGAACTTATCGGCGACCCGTCATTCTCCGCAAATGCGCTCCCGTATCTTTGCGGTGTGCTGGCGGCGGCGTTGTCCGGATTTGCGGCAATAAAACTTCTTCAGTACATATCAAGCGCAAAGAAGCTTTCGGTTTTCTCGGTTTACTGTATAGCTGTCGGTCTGGCGGCGATAATTTACTGTGTCGTGGCATAGCAATTCCAACGAAAGGACGTCTGAACATATTTGAAAACAACTGCAAAGAAAAACAATTCGGAAAAAGAAAAAAAGACGACCGGCGGCAAATCCGCTGCGAAAAAAAATAATTCTTCCGCAAAATCCGCGGGAAAGGCGAAGTCTGCAGCCGGGAAAGCCGAGCAGACTGTGATTGATGTACGTGAAAAACGAAAACCGCTCGGTATTGCGCCGTA
>FR892160.1:5428-18559 GCA_000433115.1 Ruminococcus sp. CAG:382
CGCGCTTTTTATCGTCATAACGTTCTTCCTGCCCGATACCGGAATAATCGGACCGTTTATCAAAAACCTCATGCTTGGACTTTTCGGTGCCGGAGGTTATCTTGTACCGTTTTATATGATATACCTTGCGATTTTTCGCAGGCGTGATGAAAGAAACGGTGTGGCAAACGCAAAGATAGGGTTTGCGGTTGGTAGCTTTCTTGCACTGCTTGTGATCATCCATCTCTTTGATCCGGCGACGACCGCGACGGAAGGCACGGGATTTCTCTCCGGGCTTTATGAACAGGGAAAACAACTCAAGGGCGCAGGCGCTGTGGGAAGTACGCTCGGTATAGGCTTGCAGAAGCTCATAGGCCATGTCGCGTCGGTGATTCTGTCGGTGCTTATGGCGGCAGTTCTGTTTATATTCCTGTTCGGCTCCACTCCCCGCAAGGTGCTTCGTTATATTGTCGATCTGTTCAGGGCACCGAAAGCGGAATACGTAGAAGAGGATGAAGGTGTCGGAGAACCCGAGTCTTTGCCTGCAAAGCCCGCAAAGCCTATACGCCCCGAACCTGTAAAGCATGAAAATGCTACCTCTTCGAAGGGACGCACTGATTATACTGTGCCGGATGACGTCGTATACGCCGGAGAAGGCATTCGCAGTGCGGAAAAATCGGTCAAAAACAATGAAATAAATCGTGACAATCCGTTTGAACAGCCTCAGGCAAAGCCGAAGGAGGAGATCGGACCGAAAGAGTCGGCTGACCCGACGGAGGATTATCGCAAGATCTTTGAGGAAGACGGAGAACAGAAGATTCCCGCTCCTGCCGCAGTATTTGACGAGGTTGCGGAAACGGAGATAACGAAAGCGAACGTTGCCGCCGAAACCGGCGCTGCATCTGCCGTTGGCGTAGTCTCTGGTGCTGCCGCGGTTTCGGTTCCGCAGAAAACGGATGATGACAAGCCGCCGTTTGAAATGCCCGGCGACACATATGTCAGACCCGAACCCGAATATAAGCCCGACGTCCCGACGGAGGAGCTGACGCGCCGTGACGACGGGGTACTTGAAGCGGTTACGCAGGATATGCAGATAAGCGATGAGCAACCATATGTTTTCCCGCCGGTATCACTGCTTCAGGAAGATAACGAAGAAAACAACGAGGAAAGTTACGAGATAATAATCGAAACCGGCAAAAAACTGATAACCGTGCTGGACAGCTATGGTGTCAAAGCAAAGCTTGTTTCAACGAGCCGCGGACCTACGGTAACGCGCTACGAGGTGCTTCCCGACGCCGGTGTGCGCGTCAACAAGATTGCAAATCTTGCCGACGATATACGTATGCGTATGGCTGCGACGAACATCAGAATCGAGACGAATATACCGGGAAAATCGGCAATCGGCATTGAAATACCGAACAAAAAACCGGGAATCGTCCGGCTTCGTACTCTTATTGACAACCCGCTGTTCCGCGACAACAAGTCAAAGCTGTTTGCCTGTCTCGGTGTGGATGTCGGCGGCAATCCGGTTTATTTTGACATACCCGATATGCCTCATCTCCTTATCGCGGGGGCTACCGGTATGGGTAAATCGGTGTGTATCAACAGCATCATAATGTCACTCCTTTACCGCGCAAAGCCCGACGAGGTCAAGCTCATACTGATTGACCCGAAGAAGATCGAACTTGCGATGTATAATGATATCCCGCATCTTTCGGTACCCGTTGTTACGGAGCCGAGAAAAGCGGCCGGCTCGCTCAACTGGGCTGTTGTTGAAATGGAAAAACGCTATACACTCATGCAGGAGGTCGGCGGCGCACGCACTCTCAACGAATACAATGCGATGATTGAGGGCGATCCTGAAAGAGATAAGCTGCCGTATATTGTCATAGTTATCGATGAGCTTGCTGATCTTATCATGTCAGCCCCGGATGAAGTCGAGACGTCGATATGCCGTCTGGCGCAGAAAGCGCGCGCCGCAGGTATATACCTGATTATCGGTACTCAGCGTCCTACGGTCGATGTCATTACCGGTCTCATCAAGGCAAATGTTCCGTCACGTATCGCGTTTACAGTCCAGTCGCAGATCGATTCGCGTACCATAATCGTTCGATTCGCGTACCATAATCGATACTGCGGGAGCCGAAAAGCTCTGCGGTAAGGGCGACATGCTCTTTGCTCCCGTTAAAGCACTCAAGCCGATACGTGTTCAGGGTTCGTTTGTCGATACGACGGAGGTCACGGCTGTCTGTACATTTGTACGGAACGCCGCCAAGGCGACATACGATGAAGAGGTCATCAAACAGATCGAGGCGGAAGCCAAGCTCTGCGGTCTCAAACCCTCGCAGCGTGCCAAGGAGGAAGCAGCTGCTGCCGGCGGCGGTGAGGAAAAGGAAGATCCGTTGTTCCTCGATGCGATCGGTGTTGCGTTTGAATTCGAAACAATGTCCACCTCGCTGTTGCAGCGTCGGCTTTCCGTAGGGTATTCGCGTGCGCAGAAAATGATCGATATGATGGAGGCGCGAGGCTACGTCGGAAAGTTCGACACTCAGACCAAAAAGCGTAAGATAGTTATTACGTTTGAGGAATATCAACAGCTCAGGCTGAACAAGGAGAGCGCTGAATGAAACGGCTGATGTTGTTTATGCTTGCGGTAGTTTTTCTGCTTTGCTCGTGCAGCAGTGACGGTATCGGAAACGAAATTACCGCGCCGGAAGCATTGCCGGTGCAGACGCTCATTGACGGCGTGCTGAAGCGGGACGCAACGCTTTGGCGCTCGGCATTTCTGCCCGAGTATGACGCGGCTATGGAGGCACAGGAACTGGAGTTGGGAAGCTGTACCGATTACAACAAATACGTTGCTTCACGGCTGGAGGCCGCGATGGCTGCCAACGAGGACAACTACGGCAGGAACATTTCGGTGACGTTTACGAATGCGTCGGTCAGGCACATCAAAATGGCGGACAGACCCGATATGTTCGCGGAATACAAGGACATTTTTACGCTGAAATACCGTATTGACCTTGATTCTATCGAAGATACTGCCGAGATTTCGGGCAGAATTGCGATTTCGGGGAAAAAAACCGGCAGCGCGTCCGATGCGGTCTTTGTTGTCGTGAAATGCGGCGGAAAATGGTATTTGCACCCTGCTTTTTACAATTATATGTTTTAATTGCTCACCTCACGGCAATAATAGCTGTGAGGTGATTTTATTATGACATTGACACAAAAAGAAAAAGACCTTCTGAAGGATCTTAAGGATCAGGAAAAGCTGTGTGTTGACAAATACAAGAAGCACGCCGATGCGGCATCCGATCCGCAGCTTAAAAATCTGTTCAGCGAGATCGCACAGATCGAACAACGCCATCTTGACACTGTGACGCAAATGGACGGCGGTACTGTGCCGCAGACAGGCAACGGTGGGAGTACAAAACCGACGTTCACGGCTAAATACTCGTCAGATTGCCCCGAGAAGCAGTCAGACTGCTATCTTTGCAGTGATGTGCTTGCAACAGAAAAGCACGCGTCACATCTTTACGACACGTGTATCTTTGAGTTTAACGATGAAAATGCGCGCAACGCACTGAACCATATTCAGAAGGAAGAGCAGGAACACGGGAAAATGATATATGATTATATGTCAGTCAACGGAATGTATTCCTGAAAAGCGCAGACCGGAAAAGAAAGCATAATGTCAAAAACAGCGTTTCTGCCATTTATTACGGCGGAAACGCTGTTTTTCGTGTGGTGTTGTTTCAGTCTATCAGCGATGCAACTGCCTTTGCACGCTCCATCGCGAGGTTATAGAAACTATCCGGGTCGTAATGATCGGCGGAATATGCTTCGACGGTGAAGGGAAGTCTGTCAAAACAACCGGAAATGCGTTTCATGATACGTTTCCAGTCAATATTACCGTCAAACGGAAGAAGATGTTCGTCTGAAGTGGCGTGATTATCATGTATATGGAATGCGGCGATGCGGTCGCTGTGCTTTTCAAACACGCCTTTTCCGCCGTTATATATGTTTTCATGACCCACGTCAAAGCAGAATTTCGCGTATGGAGAATCAGTTGAAGCAAGCAGCGTGTCGAGGTATGACACAATGCGCAGGTTTTCGAAAGCGAGAATTATTCCGTTGTCCTCGGCACAGGCTATCATGCGATGGAAACGGTCAAGCCCGAGCTCGTTCACGGCTGGGGGAGTGTTACCGCTTGAAAGATGGATTATCAATGTCGGAATACCTGCTTCTCTTGCTTCGGGAATGGCACGGAGATAATAATCGAAATGCTCCTTGCCCTCAAGGTTGTCAAGCCAGATATTGTTAATGCCCCAAAAATCGGTATGAGCCGTTTCTATTCCGAGGTTTGCATTACGCACGGTATCCACACGGTCAAAATTCATACCGTCAGTGCGGCTCCACCATAAAAAAACGTTGTTAAAGCCTGCATTTTTAATCAGTTCCGCGCGGTGCTTGTCCGGAAGCGGAGTAGAGTCAAAGTTTATTGAAAATTTCATGAATTTGCCTTTCCGGAAGAAATTTTTTTGAACAGCGGTGAAAGGAAGCGTCTTGCTATGACGGATGAAAGCGTTATGGCAACAGCCATACAGCCGGTGTAAATTATCGCGCTGACAAGCTCAAGCCCGCCCTTTTCGATTTCGCTTCTTGAAAACGCAAGCATTGCGTTATAGAGCATAAGCCCCGGTACGAGCGGCACAAGTGCGGGATATGTGACGACGGTTGACGGTATTTTGAATATGCGTGAGCTGATTTCTGAGAGCAGACACGCTATGAAAGTCGCGATGAAAACAGAAAGATAAATGCTTGTGAAGCTGCAGAACAGAACATAGATGAACTGACCGACAAAGCCGCCGATGCCGGACATGAGGAGCGAACGCTTCGGCGCCTTAAGGCTCATTGCAAAGAGGATCGACCCGGGGAATGCGAAGAGTGCGCAGAAATACGGGCTTTCAAACAGCGAGGTGATAAAATCCATTTCCTGCCTCCTATATCGCAAGCACGATACTGACGCCGACTGCAATTGCAACCGCCTGGAGCAGAGCCTCGATCGCCTTTGAAGAGCCGGACACGAGGTCACCGTTTATGGTGTCACGGACGGCGTTTGTCATGGCGAGACCCGGAACCATCGGTATGATCCCGCCGGTTATCACCGAGGACAGAGAAATCTCGGGAACAATCAGGCATGCCACGCGCGAAAGGGAAGCCATCACAATGCTTCCGAAAAGCGCCGAAAGAAAGGTGTAGCCCGTTGTTTTCTGGAAAAATTTCAGAGATACGTTTGTGACAATCGCGGCGAAAAAGGCGAATATCATATCGCGCGGCATACCGCCGAACAGAAGTGTGAAGGCGGCAGATGAGACGGAGGAATAGATACCGAGCATATACGGGCTTGTCTTTTTGCGCTTTTCCGGCGAAAGGTACTCAAACGCCGCGTTCACCGACATGGTGCCTTCGTAAATACTGCGCGATACGGTGTTGACGCGGTCGATCATATCGATATCTATATCGCGCTTTTTGACGGAGGCGGAGCGGGTGTGATAATGACCGCCGATTTTCACCGTGATAATCATTGAGGTCGGTATGGCGAATATCTCGATCTCGTCGGCGTTCCCCGCCATGAGTATGCGTCGTGTGCATTCCTCCGCACGGTATGTTTCGCCGCCGTTTTTCAGCATATAGCTACCCGCGAGCAGTGCGAGTGATATGAGCTTTTCCTGCTCGGCGGGCACACTTGTATCGCACTGTGATGTTTTTGCCTGTTCCAAGTTGATTTCCATCGCTTTCTTATTCCAGCCCCTCATTCACGGCGGAATTTTCGTCGTCTGGGAGCTTATTGTAATGCTCTGAACATACACGGTTATACGGTGTTGTCGCCCCGTATGTTCTGCCGGGCCATGTTTGTTCGTCGTAATAGTTCCAGAAGAACGGAACGTTTGGCGAGGACGGCATGAGATAATTGCGGGGCAGAAGCGAGGGGTCGATATAGGTGTATTGGCTGTCCGCAACATAAAGGTTGGTGCGGAACACACGCGGTTCGATTTTGCGGAATGCAACATCGACAAGGGAAGCCGACGGGCAGGCACAGCCATCGAGGCAGATTGCCTGTGTCGCTTTGTCCCACTTGACCATGACGTGAGTCGTACAGTAGTCTCTGGGTGCGTTTTCACGGGTGAAATAACCGACCTCCACCTTCGATTTTCCGCCGAGATAGGTTTCGATATCATGACGACAGGCGTCTGTTGCAAGTGCGCCGCTGAGCGTGCAGTATTCGACCTTCACTATGTCATAGGGCTGTACAAAGGTGCGCTGATAGCTCTTGCCGTTTGTTTTCATTTTGCCGTAGACGCGGTTCATGACCTCGATCCAGAGTCTGGTCGCAGGGTTATACGACATCTTGGAAAGAGATTTGTTGCTGTCGTAGCCAAACCATACAGCTGCGACATAATCAGGAGTCAGACCGACGAAATAACGGTCGCGGTCATCATTCGTGGAACCGGTTTTACCGCCGACTTCAACATCCTTGTCGAACGTACGGTAGGTGCTGAAGGCAGAGTAACCGGTGCCGGTGGGTGAGCTGATGACGCTTTTGAGTATCTGCGTCATGATAAATGCATTTTGTTCTGAGATTGCCTGAGTTTCTTCGCTTTCGCGGTTATCGATCAGTATCGCGCCGTTGGAATCACGCACCATGGAGAAGGTTTTGCCCTTGGCAACGGCACCGTCGTTGATAAACATGGTATAGCCCTGCGTTACCTCACGGACGGTGACACCTTCGGTAAACGAACCGAGCGCCATCGGTGAAACGGCGATATCGGTTTTTACGGTTCCGCCGTATGATTTTGATTCAACGAGGGTTGTGAAGCCCAGTTTGGTTGTCAGGAATTCAAAGCATTCGTTAACACCGATCTGCTGTGCGAGACGTACTGCAGTGGTGTTGAGCGATTTCTGCACCGCGAAGACGGTGGAGACAAGTCCGTTGAAGCCGGCGGGCGTGTTGCCCGGCCAATATGTCTTTTCCTTTTCGTTGAATTCGGTAGGCGTGTCGTTGAGCGCTGAGCCGTAGGTTATCAGTCCTTTTTCGAGGGCAAGAGCATATATGGACAACGGCTTTATCGATGAACCGCACTGGCGCTTTGACATCGTTGCGCGGTTCAGTCCGCGGCTTATAAGTTTTTCGCCTCTGCCGCCTACGATGCCGCGTATATTACCGTCGGCATCCGAGACGACCATTGCCGCCTGAGGTTTTATGCCGCTTGTTTCGGGAAAACAGCTGTCATCGCAGAATACCTCTTCCATAGCCGACTGAATGACGGGGTCAAGGTTTGTGATTATCGTGAGACCGCCTGAATACACCTTGCGGCTGGCTGTTGTTTTATCTATGCCATAGCGTTCAATGAATTCGGCTATAACATCATCGATGACGGCGTCGATATAGTACGAATGAATGTTGCTTTCGCTTGAAGAAGTGTCGTTTTTGCGGTTCTGGCTGAGATAGAGCGGGACGTTGTACGCCGCGTCGAATTCCTCTTGAGATATCGCTTCCTGCGCCAGCATTTCTTTCAGGATGAGGTTGCGGCGCTTCAGGTTGTTGTCGGGGTTGCGGAGCGGGTCGTAATACGTCGGATATTTCGGTATGGATGCGATAGCGGCGCATTCGACGAGCGAAAGCTCCGAAACGTCTTTTCCGAAATAGGCGTCAGCAGCCGCCTGAACGCCGTTACTGTTCTGCGACAGATAAACAATGTTCAGATACATTTCGATTATCTGAGTTTTTGAATACTTGGTCTCAACATTGAGGGCGCGGAATATCTCCTGTACTTTGCGCTGTATCGTTGTTTCATTGTCGCCGGAGGCATTCTTGATGAGCTGCTGCGTCAGTGTTGAACCGCCGTACTGACCGCCGCCGGGCAGAAAGAAGTTGAGTATCGCGCCGACAGTACGTTTTATGTCAACGCCCTTGTGTTCGTAAAAGCGCTTGTCCTCAATGCATATGACTGCGTCGATCAGGTTCTGCGGAATATCCTTGTAGTCGACCCAAAGTCTGTTTTCGCTTCCGTGCAGGGTGTCGTCGGGAAGAAGCACCTCATTTCCGGAATCGTCAACGTAATACATCGTCGTGTTGAGGTCGCTGTCGAATTTGAGGTTGTCAAGCCCTTCGTAGTTCGGATCGATGTAGTTTTGTATATACAGCGAAAAGGCGCAGCATACCACCACGCCGGTGATTATTACGACGAGTATTACAGTAAGGAATATTTCTACTGTCCAGGCAAGAAGCTTGCAGAGTACGAGAAGCAGCACCTTAAGAGGGTACCAAAGTGTGCTTTTGGCAATCAACGCGCTGATCCTGCCTGCCTTTTTTGCGCGTGCTTTGAATTCAACGTTGCCGAGCAGGGGCTTTTTCTGTTTGCTTTCGGGTTTCCTGTTGTTGTCCATTCTTAACCTTTCACCGCCGCGCAGCCTTTGCCGAGATCGGCTTCAAGCTGTTCCAGCAGAGTATCCGAAACGGTGACGAAAATCTGTCTGCTTTCTTCGATTTTGCCTGTCGCGGTACGGTATATGCGCACACGCGCCGTTCCGGGATGATTTTTCAGCGTTTTCACGGCTAAATTATAAAAACGCTCATTTTCGGGAGTTATTTTGAGATATACGGTGCGGTTGTCGAAGCGGCTGTCGTCTTCGGCAATGCGTGCGGTCTGAAGCAGAAAACGCAAAACGTCGTCGCCCTGACCGTCAAACGGTTCTTCAAGCGAGGCGTTTCCCACAAGCACGACGATCGTACCTTCTTTCAGGATCGGACCGTATTTTTCAAGCATCGTCGGAAATACAACTATCTCAGCTTCACCCGAAAGATCTTCAACCTCAAGATATGCCATAAGACTGTTTTTTTTCGTCATTTTCGGGCGATTGCGTTTTATGCGGCAGAGAAGCGATACCGATGCTTTCTCAGGTATTATACCGTCTTTCAGCCTCGAATACAAGTCTTTTATCAAAATTGATTTTGACTTTTTTGCATCATGAGAGTACTGCTGCAACGGATGTCCTGAAAAATAGACGCCCATATATTGCTTTTCGAATTCGAGCAAAGACGGCTTGTCGTATTCGCCGATATCGGGTATTTCGATTTCAAACGGTGCGAAATCGTTTCCGCCTATGTCGGCAAGCGAAAGTTGATCGGAGCGTCGGTAGCTCCGCGTTTGTGACAGTGTTGAAAACGCACGGTCGAGAGCCGCATTTGCCGATTTGCGTTTTACGCCCAGAGAGGTCATTGCTCCGCACAGCACGAGTGCCGATGCCATCTGTTTTGTGCCGGCGTCGGCGGTACGAAGCAGAAAATCACTCATATCGGTGAATTTCCCGTTTTCGTTGCGTTCGTTTACAATGAATTCCGCGTAACCGTCGCCGACGTTTTTTACTGCCATCAGGCCGAATCTTATGTGGTCGCCCACAACCGCAAAGCCCTTTTCGCTTTCGTTGACGTCGGGCGGCAGCACGGCGATGCCCATATCGCGGCAGACGGAAATATATTCGTTTATTTTGGTTGCGCTTCCCGCGACGGATGTGAGGAGCGCGCACATATATTCCTTCGGGTAATGACATTTCAGATATGCCGTGCGGTATGCAACGACGGCATATGCGGCGGCATGGCTTTTGTTGAAAGCATAGGAAGCAAACGACGACATCGAGTCGAAAAGCGCGTTTGCGTCGTCAGCCGGAATGCCGTTTTTTTTGCAGCCTTCAATAAACGTCACACGTTCTTTTTCCATTTCTACGTGCTTTTTCTTTGCCATTGCGCGGCGTACGATATCCGCTCTGCCGTAGGAATAGCCGGCAAGAGCGCGGAATATCTGCATTACCTGCTCCTGATATATGATGCATCCGCAGGTGGTGTCGAGAATAGGCTTCAAAAGCGGAGATATATACTTCACTTTTGTCATGTCACGGCGGTTTTCGAGGAATGTGTCGATCGAATCGGCGGGACCGGGACGGTAAAGCGAGATCACGGAAATTATATCTTCAAGGCAATGCGGCTTCAGCTTTTGCAGAAGAGAACGCATACCGCTGCTTTCAAGCTGAAAAAGACCTACCGCGTCTCCGCGTGACAGCATCTCATAGGTTGCATCGTCATCAAGAGGTATATCGGCAATGTCAAAATCCGGATCTGATTTTCTGGCGTAGACCTCGGCGTTACGGATTATCGTGAGATACCTCAGCCCGAGGAAGTCGATTTTCAGAAGTCCCAGCTCTGCCACGGTTGTCATCCCGAACTGTGTCACGGGAACGCCGTCGTTGACGGAAAGAGGAACATAATCGGTGGTAGGGAGGTCGGTTATCACAACTCCGGTGGCATGTGTCGATGAATTGCGGGGACGTCCCTCAAGTTTTGAAACAAAATCGATGAGCTGACCGACATTTCGGTCGTTTTCTGCCCGTTCCTTCAGCTCCGGCGAACGTTCGAGAGCGGATTTCAATGTTATGCCGAAGTCACGCGGAATGAGCTTTGCGATTGCGTCAACGTCAGCATATTTCATATCGAGTGCACGTCCGGCATCGCGGACGGCTGCGCGGCAGGCAAGAGTGTCGAATGTAATGATCTGCGCGACATGATCGGAGCCGTATTTATCGCTTACATATGAAATAACCTCACCTCTGCGTTCATCGCAGAAATCGATGTCGATATCGGGCATGCTGACGCGTTCCGGATTGAGCAGACGTTCAAACAGCAGACCGTACCGTAGAGGGTCCACTTCGGTGATATTCAGGCAATACGCCGTAAGGCTTCCGACGGCGCTCCCTCTTCCGGGTCCTACGGATATACCGCGGCGTTTTGCGTACGAGACAAAATCCCATGTTATGAGGAAATAGTCGTCAAAGCCCATTGAATGTATGACGGAAAGCTCATATTCGAGACGTGAAACGTATTCCGTCCTGTTTTCAGGTTTTCCGACATACATTTCAAGCCCGTCGAAGGAGAGCTTTTTCAGATAGTCGGCGGAAGTGAAGCCCGCCGGCGGATCGAACCGCGGCAGATGAAGATGACTGAAATCGTATCTGAAATCGCACATTTCGGCGATTTTCACTGTGTTTTCGACAGCTTCCGGTATGTCGGCAAAAAGCGCTTCCATCTCATCGGCGGATTTGATATAAAATTCGCTTCCCGGCATACCGAATGCGGAATCGTAGTAGGAATTGGCTGTGCCGATTGCCATGAGCAGTTTTTGCGTCGGTGCGTTTTCCCGCTTCGTGTAATGCACGTCGTTGGTTGCGACGATAGGAATGTCAAGCTCACGGGCGAGCTTTATCAGCTTGCGGTTGATTTCTTCCTGTCGTTCTACGCCGTTTCGCTGTATTTCAATATAAAAATCGCCTCCGAATATCTCCTTCATACGCATGGCATGAGCACGAGCCGTATCAGGTCTGTCCTGCATGAGCGGACGCGCGATTATTCCGGAAATACATGCGGACAGTGCGATGAGTCCTTCACTGTGACGCGAGAGCATTTCGAAATCGGTCCGCGGACGGTTGTAAAAGCCGTGTATGAATGCTTCTGATACTATTTTCGTGAGGTTTTTATATCCCGTTTCGTTTTTTGCAAGCAGAACAAGATGATGCGGCGCATTTGTCGGAGACGTGGTTTTTATATGTGCGCCCTCGGGTGCGACATAGGTTTCACATCCGATTATCGGTTTTATACCTTCGGCGACACACGCTTTGTAGAAATCAACAGCGCCGTAAAGGGCACCGTGATCGGTTATGGCGACAGCGGTCTGACCCTGCTTTTTTACGGTTTCCGGCAGGGTAGATATGCGGCATTCGCCGTCAAGCAGGCTGTATTCGGTGTGAAGATGAAGATGAACGAAGGGCATTTCTTCTGTTACTCCCCGTCGGCTTCCTCCGTAAGGCGGTGCAGACGGTGGTTAAGCCCCGATTTTGTGATTGGTGTGGGAAACATGTTTTTGAGCTCGTCAAGTGACATTTCCGGATACTGCAGGCGTATTTCGGCAGTTTCGACCAGCTCGGCTGAAAGCAGCTGCAGTTTTTTTGTCTTTATCAGCTTTTTTATTGCCGCAACCTGTCTTGCGGAAGCGTCAGCCGCACGTGAGCAGTTTGCAAGGTCGGCATTGGTGCGTCGGTTGGCATCGGCACTCATACCTTTTATTACCTTCAGTTCCATAAGCTGAAGCGAATATCTGGATGCACCGATAAGCGCCATGAAATCTTCGATTTTTGAGGAATCACGCAGGTACAGAATTTGCTGATGTCGCCAGACGCCGTCGGATGGAGGTATACCCTCACTTTCGAGGATTTCGCGTATCAGTGCCAGTGCTTCACTTTTTGTGCGGAAGCAGATGTAATATTGCTTTGCCGGATCGGACATCGTGCCGCAGGCGACAAACGCGCCTCTCAGCCACGCGCCCGTGTCCTGAGCACATACCGATTCATACGGTCTGAGATTGACGCCGCATTCGTATGCGTCGCGACAGCATTGCCTTTTTGTTTCTATCGCGGTCAGATAGGTTTTCAGGTCGGTCGAATATGACATTATTCACGTCCTATTATGCGTATTTCTTCTTCAAGTAAAACACCGGTTTTTTCAAAAACCGTTTTTTTGACAAGCTGCACGAGATCAAGTATGTCGCGGCTGGTCGCGCCTCCGCTGTTGACTATGAATCCGGCGTGCTTTTCTGAAACCTGTGCGCCGCCTACGGACATCCCCTTGAGTCCGCAGTCGGAGATCAGCTTGCCGGCAAAATTTCCGGCAGGCCGCTTGAATGTGCTGCCGCAGCTCGGTTTGTCAAGCGGCTGAGTCGTCATGCGGCGGTTCATCAGATCGTCCATTGCGGAAGAAATAACTTCTTTATTGCCGCTTTGCAGAGAAAAAGCGGCTGAGAGCAGTATGTATCTCGTGCTTTGCAGCTTGCTTGTGCGGTACCCGAGGTCAAGATCGTCCTTGGAAAGCGTTGTGACTTTTCCGTCGGGAGTGAAAACGACCGCGTTTTCGATTATGTCGGCGATCTCACCGCCGTATGCTCCGGCATTCATAAAAACACCGCCGCCGACCGTTCCGGGTATGCCGTATAAAAATTCGCATCCGGCAAGTGATGCGTCGCGCGCGGCAACAGCCACGGATGTCAG
>FR892161.1:0-11326 GCA_000433115.1 Ruminococcus sp. CAG:382
AGAAGAGCGGTACGTTGACGGACATGACGTTTTTTCTGCCGACACTGAGCACACCGTAGGTCTTTGGCGCCATGAGCGCTTCGCTGACTGCCGCGTCACCGAGCTTTGCCGATGCAACGATGAAGGAGCCGTACATACGTGTCACGCCCTCTTCCACCTGAAGTCTCAGACGTTTATTCTCTTTTACCACATCAAGGAACTGCTTCATAAGCTCGTCGCGCTTATCCTTGAGCAGCTTGTGACCGCGCCGCGCCGTTTTGAGACGCTTTTTCAGGCGGGTCAGCTCCATTCTTGTGGGGTTGACGTTTGCTATTGCCATATATCAAAGCTCCGTTTTCTTGTTATAAAGCCTGAACAGCCCTGCCGTGCGCTTGTCGTAAATGAACATCACGGCGGTTTTCACACCGGACAGCTCGATAAGTCCGACGGCGGCAGGCGTTTTTGAAACGCTCCCGCGGTAGTCGTATATCTTAGCGGGGGAATACTCCTTCATTTTCGGTTCAGCTTCCGGCAGTTTTCCGATGAATTCAAAATCAGAAACGGGTACGTCAAGTGTTACCTTATCGGATCCGGAGGAATAGCATTCGGAAAATGCCACGCGGCTGTGCGCCACGACGTATTTATATTCCACGTTGACCTTGCGCCAGGTAAAATGTACCAGTATCCAAAGCAGGAGAGGTACTATTGCGACGACAGGAACGAGCTTCAGCGCCACAAGTGTTCCCGAAATGCCGAGTCCGAGGACGATATACAGCAGGAGAAGCAGTCTCCGTGTGCGGAGGTTTTTGCCCTCCTTCGCCTGAGTCACGACATATTCGGCGCTGTTGAAATCGTTCATGCGGCGTCAGTCTTCCTTCCAGTATTTTTCGAAGAGAGCAGGCTTGATACGCTTCAGCTCCGACTTCGGGAATATCTTCAGAAGCTTCCAGCCGAGGTCAAGGGTTTCCTCGATGGTACGGTTTGTGTTGAAGCCCTGATTAATGTATTCCTTTTCAAACTGCGTTGCAAATTCGGAATAAAGTCTGTCCATGGGAGACAGTGCGGCTTCGCCGAGGACTACGGCAAGTTCCTGAGCCTCTTTACCTCTCGCGTAGCAGGCGAAAAGCTGATTCATTGTGTTGCTGTGGTCTTCGCGGGTCTTATCTTTGCCGATACCCTTATCTTTGAGTCGTGAAAGCGACGGCAGAACATCAACAGGGGGCATTATGCCTTTTTTATGAAGCTCACGGGAAAGGATTATCTGACCCTCCGTAATATATCCTGTAAGGTCTGGAATCGGGTGGGTCTTGTCGTCCTCCGGCATGGTGAGAATCGGTATCATGGTGATGGAGCCGTCCGAGCCTTCTTTTCTGCCTGCTCTCTCGTACATGGAAGCAAGGTCGGTATAAAGATAGCCGGGGTAGCCGCGTCTGCCGGGAACCTCCTTACGCGCGGCGGATACCTCGCGGAGTGCTTCGGCATAGTTGGTGATATCGGTTATGATGACGAGCACATGCATATTTTTCTCAAACGCCAGATATTCGGCGGCGGTGAGAGCCATACGAGGTGCGGAAATACGCTCGATCGCGGGGTCGGACGCGAGGTTCATGAACATTACCGTTCTGTCGATTGCGCCCGTGCGTTTGAAGTCGGTGATGAAATAATCAGCTTCTTCAAATGTGATGCCCACGGCGGCAAACACAACGGCGAAACGGCTTTCGCTGTTCAAAACCTTTGCCTGACGTGCAATCTGCGCCGCAAGCTCGGCGTGAGGGAGACCGGAGCAGGAGAAGATTGGCAGCTTCTGACCTCTTACCAGTGTGTTCAGACCGTCGATGGTCGAAATGCCCGTCTGGATAAATTCGGAAGGATAGTTGCGGGCAGCAGGGTTGATAGGCGTACCGTTGATATCCTCGCGCTTTTCGGGAATTATGGGTGCTTCGCCGTCAATGGGGTCGCCCATGCCCGAAAAGACACGGCCGAGAATATCCTCACTGAGGGCAAGCTCTATTCCTCTGCCCGTAAAGCTGACGGAGGAATTTGCAAGGTTAAGCCCTGCGGCGGAATCGAAAAGCTGAAGCAGTGCCTTGTCGCCGTCAAGCTCAAGCACCTTGCAGCGGCGCTTTTCGCCGTTTTCAAGGGTAATCGTGCCGAGTTCGTTATATTTTACGCCGCTGACCTTGTCCACCAGCATAAGAGGACCTGCGACTTCGCGTATAGTCTTATATTCCTTGACCATTTTTAGGTTCCTCCAGTCTGTCAGTCATCGCTGCCGACAGCGGCGATTTCGCTGTCGATGGCGGTTGAGATTTCGTTATATGCACCGGCGTATTCGTCGGCGGGAATCATCTTTGCTCTGCCGATACGTTCGCGCACGGGAAGCGCCGAAATTTCATCAAGCGGAGCGCCCTTCTTTATTGCGGCGTCGGCGACATGATAGAACTTCAGAATAAGTCCGAGAAGTGCGTTCTGCTTTTTCAGCGGAGAATAAGCATCCTCAACGGACAGCGCGTCCTGCTGGAGATAGTCCTCGCGGAGTGAACGCGCGACTTCAAGAACAAGTGCGTCGGAATCGGAAAGTGCATCGACACCGACGAGCTTGACAATCTCTTCAAGTTCGCTTTCGCGCTGGAGGAGCATCATGGCTTCGGCGGTCTGCTCATTCCAGTTGGTCGCGACGTTCTTTTCGTACCACGCGGCGAGCTTGTTTTTATAAAGCGAATAGGAATTGAGCCAGTTGATCGCGGGGAAATGGCGCTTGTATGCAAGTGCGGAGTCAAGACCCCAGAACACCTTGACGATACGGAGCGTTGCCTGCGTTACGGGTTCGGAAATATCGCCGCCGGCGGGAGAAACCGCGCCGATTGCGGAAAGTGCGCCGATACGCTTGTCGGCACCGAGACACACGACCTTGCCCGCGCGCTCATAGAACTGAGCGAGGCGGCTGGTGAGGTATGCAGGGTAACCTTCTTCACCGGGCATTTCTTCAAGTCGACCCGACATTTCGCGGAGCGCCTCCGCCCAGCGGGAGGTCGAATCGGCGATTACGGCGACGGAATAGCCCATGTCGCGGAAGTATTCGGCGATGGTTATGCCGGTATAAACCGAGGCTTCGCGCGCCGCAACGGGCATATCGGAGGTATTTGCGATAAGGACGGTACGTTCCATAAGGGAAAGTCCGGTTTTCGGGTCCTTCAGGGTAGGAAATTCGCGGAGAACGTCGGTCATTTCGTTGCCGCGTTCGCCGCAGCCGATATAAATAACGATATCAACGTCGGACCATTTTGCGAGCTGATGCTGAACGACGGTTTTGCCGCTTCCGAACGGTCCCGGAATGCAGGCGGTACCGCCCTTGGCGATCGGGAACATACTGTCAATCGTGCGGCTTCCGGTTATCATGGGTTCGTTACCCGGCAGCTTTTCGATATAGGGACGCGCTTTTCTTACGGGCCACTTCTGCATGAGCGTCAGGACAATTTTGCCCTTTTCGCCGTTTGCCTCAAGCACGGTGTCGGTGACCTTATATTCACCGCCCTTTACGGCAGTGACGGTATATTCTCCCTTATACATGGGAGGTACGGTAAGGCGCAGCTTTATTACCTTGGTTTCCTGTACATAACCGAAAACGTCGCCGGCGGCAATTTTATCGCCGACCTTGACGGCAGGTTCGAACGTCCACTTCTTTTCATGGTCAAGCCCGGGTACATCAATGCCTCTGGGAATATTCGGTCCGGTCATCTTACGGATAACATCCAGCGGGCGCTGGATACCGTCATAGATGTTGGAAATAAGACCCGGTCCGAGCTCGCAGGACAGCGGCTCGCCGGTGGAGTAGACCTTGTCGCCCGGACCGATGCCGGCGGTCTCCTCATATACCTGAATGGAGGCGTTGTCGCCTCTTATTTCAATGATTTCGCCGATCAGCTTATACTCGCCGACGCGGACGACGTCGGAAATGTTCGCTTCTCGCATACCGGACGCCACGACAAGCGGACCGGAAACCTTTACTATCGTTCCTGTGATCATTATAACTCCACTCTCTTATTTGCGCATCCGGGGGGCGGTGCGCGTATTTACGGTATTCCGCGGGGCGGAAATGCCGTTTCAGTCTTTCAGAATATCCACGCCGACTGCCTTTTCGACGTTGCTCTTGATGGCAGCCATGCCGTAGCCGAGATTGCCCTCAACGGACGGTATGGGGATTATGGCAGGCGTGGGATGGGATTTGTATTTCTGGATGATGTCCTTAAGCACAACGGAAAGGGTTTCGGTGATGAAAACTATTTCATACCCCTCCCTGACGGCGCGTCTGAGCTGCTCAGCGCCAGTCTTTCCGTCAGGTGCGGCAAATGTCGCAAACCCGACAGAGCGGAAGCACTGTATGCTCTGTCCGTCGCCTATAACAGCTATACTTGCCATAAATCAAACCTCAGATGGTCTTGCCGACCTTCTTTGCCGTCAGCAGCAGTCTCAGGTCGCAGAGCCATTTTTCATATAGTATTGCGTAGGCAACGACCTTGCCGCTGCCGAAAATATCATCCTTGACCTTCATGAGTCCGGCGTAATATTTTTCTTCAAGTGCCTTTTCGCATTCCGACGGGCTTGCCTTCTTATCGGCAAGTTCGAGGGCGAGGGTGCCGTATTCGGTGGCGCTCAGCGCTTTTTTCGCCTTTTCCGGCTCCTTCACGAAGAGCATCAGGTCGGGGACGGATATGGCGCCGCCGTCATAGAAGAAGTTTTCCGCGTTTTCGGGAAGTGCCTTACGGCGCTTCAGACGGAAAGCGGTGCAGAGATTTTTTATATCGGCATCGTTCTTGCAGACGGTGGAAAGATATTCTATTCCGCTTGTGCCGGCGATATCACGGCGGTATTCATACAGAGCGCGGTCAAGAATAAGGTCAACGGTTTGCGGGTCGCGGCTGGCGGACGCTTCGGTCAGCGCCTTTTTCGCGGCGTCGGCAAGAGCTTCAGCTTCAAGCTTTGAAAAATCGCCCTTTGCCGCCATTGAAGCAAGCAGCGCTTCCCTTTCGCCGGTCGGCGTCGGCTTTTCTTCTGCAAACACCTGTGTTTTGACTGCCGTCTTCAGCTCCAGCACCTCCTTACGCGCGTTCATATACGCGATGATGGGTTCACTGTTGCTGTCCGTCACCTCTCTGAGAAATGCATACATATCATCGGACTGCCTGTCGAGGGAGGTCATGAAATCTCCGCTTCCGTCGTCAAGCCCCGATTCGGTGAATATCTTCATTGCGTCCGCATACGTTTCCGCCGCCGCAACACGGGAAATCGTGTCCCGGAGCGGCGAACGGTTTTCGCGGACATTTATGGACGACGACGCGAAGATGAAGTCGATGTCCTTCTTTTTACGTACTTTTTTCATCGGTTGTCACCGAACAGGATCTCCTGCAGTTCAGGCTCGTGTTCATTTCTGAAACGGTTCAGAACGGTACTGACACGGCAATCGTAATCAATATCGTCTTCTCTTATGAGTACGCCGCCGTCAACGTACGGAACGAATTCGAGGCGGTCGGTTCCAAGCCTTGTCTGAAGTGCCGCTTTTTGCGAAACGCGGTTTTCCTGAAGATAGACAACGGGATTTTTCAGCTCGCCGCAGCTTGCGAAAAGCGACGCGACGAAGGTTACATAGGGAGCGCCGTCAAGCGCACAAAGCGCTTTTTCGGCATCGGCGACAACGCTGTCAAGTATACGTGCTTTTTCAAGCAGTACCGCGCTGCGCACCGCCTTCTGGCAAACGGCATTTACCCGTTCGTCGTATGCGTCACAGCGACGCTTCATTTCAATGGATGCTTCTTTTTCAATGGCACGCGCTTTGCCGTTCGCCGCTTCAAGGATCGCGCTGACCTCGGACTGCACTTCGGTTTCCTTCTTTGCAACCGCAGCTTCAGCTTCTTCGATTATCTTGCGACACAGGTTTTCAGCACTGTTCATACGCTGCCCTCCTTTTCAAGAATAAGTAATTTCGTGAAATTTCTCTTACGCGATCTTGCCGAGGAAGAGGAGGCAGGCGAGAAGGGAGGTGAGGAATGCGAATGCTGCATAGGTCTCGACGAGAGCGGCGGAAATGACGCCCTTCATAAAGTCTTCGGGATGCTTGTCAAGAATGGTGACACCGGAAACGGCGACGGTTGCCTGCTTGATTGCGGAGTAGTAGCCGATGATGGTGATGGGAAGGCATGCGAGAAGAACGAAAACGCCCTGTTCGATAGTGAGGACTTTGATGGAATCGGAGAAGAGACCGAGCTGCATGAGAATGATGAAGGCGGTAACGAAGCCGTACAGACCCTGGGTGCCGGGGAGAGCTTCGAGGACGATTGCCTTACCGAACTTGCTGGGGTCTTCATTGATTACGGGAGTTGCGGCATTTGCCACCATCATTACACCCTTACAGGAGCCGAAGCCGGTGATAAAAAGAGCGAGAACGGCGCCGAGAAGCGCGATGTTCGTGCCGGAGAAGAAGTTTGTCAGGAAAGTTGTGAAAAAGCCGGGTTCGGACGCGTTTTTGACGAGATCCGCAAGAGTTACAGATACGGTTGAGAGTTCCATTTTGTTTTTTCCTTTCAGAAAAGCATTTTTGTTTTTATTTTATGACGTAGTATTTTTCGGCAGGACGCAGAGGGTTGAAGGGTATTCCGCCCTCGTCATAGAACTTGCCGAAGAATTCTATGTATTGCAGACGTGCGGAATGCACGAAAGCGCCGAGAAGGGATATCGCGAGGTTGAGTGCCGTACCGATGACGAGCATGAACACGAAGAGGATGATGCCGGCAGGAGTCGGTCCCGCTATCGTGCCGAGCAGGTTCATCACGTTTGCGATGACCGCGCCCGAAAGGCTGAGCGCCATGATACGTGAATAGGACAGGATATCGGAGGCGAGGTTGATCGCGCCGTACAATCCGATAAGTCCCTTACCGATGCGGAGAATGGGGTTTTTCACACCGCGCGCAGACATGAGAAGTATCATGAGTACGCCGGCAAGAGCGACGCCGAGGGCGATCGTCGATGCGACACCCGACAGCGCGAACCACAGTCCGCCGCCGATGAAGATGAACAGCCAGCAGAAATCATCCGCAAACGCGCCGTACACATCACCGTTCTTACACTTGACATAGCCGGAAATCGCGATTCCGGTCAGCACCTGTATGACACCGACGGCAAGCGAGAAATACAGCATTTTCATGGGGTTGTCAAGCGGAGAGAACCAAAGCGAGATATCGACAGCGCCCTTGCCGAGCATATTCTGCGAGAAGCTGCTGGGCAGGTCGCCGAAGAAGCCGCCGAACAATGCGCCGGCAAATATCGTCGAAACGCCGCACATGGCAAACATTTTGAGCATCTGCCTGAAGGTTCCGCGGGGCTTTGCGATCTTTATCATTGCGAGGCAGCCGATGAGAAGCACGAGACCGTAGCCCATATCCTGCATCATGAAGCCGAAGATAAAGCAGAAGAAGAACGCCACGAAAGGCGTCGGGTCAAACGCACGGTACTTCGGATAAGCGTACAGTGCGAGGATGGATTCGAACGGAGCGGTGATCGGTCCGTTCTTCAGAAGCACCGGAGGCTCCTCGTCATCCTTCGGGTCGTCAAGCTGATAGAAGCATTCGAACTTCCCGAGAGTTTCCTCAAGAGTCTGGATCTTATGCTCGGGCACCCAGCCCTGCACGAGGACGGCTCCCGAGGTATAAAACAGCCCGTTTGCGGTCTCTTCGACCGATTCGTCAAGGCTGTAACTGTCATAAAGCAGCTTGAATTCATCGGAATAGCCTGCAAGCGACCTCAGCTCCTCGCGGAGACGTTCGCTTTCGGCATCTATCGCCGCGTTTCTGTCGTTCAGTGCCTTTATCGACACCGAGGCGCAGGTCACGGCTTTGTCAAGCTCGATACGGGTGAAGCCGAGACGCGCAAGCTGAGTTGCGACGCGGCTTTCATCGGTTTTGAGATACGTTACCGAAACGTAGTTACGTGAGCCGGCGGAGCTGACCACCTCGGCATACACGTCCGGCATATCATCGCCGGAAAATTTTTCGTCAAAGCTGACGCTTTGCTGCAACACGCCGATTACCGTGCGGGTATATGCCGTGTCGGGAGATGCGGGATTTATACCGAGCCCCTCCCATGGGGCAAGCGCCAGAAGCTTTTTGCCCACCTCTTCCTTTTCGGAAGCGAGCCGTTTCATTTCGCTGTCAACCTCAAGGACGCGCCGCGCGGCGTCTATCGCCTTCACATGGCGTTCCTTGTCCTCAAGCTGTGTGCGGTCAAGCTCCGTATCGGGCTTCTTTTTCGTGCGGTATTTTTCGGTCAGCTTCAGTGCCGTATCGACGAGCAGCTTTTTTTCGCTGCTTTCGGTCGAAAAGACAGGCGCCGGCAGTACCGCGGGAAGTCCGTCGGGCGGTGTGTCGATGGGTTTCAGCTCCACCGAGCGAATGTAGGTCAGATCTCTGACCAGCTTTTCCGCATCGCTTCTGAGGGCAACCAGCGACAACTTTTTCATTTTTCTAATTGCCACTGTTTGTTACTCCTCTGAAAATAAAATCCAGAGCCGCCTTGCGGCGTTCCTCTGCCTTGGTGCGGACCAAGGAGCATTTGATTTTTATTTCACGTTCAATGTTTTCACGGCTTTCACCGTCACGCTCCGCGAGCTTTTTTTCAAGCGTTTCCAGCCCTTTTTCGGCGTTTTTATGTGCCGAGGCGATTATTTCGTCGCCGTCTGCTTTTGCCCTTTTCAGCTGTTCGCGCTGATTTTCGGCGCCGGTCTGCCTGATTTTCTCCGCCTCCGCTTCAGCCGAGGCAAGTTTTTCGAATGCGGATTCCGCCATTGTTTCACCCCCGATTATTGCTCAAATAAACCTGTTTAACATTATAAACGAAACGCGTCCCGATGTCAAGACGGTTTCGGCAAAAGTATAAGAAAAATATGAATCACCGACGAACAAATTGTGCAGAACACGTCATGCAAACGAAGGAGCGGCATATATTATACGTGAGGTGTTATGCATGAAATTTTCTCTCGAAACAGCGCTTATTCATCCGCACACGAAGCGGCACGGCTACCGTGCGCTTGCCTGCCCGATATATCAGACATCAACATACGAAAACCGCTTCATGTCTCCGGGCGTTTATTCGTATACACGTGTATCCAATCCGACGCGGCACGAGCTTGAAGCCGTTGCTGGCGCGGCAGAGGGCGGTCGGTATGCTTCCGCATTTTCAAGCGGGCTGGCGGCAGTCGCTTCCTTGTTTTCCATTGTGCCGTCCGGCGGCAGTGTGCTTGCCGGCAGTGATATATACGGCGGCACATACCGTATGCTTTCCGACATGTCGGAAAAGCGCGGCGTGACCGTTGTTTTTGCGGATCCGACGGACGCGGCTGACTTCTGCAGCCACATAACAAAGGAGGTTTCGCTCGTATTCATTGAAACGCCTACGAATCCGCTCATGAAGGTCGCCGACATCGGCGAAATCGCACGGCGCAGTGCCGGAAGGGCGATACTTGTATGCGACAATACGTTTCTCACTCCGGTATTCCAGAAGCCGCTCGCTCTCGGCGCAGACGCGGTCGTGCATTCGGCGACAAAATATCTCTGCGGGCATCACGACGCGACCGCCGGGCTTGTTATCACGAACAGGAAGGACATTGCCGACGAGGTCGATTTTTATCTGCGTACCGCCGGAAGCGGGCTTTCGCCGTTTGACAGCTTCCTTGTTCGGCGCGGCATGGAGACGCTTGTCCTGAGGATGGAACGGCACGCCGCAAACGCAATGCGCGTCAACGCTTTTCTCCGGTCACATCCGCTCATTGAGGAAGTACTTTTCGTCGGCGATCCGAATCATCCGCAGTATGAGATATCGAAAAAGCAGACGACGGGCTGCGGAGGTATGATATCGTTCAGGCTGAACGAAAAAGCCGATGCGGGAAAATTCATATCCGCGCTGAAGCTCATTACGTTTGCCGAAAGTCTCGGCGGCAACGCATCTCTCATCACCCATCCCTACACGCAGACGCACGCCTCGCTGCCCGAGGAGGTAAGGCTGAAAAACGGCGTCACGCCGACACTTCTCAGACTCTCCTGCGGGACAGAGGCAGCAGACGACATCATCTCGGACATCGCCTTTGCGCTTGACGCCTGCTCATGATAGCAGAAAAAGCGGTGCAGATAAACAGTCTTTGAAGCGCTTCTGCCAAAAAAACAGACACGGGCAGCGTTTTGACCATGAAAAAGCCGCGGTACGGAACGTATTTCGGACGGAAAGCGGAGAAAACATTTGAAAAAGCCCTTGCAATCCGGTAAAAAACGTGATATAATGTGTCGTCATCAAGATTTGGGGCGGTTCCAATGCCGGCTCGGTAAGAACCCCTCGGTAAAAACAAGGAGGAAAAGCCATGGATATGCTTAAGGCTTTCACAGAAGAGCAGATCAAAAAAGAACTTCCCGTTTTCAATGTCGGTGATACCGTTAAGGTTTACTGCCGTATCGTTGAAGGCACCAGAGTCAGAACACAGATCTTTGAAGGCGTCGTTATCGCAAAGAGAAACGGCGGCATCAGCGAGACCTTCACCGTTCGCCGTATTTCCTACGGTGTCGGTACCGAAAAGACCTTCCCGCTCAACAGCCCGAACGTTCAGAACGTTGAGGTCATCAGAAAAGGTAAGGTTCGCCGCGCAAAGCTGTTCTACCTGCGTGACAAGGTCGGTAAGGACGCAAAGGTCAAGGAAAATATCTGAGACTCTTTATCGCACGGGAAGGCGGTACAATGTATATTGCCTTCCGTGCGATCGATTCAATAAAGTCAGGGCGGGCGCAGGCTCGCCTGTTTTGAAAATCGGCAAAGCGCCGGTACAGGATTTTTCGAATTAACTTTTCTTCATAAAAATTTATTGCTATGGACAATCCTTCTCTGACTCCCGACGGAGGCAATGAACAGAAAACTCTTTCACAATATATATATTCCGAGGTCTGCGACTGGGCGGAGACATTTGCGGTTGCGCTTGCGATCCTTGTCGCGGTGTTCCTCTTTGCCGTGCGCTATGTCACGGTCGACGGCACTTCAATGACAAACACTCTTCAGAACAAGGACAGACTCATCATTGTCAACGGATACGGCAACTACAAGACCGGCGATATCGTCGTCGTGCGCGTACCCGGGCAGGAAGAGCCTTATATCAAGCGTGTCATCGCCACCGAAGGGCAGACAGTTGAGATAGATTTCGAAAACTGGATCGTCAAGGTCGACGGTGTGGCTCTCGACGAGCCTTACGTCAGACGCGACAACTATAACGAGCTAATGCATTACTGGCAGTATTACGACGGACCGTTCACGGTTTCGGAAG
>FR892161.1:11410-14480 GCA_000433115.1 Ruminococcus sp. CAG:382
GGTCAGCTCGACACACGGCGTGTACTCGGCAAGGTGCTGATTCGTTTCTATCCCTTCGACAAGTTCGGGACAGTTGATTAATTACAGAAAAATTCAATCGGGAGGGTCGGAACATCGCTTCGACTCTCCCGATTTTTAACAGGACGTATCACATGAACAACGAAAATGAAAACAGAATTTCGGGAAATACAATAAACTGGTATCCCGGACATATGGCGAAGGCAAAGCGCGAGATCACGGCTGCTTTGCCGCTTGTGGATATCGTGCTTGAGCTTATTGATTCAAGACTCCCCTCCTCAAGTCAGAATCCCGATTTCCTCACGCTGTTTGCAAACAAGCCGACGCTCACGCTGCTTACAAAGACATCGCTCTGCGACAGGACAAAGCTTCCCGAATGGAAGCGCAGGCTTGAGGAAAGCGGGCGAAGGGTCATTGCCATCGATTGCAGGCAAAACCGCGATCTTTCACCCGTTACGGCGGAAATCAGGGAGATACTGCACGAAAAGCTGGAACGTGCAGCCGCAAAGGGAATCAAGAATCAGGCGATACGCTGCCTTGTCGTGGGGATCACGAATGTAGGTAAATCGACATTCATCAACACATATACGAATTCGAAAAAGGCAAAGGTGGAGGACAGACCGGGCGTTACGCGTCAGAACCAATGGGTCACCGCCTCGGGCGGGATCGAACTCCTTGATACTCCCGGGCTTTTATGGCACAAATTCGACGATCAGCTCGTCGGCGTCAAGCTCGCCGCCATCGGTTCGATACGCGATGAGATTCTCGACACGCTCACGCTGTCCTGCCGGCTTCTCGGTCTGATCATGGAAAAATACCCCGAATGCCTTGAAACGAGGTATAAAATCAAAATAGAGGACAGCGAACCGTATGACGTGTTCGAAAAAATAGGCAGGGCGCGCGGCTTTATGCAAAGCGGCGGCGTCATCAACGAGGACCGTACCGCAGCCTGCATTCTGGACGAGTTCAGAAGCGGCGCGATCGGAAAAATGACATTGGACTGATATTATGAAAATCACTGAAATAGCTTCTATAATTCACGCGTATCTCGGAAACAGCGAGCTGTGGGACAATGACGGGGTCATGCTCGAATCGGGACACGACGTACACAAAATTGCGGTTTGCCTTGACGTTACCTCGGCAAACATCGCTCTGGCAAAAAGCGCGGGTGCCGATGCGATTGTCACCCATCATCCGCTCATTTTCAAACCGCTTTCACGCCTTGCGGGCGACAGCACCTCGACTCGGATCATAAAATGCATCGAAAACGGACTTTCGGTCGCATCGTTCCATACCTGCCTCGACATTGCGGAGGGCGGAGTCAACGATACGCTCTGCGAAAAGCTGGGGATTGAAAATACTACGGCGTTTCTGCCTTTCGGAAGAATCGGAGACGTGAGGGAGCAGAGCTTTGCGGATTTCTGCGTTTTTGCATCCGAGGCGTTGAAGTGCATTCCCTTTCAGACGGTCGATGCGGGGCGCAGCGTGCGCCGTGTTGCCGTTGTAAGCGGCGGCGGCAAGGACGAAGTCAGGGATGCATATGACGCCGGTGCGGACACGTATCTCACCGGTGAAGCAAGCCACTCAGCCATGATAGATGCCGCTGAATACGGTATCAATATGCTCTGCTGCGGGCATTTCGAAACGGAAAATCCCGTTGTGCCCGTGCTTGCCGGAATTATTTCAAAGCATTTTCCCGATATCGAGGTGATCACTCTTGGCTCTTGACGGTAATTTCTGCCACGCCCTCTCGCTTGAGCTGAAGCAGCTCATAGGCGGCAGGACGGACAAAATATTTCACAGCGGCTCGTCGTGTGTGGAGGCGGTCATTTACGCAGCAGGCAAAAACCGTGTGCTTGTGCTTTCGGCGCTCCCTTCAATGCCGTACGCCGCTATTACATCGGAGGCAGGGGAGCATCCGTCGACACCGACGACCTTCTGCCTGCTTCTCAGAAAGCATTTGCAGAGTTCGCGCATAACGGATGTTTACGCACTGCCGCATGACCGCGTTTTATGCTTCGAATTCGAATGCGCCGACGAGCTTGGGCATCTTTCGCCGCGCAGGCTTTATGCAGAGCTTATGGGCAAGTATTCAAACATCATACTTACAGACCCGAATGACCGCATTCTGGGCGCGCTCCATACCGCCGATCTGACCGCATCAAAGAGGCAGATCATGGTCGGTATGCCGTATCAGGCACCGCCGCCTCAGGATAAACGAGCGCTTCCTGTCAGCAGGGACGAGTTTTTCGAACTTGCCGGAATGGTTCCCGAAAAAAGCTGTGAGCGGTTCATTCTCGAAACGTTTTTCGGCTTTTCTCCCGTTGTATGCCGTGAGATATGCTACACGGTGTGCGGCAGAACCGACGCCTCGGTCGGTGAGGTCGACGGCGAAAAGCTGTGGTTTCACTTTGCGGCTGTCATGAACCGTATTCGTTCCGGTGAATTTGCGCCGACGGCAGTTTTCAAAGACGGCAAGCCGGTCGAATTTTCGTATATTCCGCTGAGACAATACGGCGCGACGGCACTGACAAAAGAATACGGCAGCTTTTCGGAGCTGCTTACGGATTATTACGGCTCCAAACGTTCTGCCTTCCTTATAAGCGATCTTGCGGAGGGACTGTTCCGCGTCATCACGCAAAAGCAGAAGCACACGGAAAAAAAGCTTGCAAGCAGACTTGAGGATCTCAGGGAATGCGAAAAAAAGGAACAGTACCGCCTTTGGGGCGATCTGCTGACTTCAAACATATACCGGCTGAAGCAAGGTGAAAAGTCCGCCGACTGCATTGACTATATCTCAGGCGAAAATGTTTCCGTGCCCATGGATACACGGCTTACTCCCGCAAAGAATGCTCAGCGGTATTACAGACTTTATACAAAATACAAGAACGCCGAGGAATCGCTCACCGGACTGATCGAAAGCGACAGGCGGGAGATCACGTACCTCGACAGTGTTTTCGATTGTCTTGCGCGCGCATCCACCGAGCAGGAGATCTCCGCGATACGCAGTGAGCTTGAATCGGAAGGATATATCCGCGCAGCCGGAAGAAAG
>FR892162.1 GCA_000433115.1 Ruminococcus sp. CAG:382
CCCTACGCGGGGGACGACAAATACCCCCGTATCGCCGATAAGTCAGCGGAAAATTTCAATCCACGTCCCCCCTACGCGGGGGACGACTGCAAATTGGCGTTTGATGTGCTATGATAATATACATTCCATATCATACGCCGTCGATCTCTTCGCAGGAAAGCCCGTCAAGGCTGTTTACGGTTATCTTATAGTCTTCAACAGATGTCGGCTCCGTGATTCCTTCCTTTAGGGAAACATTTACAAGGCGATGTACCTTCGCTGCGGAGTACTGACCATCTTTGCAGTTGTGTTTCCACCAGTACAGCTTTACCACTTCCATTGAGACGTCCGGACGAGCCGCAGACGAATCGTTTACGAAAAGGGTACGGAGACACTCTTTTACTGTTTCGGCATCCTCTTCGGTAAAGCCGGTTTTTTCCGCAAGCTGTACATTAATGGAGCCTTTGACTGTATAAAGCCCGAATCTGACAAAATGCTTTGTTCCCATTGTATCACTACCGCGTTCCTGACCGTCTTTTTTGTCTCCGCTGACACTCTTTGTTATCTGCATGGATTGAATATCGACGGGGTCCGCACTCTTTGCGAGATGAATTGAAACGGGACCGCGCACGCCGACGGAAGAACACGCAAAGCCCTTGAAAGCAAATACCTGCCCGAACGCTCTGACATCCAGCCAGGTCTCACAGGCGGTCTTGAAAAACTCGTCCGCGTTTTTGAGCTTTTCCAATCCATTGTCCTTTGCACGGTCCTTAAGGCTGGCTTCTCCATCGTCGCATCTGTCATCAGATTGAACGAATATGGGATGTCCGATGTCTTGCATGCGGTTGCGGATTTTTCTCTTTATGCACACGTCGGAAATTTCGCCGAAGCCGTCATAATCCGTGCGCGGTCTGTTCCCACCGAGCGGATCTCCGTTGGGATTTGCATTTGTCACCGTTATAATCGCTTCAAAATCAATTTTGTTTGTGAGTGTTGTGCTCATTGTTCGTTATCCTCCGGTTCGTTATTATCTGTATTTCTTTTTGTGTATAAGCTGGTTTTCTGCAAATAATATCCCATAAGGTATTCTTCTCCCAGCGGCTTTCCGATTTCACTTTCGGGGTATTCCGAGATTACACGCATTATTTCGCCTATAAGTTTATCGTAGTAAGCCCGCGCACCGGGGTTCAGACGGGGATAGTAAGCGCTTTTGAGTTGCTCGATAATGATTTTCGACGCATACATCGGGCGCTTGACAAACAATGCCTGCATCCGCATTGCGTTCGGCTCCCTCTTTTCACCCTGATCAAAGGCATCACGTTCCGCCTTTTCCAGAACGGCAAGCAGACGTCCGAACTGATAGTTTCTGTTTTTCTTTTCAGGCTCAAGTGCCATATTCCATTCCTCCTTGAATCTGTCATATCTGCATTTTTTTATGATTGCGCAGGTGGTGAAAAGCTGGTTATTCCTGTTCTGCGATTTATCGTCCTCGTACAGCTGAAGCGATGAGCATTTCTGAACGGCAGAGCGCATAATGTCCGCAGGGAAGGGTGATCTTTCCAATCTGCAAAGCAACAGTCTTTGCATTGCTCCCGAGAGGATTTTATTATCCGTTTCAACTTTCTGTATTTCTTTTTCGGTTCGAAGCACACCGTAGGCTGCATCAGCGATGCTTTTTAATGTGGGGGATGTAACTCCGTATTTCCGATGAAGCCATGCAGTTGTTTCGTCCCAAAAACGCAGCTGTTCCAAAAAGTCATATGCCTTCATTTCGCTGTAATAGCAGACAGAAAGCCGCCCGGTTGTAGCCGCCTCAAATGCTGCGGTTATCGTCTCATCTTCCGGCTCAAAATTATTCTTGTACCCGAGAACGGCTTCGGCAAGAACTTTACGATAATCGGCAGGCGTCGGCTTTTCACACGTCGTTTCAGAGCTTTTGAACAATGAAGCAATGGGACTGGGTGTGGTTTTTCCTTTCGGATTCCAGCATACAAAAATTCTGTTTCCGACCCGCAGCCCGTCATTTGAAATGACCCATTTCAAGGCATTATGCGCTTTCTGCGATGAAGTGGAGCCTGTTGTCAAAGCCTCGGAATCATCCAGAAATCTTCCTTTGTAAGTAAAATTAGAGGAATCATTTGCCGAGATCAGTTTTGCATTTCCGAAAAAAGGTACAACGCCTTTGAGATGCTGCTTCGCCGGTGTTGCGAAGGTTCCCGACACGTAGCAAAGTGCTTTTTTTGAAGATGTGTCTGATTTACTTTGACAGTAGTTTGCATACGACTCTATTACCGATCGGCTTTTCCAGACTTCCTCCGGTTCGCTGCAATCGGATGACAGCACTCTCCAGCACACAAAATCATCTTCTTTTGCTTTCTCTTTTTCGTATACAGACTCAACATCTGCTCGTATCGTGCCTTTCTTCACATATTCAAGGATTGCTTTCACCTTAGGGCAGGCAAATTCGGAAGCACACCAACCCTGCAGCTGCTTAAGATATGCATCATAGCTCTCTTTGTTTTCGGGACACATATACATGAGTTTGTCGCAAAGCGGATGTGGAGTGGTCTTTGCGGAGGTGCTTGAACGCCCTGCCGAATCTTCGGTGGCGGGGATTATCACTTTTTTCATCTGCTTTTGAGATTTTCCGTTGCTGTCGGGGAAAATGTCGAATATATGTTCTGCTTTGACGAACTCTCCGTTCTCGGTTACGGTTATCGCTATTTGAACACCGGTAGTAATAAATCCGATTGGTGCCAGCGCGGCTTTCATTGCCTCGGATTCCACTCCGGCAAGGCGTTCCATATTGTCGTATGTTTCAACTGCTTTTTGAAAGAGTCCCATCAGTGCACCTCTCCGAATTCTTTTAATCCCGTAAAATTGGCGTTGTCTGCGCCGAAAGCTTTCATTTTCATTTCGTGAAGATACTTGTGATTTGAACAATCCTGCGGCTTCGGAAAAACTATGACGCCGTTTTCCATTTTTGGATACCAAAAATTGAGTGTCATCCTGCATTTTGTTTCACCTGAAAACGATTCGTCCGGATATGTGATTCCGTGATACATATGCCCGAAAGAGATCATCGGCGTTTCGTCGTAAGCTCCGCTTCCTTCTCCGAATACGCAGGGTTCAACATAGCCCTGACATTCTCTTGTACCGAGAAAAATATCACGTCTGCCTCCTTTTACGATCATCCGCTTTGCAATTTCGTGATGCTTATTTTCTTTGCGGTCGCCTATAAGCTCGGGGCGGTTTTCATTCCACTCAAAATGAGCGCTGACCTGGTAGCGGCAATCTTTTAGATATGTGTAATACGAAAGGTCGTTTCCGCCGTTGTACATCATGGTACGGATCCCCTTTGTCTCCATTCGGATCGGATTCATTACCCGTACCTTGTCAATATACCAGATGATCGTCGGTTTCCAGTACACGGAAGACAGAATTCCTTTCAATGCTTCATATGTCGGAATCTGGTAAGTGCATTTTTCGCCGCCGACCCTTGTTACCGGATCGGAGAACAACGCATAGTCACCGACAACCGAGAATTCTACAATATTAGGGTATCGCATATTTTTTCTCCTTCCTTCGGAATAATTATCCCGGTGTTACTGCTGTAATAATTCTTGTCGAGAAGCAAAATCTGACCGTCTCCGACAGGAGTTATCGCAGCACATTCGTATAGTTTTTCAAGTTGATATGAAAAAACAGACACTGTATACGGTTTGGCGTCATCGTATAGCGCTTTTGATACGTTTCCGTTCGAGGAAATCAGCATTTCTGCAATTTTCTCCCCGTCGGACCACGGAACAACGATGCTTGTTTGCTTAAGATCAAACACTTCAAACAATTTACCGGCAGTCTTAAACGCCTGATGCATGAAAAAGTTTTTGCCCTCTTTACTTGTGTATCTTATGTTTTGCGATAGAAGGGAATATATTGACGGGTAATCTTTTTCGGCAAAATCAAAGAAGTCCTTACTTTTTGCCATGTACAGCTTTTTGTAAAAGAATTCTGTTGATTTGTCTGACGAGAGATTAAAATCAAATTTGATGGCTTCTTTTTCAAAGCAATAAATCAGTGATTCTGTCGCTTTTTTCGCGTCGTAAATATCTTTCAGTACAGACAGGTTCTCGTCGTAGCAATCAACGATCAGAACCGGAGCATTTGAGCTACATTCGCCGTTTCGGTTGCACCGCCCGGCAGCTTGCACAATATTGTCAAGCCCTGCGCACAATCGTATTACCGCATCAAAAGAAATATCGACTCCCGCTTCAATAACCTGAGTTGAAATACACAGAAGCTTGCCACGCTCTTTCGATTTCAGCGCCTTTCTCATTTCGGAAAGAACGCTTTTTCTGTGAGCAGTACACATGCCTGCCGAGAGGTGGTATCGGTTTTCACAAATATCCGTTGTCAAATCAAACAACGCCGAAGCCTGATCTTTTTTGTTGCAGACAACGAGAACGCTTCGATATTTGTCAAGCAATCCCGAAATGAGTTGAGGGATTTCCGCAAGCCGTTTTTTGCCCTTGTATGTTATAGAGTTCCGCTTAAATACCTTCGCGTATTTTTGTACGACATCCGGTTCTATGATATTTTTGCATCCGACAATAGGATGAGGGACCGCCTCAAGACAAGGCTGAGTTGCCGAGCATAGTACCACCGTCGTATTACACAACTTCGAAAGAAAATTTACGGCAGAATTAAATAATGACAGTGTTTTCAGCGGAACGGTCTGCACTTCGTCGATTACGATAATGCTGTTTGTAAGTGAATGAAATCGCCTCACGGAGGCGGTTTTCCCACTGAAAAGTGTATTAAGAAATTGTACGAGAGTCGTTATGACGATCGGGCTGTTCCATGAATCGCAAAGAAGTTCATAGCGGTTCAATTCATCATCGGTGAGTTCGTTGGTAATTATATCTGAATGGTGTTCAAGAACAAGCGAGTCGTCTCCGATTGCTTTTCTCATTTCAAGTGCATTTTGTTCCAATATACTGAGCAGGGGTGAGATGAAGAAAATGCGCTCTTTACCGAATTTTTCCGCGTGTTTCAATGCATATCTTAAACCCGAGAGCGTTTTGCCCGCACCCGTAGGAAGATTCAACCTGAAAACGCCCCCGGAATTTGATGCCGCCTGAAAGCACAGGTCTGAAAGCTCGCTTCTGGCGGCTTGAATCTGAGTGACGCATTCAAGTTCAGACAACCGTGAATTGAAGTTTTCCGTCAATGCTTCCAATATCCCGAGAGTTAAGGTTTTACCTTCTTTGTGTTCCTCATTATTCATGAATGAATACGTATCGCTTCGGTCGGCATCAATCAGAGCCGAGGTAATAAGTCGTGTCAGAAGCGACAGATAAAAACAGCGCTCATCCGTGCTGCCTGAAATCGTCATAATCAGTTTGATTATTGAAGATATTTCTTTGACGGAAGATAAAAAGAGCTGATCAATAGAGCATTTGTCCGATATTTCTTCCAGAAAGTTATCCATTGCCATATCGTCGTATGCAGGTTGCTTGTTCATCCGATGTGTGAATCCGCAATTCCCATCCTCACCAAAGCAATCGAACAAGCCATGATGCCCGCCGATTGCCGAAGACAGAATTTCGACTGTCAAGTCCTTAATGGGGTCTGTCATAAAACCGGGTGTGGAATGGTAGGTGTTCAGCAAAAATCGGACTGCTGCAAATGTGTGAACGATCGACCCACGGTGTACCACTTCGCCATGCGATGCTTTTTCTAAATAATTGCGGAATTCATCCGTGCATTTTCCCGCATCATGAAGTAGTCCCGCAAGGTACGCAGTGTCGGCGAGATTTAGCCGACGGAGGTGATTTCTGGAAATTTCGGCAACATTTCTGCAATGCTGACCGACTGTTTGCTCAGCTTCATCTTTGTTTATATGAGCAGGGAAGGACATTTTCAGGACTCCTTTTCCGGATTATGTATGTCATCATATATGCCATCGATATGTGGTGGTTTGACGACTGTTTCCTGCAATAAATCCATTAACATGCCTATATTATACATTGCATGGGCGTATTTGTCAAGATACGTCGCGTATATGGTGATTTCATTTTTGTTGAAAAACAATTAAAGAAAAATGACATCGAAACAAAATGATGCAAATAATTATAAATGCGAATGTTGAGCATTATTCAAGTAACTGCTGGCGAAAAATCCGACTGCGCAATTGCACCATCGGAATTACGCGGTGAAGCCTTAAGAAAAACGGTACTGTATCGTCTGGAATTGTTAAGCATACAACAATTTGTTGCACAAAAAAAGAGCAGTGCGCGCGCAATGCTCTTTTTTTCTGTGTATAAACGCCTCAAAAGATTCCCTTAATCCGCGTAAATGTAATGGTACTTCCCGAACAACCGTTTCCTTTTCAATTTTGTAATCAGAAATGTGTCAACAAACTAACAGGTAGTTGCTGAATTACTGTGGATCGATTTTCGCATACCGCAGAAATTACAAAAGGCAACCCGCAAGGGGCTGCCTTTTGTAATTTGGAGGCGCTACCCAGAATCGAACTGGGGAATAAAGGTTTTGCAGACCTCTGCCTTACCGCTTGGCTATAGCGCCGTTTCCATAGTGCTTGGTTATTGTATCACACCGAATGGAAAAAGTCAAGGGTAAATTCTGTTTTTTGCGATATTTTTTATGCAAATACTTTATACGAGAAAGTAAGCATCACGGTCAAATGGTCAGCGACTGTAATAAACGCTTGAATTTTCAGGTGATCTGAAGCAAATAGAATTTCAGATATTTCGTCTCGGGTACACTCATAAGCTCGGGGTGATCAGGTGACTGAGCGCACGCTTTGATAAGTCTGAGTGAGACGCCTGCGTATTCCGAAGCATTTTTAAGCATTTTTACAAACATCTTTTCCTCCATGAAATGAGAGCAGGAACATGTTGCGAGATAGCCGCCGCGCGGAAGAGCTTTCATAGCGCGTGAATTGATTTCGGTGTACCCGCGTACGGCGTCAAGAGCTGTTTTACGTGACTTTGTGAATGCGGGAGGGTCAAGAATTATGAAATCATACGGTGCAGGCTTGAGGCTTTCGACCTGAGGAAGGTAATCAAATACATCAGCTTGAACAAATTCGATTTTTTTCTCAAATCCGTTGATGAAAGCGTTTTCTTTTGCCGTCGTGAGCGCGTCATTTGATATATCCATTGCTGTCACCTTTTCGGCACCGCCCATCGCGGCATTCAGCGCAAAAGATCCGGTATGAGTGCAGCAATCCAGCACACGCTTTCCTTTTGAGAGAAACGCGACCTCCCGACGGTTGAAGCGTTGATCGAGAAAGAAACCGGTTTTCTGCCCGTTTTCAAAATCCACATTATATATTATGCTGTTTTCCCTGATTTGTGTGGATGTTCTTTCAGGATGTGACGAACCGTACCACCCCTTATATTCGTCAAGCCCTTCGAGCTTGCGCAGCTTAAGTTCATTTCTTTCGAATATTCCCGAAATATGCTCACCGTTTTCGGCAAGTATATTTATGAGGAGGGAATATATCATATCCTTACGTTGTTCCATCCCGTAAGAAAGTATCTGCGTAACGAGTATGTCTCCGTATTTATCGACCGTCACTCCGGGCATCCAGTCTGCTTCTCCGAAAATCAGACGGCACGCGTGAATATCACCGCTGAGCACTGTTTTACGGTATTCCACAGCCCAGCGTATACGGCGCTCAAAAAAAGCTTCGTCAAAGCGGTCGTTTGCATTTCTCGAAATAATCCGTATACGGATCTTTGAATTCAGGCTCAGAAGTCCGGTACCGAGATATGCCCCTTTTTGATTTGTCACGTCGACAAGCGAGCCGTTTCCGGTACTGTCGATCGAAATGATTTCGTCTTCATATATCCACGGGTGACCCGATGTAACGGTCGCCGCGTTTTTATCTGTTATCACAGCGATAGGGAAGCCGCGTGCAGCTTTCATGTTTACTGACCTCCGTAAAAACGTATTTTTGATATGATATCACATAAAAATACAAATTTCAAGCGGTAAACGGATTGACTTCTCGTTTTTTTGTGATATACTGTTTCGTATAACTATCAGTTGAAAGCTAATAACAGAAGGTAAATATGGATTCACAGCAGAAAAAACCCATAACCGAAGGTAGCATATACAAACAGCTTCTGATTTTTTTCTTTCCGATTCTCATGGGAACGTTTTTTCAGCAGTTGTATAATACCGTTGATGCAATAATAATAGGGAAATTTGTCGGCAAAGTGGCACTCGGAGCTGTTGGCGGCGCGACGGGTACGATTATCAATCTGCTTGTCGGTTTCTTCACCGGTCTTTCCTCCGGCGCAACAGTTATTATTTCGCAGCAATACGGTGCAAAGCGCTCTTCGGGTACCTCAATTGCCGTACATACTTCTCTCGCTCTCGCGATTGCCTGCGGGATTTTCATGTCAATACTCGGGCTTTCGCTCGGCGGCACGGTACTTCGCGCAATGGACACGCCGGAGGATATTTATCCTCTTGCCGTCACATATCTGAACATATATTTCGGCGGAATCCTGTTTTCTATGATATACAATATCGGGTGCGGCATCCTCAGAGCTGTCGGTGATGCAAAACGTCCGCTGTATTATCTTATCATCTGTACACTCCTGAATGTTGTTCTCGACCTGTTGTTTGTCGTTGTGTTTGATATGAGCGTCGCAGGCGTCGCGATCGCAACAGTACTCGCACAAGCCATGAGCGCAGTGCTTGTCATGCGCCGCCTATGCGTTGCCGACGATATATACCGTGTCACGCTGAAAAAAATACGTTTCGATATGGACAACCTGAAGCATATTGTCATGATAGGTTTTCCGGCAGGCATTCAGTCAGCACTGTATTCGATTTCAAATATTATACTTCAGTCAACGGTAAACCGCTTCGGCACCGACACGGTTGCGGCATGGACAGCATACGGCAAAATCGATGGATTGTTCTGGATGATCATGGGCGCATTTGGGGTTTCTGTTTCAACATTTTCCGGGCAAAACTTTGGTGCAGGCAAGATCGACCGTGTCAAGAAGTGTCTCGGTGCCGGTACAGTGCTTGCGATGTGCAGTGCTGTTCTTGTCAGCGGTGTCGTTTTACTGTTCGGAAAGTATATTCTCATGCTGTTTGCGGACGACGCGAATGTGCTTGAGATCGGCGAGCAGATAATCCGAACCCTGATGCCGTTTCTGTTCACATATGTTATGATAGAAATTATCTGCGGTGTTGTGCGCGGCACCGGCGAAGCCGTTGTACCGATGATAATAACCTGTGTCGGCGTTTGCGTACTGCGTGTTGTATGGATGAAGGTCATTGTTCCGATGTACATGACGCTTCCCGTACTGCTGTACTCCTATCCAATAACATGGACTGTCACATCCATTGTATTCCTGATTTACTATTACAAAGGGAACTGGCTTAAGCGCCGCCTTGCAAAAACACCGACCATGGAACAGCTTACGGATATAATTTGACGCTGTTTTTGCAAGTGACGTTTTGAAATGTTTCATTATTTCATTACAATGCACAATTAAATATCTGAAATCGCCTCAAAAATGAAGATTTGACTATTGAAAAATTCGTTTTGAGTGATATAATATAATCAACATGAATGGAGGACCATTTATCATGGGAATCAAAAAAACGCTTACTCCCGTCAGAGAGCTTCACAGAAACACATCTGCATATGCGGATAAAACAGTCACCGTCGGCGGCTGGATCAGAAATATGCGTGCTTCCAACGCTTTTGGTTTCATTGATCTCAATGACGGTACGTTTTTCAAGAGCATACAGGTAGTTATAGAAAGCGAAAAAATCGATAATTACGATTTGATAACGCATCAGAATATCGGCGCTGCGCTTACCGTCACCGGCGTCCTCGCTCTCACTCCGGGTTCAAAGCAGCCTTTTGAACTGAAAGCTGCTTCCGTTGAGATTGCAGGTACTTCAACACCGGATTATCCTCTTCAGCCAAAGCGTCATTCGCCCGAGTTCCTTCGCTCCGTTGCACATCTCAGACCGCGCACAAATACTTACAGCGCAGTTTTCAGAGTGCGCTCCGTTGCGGCGCAGGCAATTCATGAATTTTTTGCTCAGAACAATTTCATTTACGTAAACACTCCCATTATAACCTGCAGCGACTGCGAGGGCGCAGGTGAAATGTTCAAGGTGACGACACTTGACATCAACGAACCGCCGCGCAATGAAGACGGCAGCGTCAACTATGGCAAGGACTTTTTCGGCAAAGCCGCAAACCTTACTGTTTCCGGTCAGCTCCAGGCTGAATGCTTTGCACTTGCATTTTCAAATGTATATACTTTTGGTCCTACTTTCCGCGCTGAGGTTTCAAACACTCCCCGTCATGCTGCGGAATTCTGGATGATTGAGCCGGAGCTTGCATTTGCGGATCTTGAGGATTATATGGATACCGCTGAGGCAATGACTAAGTATGCAATCAGATCGGTGCTTGAAAAGTGCCCAGAGGAAATTGAATTCTTTAATACCTTTGTCGACAAAGGATTGAAGGAACGCCTTGAACTTGTTATCAACAGCGATTTTGCCCGCATAACCTATACAGAAGCAATTTCTATCCTTGAAAAGAACAACGACAAATTCGAATATCCCGTCAGCTGGGGTGTTGACATACAGACCGAGCATGAACGCTATCTCGCCGAGAAAATCTTCAAGAAGCCGGTTTTCGTCACCGATTATCCGAAGGAGATTAAGGCATTCTATATGCGCGCAAACGACGACGGTAAAACCGTTGCGGCGGCTGATATGCTTGTGCCCGGTGTCGGAGAACTTATCGGCGGTTCGCAGAGAGAGGAACGCCTTGACGTCCTTGAAAAGAAGATGGACGAACTCGGACTTGAAAAAGAGGGCTACTGGTGGTATCTTGAGCTGAGAAAGTACGGTGGCGTAAAGCATGCCGGTTATGGTCTCGGTTTTGAACGCCTGATTATGTATATAACCGGAATGTCCAATATCCGTGACGTTGAAGCATTTCCGAGAACAACGGGCAGCGCCGAATTCTGATAAAATAAATAAGGAGTGAATCCGCGATGAGCGATATCATAGCTTTGACCGAAGAATATAATAAAATAAAAAATAGTGGAAAGAAGCTGGATATGTCACGCGGAAAACCGTCTCCCGCTCAACTTGACATTGCCGAAAAAATGCTCACAGTGTTGAGCGCTTCATCCGATTGCATCGCCGAAAACGGGATTGACTGCCGTAATTACGGTGTGCTTGGCGGTATTCCCGAGGTAAGACGGCTTTTTGCAGAAATACTGGACGTACCCGAGAAAAACGTTTTGATGGGTGGCAACTCTAGCCTAAACATGATGTATGACCTGATTTCAAAGGCATTTACAACCGGGCTGCGCGGCAACGAACCATGGTACAAAAGCCATGTGAAATTTCTCTGTCCGTCGCCCGGGTATGACCGCCATTTCGGCGTGACCGAGCATTTCGGAATTGAGCTTATACTTGTTCCGATGTATGCGGACGGGCCCGACATGGATGCCGTTGAAGAATATGTAAAAGATCCTGCGGTGAAGGGAATCTGGAATGTTCCGAAGTATTCAAATCCGACCGGTGTAACGTATTCTGATGAAACCGTCCGCCGCTTTGCAAAGCTGAAGCCCGCCGCTCCCGATTTTTGCATCATATGGGATAATGCGTATTGCGTACATCATCTGACCGATACACCCGATACTTTGCTTAACATATTCACCGAAGCCGCAAAATACGGCACTGAGGATATGATATATGAATACGCTTCAACCTCCAAGGTGACTTTTTCCGGCGCAGGTGTTTCATGCGTTATCGCAAGCGATGCAAATATAAAAGAACTCTCTGACGACATGAAAGTGCGCACTATTGGCAACGACAAGCTCAATATGTTGCGTCATGCACGTTTCCTTGCACCCGAAGGAAAGCTCGAAGAAGTGATGCGGGAGCACCGTTCGATACTTGAACCCAAGTTTGAACTTTGCTATAAGCGCTTCGGCGAACAGCTTTCTGATATACCCGGAGTTAGCTGGACACACCCGAACGGCGGATATTTCATAACACTTTATACTCCGAACGGAACCGCAAAGCGTGTTGTCGGACTTGCAAAGGAAGCCGGTCTTGTAGTGACTCCTGCCGGCTCCGGTTTCCCGTATAATGTTGATCCTGACGACCGCACAATACGCATTGCGCCGTCGTACCCCGATCTTGACGAACTTGATGCCGCGCTGCATCTGCTTTGCATATGCGTCAAGCTTGCCGCCGCATGTAAATAAAAATAACAAAAGACGGATCTGCACATTTATGTGCGGGTCCTTTTTTTATAATATTGCTTGAAAAAGTGCTGCGTTTCGTGAGTTTTGAAGGTTTACAAAATCTCGTATGTGTGATATAATTCTGATAAATATATGCTCGTGAAAGGGTTTGCTTTATGTCCGAAAGACTTCGCGGAAGTGCTGTGAATGCGCCCGCCTTCATAAGATTTGTCAAAAAGTGCAATGAGATCGGAGTTGCCATACATTCATTCAGGTTCCTGCGCGACAGCGAGCTTGTTGCGGCTGCCGATTTTGCTCCTTATACCGGAAAAGAAAAGATGCACGTATATTCGCTTTCCAAAGCGTTTACGTCGGCTGCTGTCGGCATTGCGGTTGATGAGGGAATACTGTCGCTTGACGAAAAGGTGTCTGAGATTTTTCCCGACAAAATGCCTGATGTTATCAGCGAAAACCTAAGCAAGGCGACTCTGCGTGATATCCTGACAATGCAGAGCGGTCACCCGCGCTGTGTGCTTGATAAGATCATAGAAAACGGTGATTCTCTGAAGACGTTTTTTGCGTCGGAGTTCACATATGAACCTGGTACGACATTCATATACAGTACTGCCGGAACAATGGTATGCGGCGCTGCTGTTACGAGACGTTCGGGAGAAGCGCTTGACGAGTATCTTGATAAGAGGCTTTTTTCAAAACTCGGTATCGAAAAGCCGTATTGGGAAAAAACGGCTGACGGTATATGTTATGGCGGTGT
>FR892163.1 GCA_000433115.1 Ruminococcus sp. CAG:382
GTCGATGACCGTAAAGAGGCGATGGCAAACGCCCTGTGCGCCGCTTCCGGCTCTATTACAGGCAGTGCCGTAACCACTATCGTCGGACTGTTGGTTCTCATATTTATCAGCTTCAAGATTGGCGCAGACATCGGCATTGTGTTGGCAAAAGGTGTTGCGTTCAGTATGCTGTGTGTGTTCACCGTCCTTCCGGCGCTTATTTTACTGTCGCATAAGCTGATTGAAAAGACCGAAAAGAAAGAACGGGCGAAAAAAGCGCATAAGAAAGGTCTTTCGGCGGTGTTGGGCGGTTTCAGCTACCGTTATCGCGGCGTTATCGCGGCACTGTTCATCGTGCTCTTTCTTATCACAGGATACCTGCAGAGCGACACGAAAACCGTTTACACTCTTGCCGCAAAGGATCCGATTGCCGATGTTTTTCCAAAGGACAATACAATTGTTCTGCTTTATGACAATGCGGATGAGGGCAAAATTGCGGATATTGTAGCGGTTTTGCAAAAGAAGGACGATGTAAAGAACATCATTTCCTATCCCACGACTATTGGCAAGCAATGTACGGTAAAAGAAATGTCGGAAATGCTCTCGAAGATAGGCGAGAATTTGCAGACTGACGAGAAGCTGCTGAACATCGTTTATTACCACTATCATGCAAACGGCAAGACAGAGCCCATGACATTGTCTGATTTCATTGTATTCCTTTCGGATACAGTGGCAATTGATCCGATGTTCTCCGGCTATATAGATGAAGCTGCCGCGGGACAGCTTGCCGTGCTGAAGCCCCTAACCGAAAAAAGCGCCCTGACGACTCCTATGCCGCCTGCCGCACTCGCGCAGACTCTCGGCATGGAAGCGGAACAGGTGACACAACTCTTTATGCTCCGCTATGAGACGGAATATACGCCGGATAAAACCATGTCGCTTTATGAGTTTGTTTCTTTCTTAACGGACAATGTTCTCACCAAGCCCGAATATGCCGTAATGTTTGACGAAGCAGCAAAGACAACGCTGTACCAGACGAAGGTGATTGCTGACGCTGTCGTCGGCGGTAAAGAATTCACGGACAAGGAAATGGCTGAGTTTATCGGGAAGATAAGCGATAAATTCAACGAGAACACGGTGAAACTGCTATATCTGTACAGCGCAAGCCTTAAACCGGGAAACGCACAGAACACAATGTCTCCGCGGGCTCTAGTATACCATATTGAAAAGCTGGCTTCCGAGCCGTTGTTTTCCGCCCTGTTAACCAACGAGCAGAAAGCCGGCATTGCAAATGCGAAGAAGCTTCTCGACGACGGGGTGCAACAACTCAAAGGCAAAGCACATTCACGACTGACTGTCGCGACCAAACTGCCGATTGAGTCAGAGAAAACCTCGGCATTTGTAAAGGAGATGATCAAGTTATGCGATGAAAAGCTGTCCGGAGAATACCATCTTATCGGTAACAGCATTATGGTAGCTGAAATGGAATCCGGATTCGGCAGAGAGCAGCTGATTATAACGCTGCTTACGGCGGTGTCCATTTTCGTCGTGGTTGCTTTGACTTTCCGTTCGCTTGCCATACCTGCAATTCTCGTACTGATTGTACAGTGTGGTGTGTTCATCACAGTCTCGGCGTTGGGGACGATAGGCGGCTCAATGTACTATCTGGCGCTTCTCATTGTCGAATGCATTCTGATGGGAGCAACCATCGACTACGGAATTCTGTTTACAAGCTACTATCGGGAGATGCGGGCAACACTTCCCATCAAAGAGGCAATTGTTGCCGCTTATAAAGGAAGCCTCCATACCATACTCACCTCCGGCACAATTATGGTACTGATTACTGCCGTAATAGGTCCGCTGTTCGGCAATCCCACCATTGAGCAGATAGTTCGTACCCTATCGGTTGGATGTGCTTCTGCCATGTTCCTGATCCTATTTGTTTTGCCGGGTATTCTTGCTTTGTGCGACAGGATTGTAGGCAGAATAAGCACGAACAGTAAAAGCGAGCGATAGTTATCAACGCAAAACGGCAGAAAAGTATACAGTTTTATTAAGTATTCAAAAGCAATTTAGTTGTTTTTCTGTCTGATTTTTTGCCTCCATATCAAACAGTAGGTTTTCTTTATAACGACCATATGAAAACTACCGCAAGTATTTGCTAATCAAAAGAACGACCATCTTCATCGCTTTCACTTAACAGAAAAAAACCATTACCTTTATCAGGAATTCGTCCGTTTTTGCTTTCCAACTGTTGACAGCCGGACGATTATCGGATATAATGCAAACAGGAACTCATCCTGATTATAAAGCTAAAGAGAGGCTGGTCAAAGGGTTCAAACAGATTTCCGATCTCTTTCTCAAAACAGCCGACAGTTAAAGGTGGCA
>FR892164.1:0-2794 GCA_000433115.1 Ruminococcus sp. CAG:382
CAAGCCCCCATACAGCCGCACCGAAGCCGCAGGAAAGATTATCGGTGAGCGGCTCCAGCCTTTCGCCGCGTCCCGTGCAGAAAGCGGTTTTGCCATCAATGAAAAACGGTACGTCGGAGCCGAGAAGAGCGGCGAGGCGCTGCTTGTCCCCGACGGTCATTTTTGTTTTATAGACGACGTCAAGTGCATTTATGACCGCCGCGGCATCGGTACTGCCGCCGCCGAGTCCTCCGCAGACAGGTATCCGCTTGACAATCTTCATATGCGCGCCGCCGGTTATACCGGTTTCATTGAAAAACAGCTTTGTCGCTTTATAGGCGATATTCCGCCCGTCTGTCGGCACATATCGGGCTGTACAGTCTATCGATATACCGCTGTCACGTGCAAAAACCGTGACAGTGTCATGAAGCGGTATGGTCTTCATGACCGTTTCGATATCATGATAGCCGTCCGGACGTCGGGCAGCTATATGCAATGTAAGATTTACCTTCGCGTGCGCTTCAACCCTTTTGCAGGTCATTGATGAATTCCTCCATGCGTTTGAGCGCTTTTTCAAGATGGCGAAGCGAATATGCGTATGATATGCGGGCAAAGCCCTCTCCGCATTCACCGAAAGCAGTACCCGGCACAATCGCAACGTGCTTTTCCCTGAGCAGTCTGCCGCAGAATTCCTCGCTTGTCATGCCGAAGCCGGATATATCTGGGAACACATAGAACGCGCCGCGCGGAACAAAGCAGTCGATACCCATATCGTGAAGTCCGGAAACGACAAAGCGACGTCTGCCGTCGTATTCGGCTTTCATGAATTCGATATCTTCGTCTCCGTTTCTGACGGCTTCAACCGCCGCAAACTGGCTTGCAGTGGGAGCGCACATGATGGCAAACTGATGTATCTTGAGCATCTGTGCGGTTATTTCGGGCGGAGCGAGAGTGTAGCCGAGACGCCAGCCTGTCATTGCATATGACTTCGAAAATCCTGCCGCAATGATCGTGCGTTCACGCATACCGTCAAGAGAGGCGATGGAAACATGCCTTTCGCCGTAAGTAAGTTCGGCGTATATTTCATCGGATATCACAAGAATATTGTGTCTTCTGATCACTTCGGCGAGATTTTCAAGATCGTTTCCGTCAAGCACCGCTCCTGTCGGGTTATTGGGGAAAGCGAGAACAACTGCCTTGGTTTTAGGAGTTATTGCGGCTTCAAGTTCTGCCGCAGTGAGACGGAAATCGTTTTCCGCTCTGAGGTTTATCGTCACGGGAGCGCCGCCGGCAAGAGTGACAAGCGGAGAATAGCAGACAAAGCATGGTTCGGGAACGATGACCTCGTCGCCGATATTGACTACTGCGCGGAGCGCAAGGTCTATTGCCTCACTGCCGCCGACGGTAACGATTATTTCATTCTTCGGGTCGTATTCAAGCCCGAACCGGCGCTTCTGATATGCGGAGATCTCACGCCTCAGCTCAACCGTTCCGCTGTTTGAGGTATAGTAGGTTCTGCCCTCCTCAAGGCTCCGGATACCTGCTTCGCGGATATGCCACGGAGTGTCGAAATCGGGCTGACCGACTGTCAGCGACACCACATCCTGCATTTCTTCAAGTATATCGAAGAATTTGCGGATTCCGCTGGGTTTCAGTTCCATCGCACGGGAAGAGAGCATCTGATCATAGTCTATCATTACCAGCCAATCCCTCTCTTGTCCTCTTTTTCGGCTTCAAAGGAAATGCCGTTATCCTTATATTTCTGAAGCACAAAGTGTGTCGCGGTGGAGGTTACCCCATCGATCGTCGCAAGCTTTTCGGCGACGAAATACGCGATATCGCGCATTGTCCTGCCTTCCATCATAAGCGCGAGGTCAAAGCCGCCCGACATGAGGTAGACGGACTGTATTTCGGGATAATTGCGTATACGCTCTGCAACGGCGTTGAAGCCTCTGTCACGCTGAGGAGTTATTTTCAGCTCTATGAGAGCCGACACGGTGTCACTCTTTCTCAGTTCAGGGTTGATTATTGCTTTATATCCGGCAATCACGCCTTCATTTTCAAGTTCTTCGATCATTGCCGAAACTGTTTTTTCGTCACTGCCGAGAGCAGCGGCAATCTGTGCCGCCGTGAGGCGGGCATCGTTTTCAAGCATGGATATGATTTTATCCTTCATTTTTCAAGCTCCTTTTCAAGCGCATAATGTTTTTTGATGCCGTTTTCTATGACAACAAAATATCTGAAGCCTATATCGAAACACATACGGTAGGCTTCGCGCAGCCCCTTGCCGATATCGGCTGCGTAATGGGCATCGCTGCCGAAGGACAGCTCTCTGCCACCAAGCTCATAATAAAATGCGGCAAGGTCGCGATTCGGAAGCGTCACTCCTATGGGCTGACGCAATCCGGAGGTATTGATTTCAAGGGCGACGCCCTTATTTATTACGGCTTTCAGAATATCCTCAAACTGCTCCCTGCCCTTATGCTCAAGGTCTATGAGATATTCCTTGCCGTGCTTATAGTAATACCGTGTCGGGTATGTTATGTGCGCAAGCACATCATAGGAGTCTGCGGTGAGCATTTCACGCACCTCGGAAAGATACAGTTCCCATGAGGCTTTCAGCTGTGCGTCGCTTTTGCCGTCAAAGAAATCGGGGCTTGAAAACAACGATCTGTCGCGCAGGGTGTGCGTTGAGCCGATAACGTATTCGTATCTGTACTTTTCAAGCCATTTTCCGGTTACGTCGGGCTTATGCATCATCTGCGCCAGCTCAACACCGTATATGACATTGAGCCTTCCCGCGTATTTTTCTTTT
>FR892164.1:2889-9728 GCA_000433115.1 Ruminococcus sp. CAG:382
CTATTTCAAAATGATCGGTTATGGCTATTGAAGCAAGTCCGATCTCCAGTGCGCGCGCTGCCATTGCATCGATCGAGCTTCCTCTTTGCTTGTCGACATCCTCCGAATAGAGAGAATGCGTGTGACAATCATGCATATGAATATACCTTCTTTGCGTTAAAACAATGTCATCTGATTCGATTCCGGCATTGAGCCGAGGCAACCGTTCTGGACAAGGGTATCCACGACGGTCTTCGAAAGCGAGGCAACGGTTTTCAGCTCTTCAAGTGTCGTCGCTTCACCGCTGCTCACCGCCTTGTATATATTGTCCGCGGCAGTTTCGCCGAGTCCCGCAAGAGAGATCAACGGCAGGCGTATCTTACCGTCCTCGGGTACAAATGTGAATGCGGTTGATCTGTATACATCGATCGGCAGGAACTGAATGCCGCGGGCATACATTTCGTTGACAATCTGGAGCACGTTGTATGTGTCCTCGTCTTTTTGCGTGAGCTCGGTTCCCGGAGCGGACATACGTGCAAGGTCAGCCTCGATCGCTTTTTTTGGGCGCATCACCGTCTGCGATTCAAAGCCGTCCGGCTTCGCCGAAAAATAAGCCGCATAAAACTCAACCGGGCGATGCACCTTGTACCACGCAAGCCGCAGAGCCGCAATTACATAAGCTGCGGCGTGAGCCTTCGGGAACATGTATTTTATCTTTTTGCAGGAGGCGATATACCATTCCGGCACATCATGTTCACGCATGACATCTTCAAATTCCTGCGTCAGCCCCTTACCCTTTCGCACCGACTCCATGATTTTGAAGGCGTATGTCGGCGGCAGTCCGCGATGCAGGAGATACAGCATTATGGAGTCACGGGTACCGATGATCGTGTCGATCGTACAGATGCCCTCTTTTATCAGCGTTTCGCCGTTATTGAGCCAGATGCCGGTACCGTGTGACAATCCCGAGATCTGAAGCAGATCGGAAAAATTCTTCGGGCGCGCCGTCATCATCATCTGTCGTACATAGCTTGTACCCATTTCAGGAAGGGCAAGCGTTCCTGTATCACAGCCGACGGCATCGGCATTTGCGCCGAGTGCATCGGGTGATGTGAAGAGCGAATACACCTTTGTATCGTTCATCGGCACGGTGCGGACATCTATTCCCGTATAGTCCTCAAGCATTCGGTATATCGTCGGCACATCGTGACCGAGGATGTCAAGCTTGAGCAGCGTATCATGCAGATATTCGAACGCGAAGTGGGTCGTTACGACACCGCTCGACTCTTTGTCCGCAGGATGCTGTACGGGGGTGAAATCATATATTTCGTATTTTTTTGGAATGACAACAATGCCGCCCGGATGCTGTCCCGTTGTGCGCTTTATGCCGACACAACCGCAGGTCAGGCGGTTTATTTCCGCCTTGCTGAGGTTAATCTTTGTGTCCGGATGCTTTTCGTTATATTCATCAAGGTACTTCATGACATATCCGTACGCCGTCTTGGACGCAATCGTACCCACCGTTCCGGCACGGAAAATATTTTCCTTACCGAAAAGGACTTCGGTGTATTTATGAGCATCGCTCTGATTATGCCCGGAGAAGTTCAGGTCGATATCGGGCGCTTTGTCACCGTGGAAGCCGAGGAAGGTTTCAAACGGGATATCGTGCCCGTCATTTATCATTTTCTCGCCGCATTCACAGTATCTGTCGGGCATATCGAAGCCGGAGCCGACACTGCCGTCAAGGAAAAATATGCTTTTTTTGCATTTCGGGCAGCGGTAATGAGGCGGCAGAGGGTTGACCTCCGAAACTCCGCAGAGAGTCGCGATGAAAGATGAACCGACCGAACCACGTGAACCGACAAGATATCCGTGCGCTTCGCTGTTCCGGACAAGCTTGCGCGCAATTATGTACAAAACGGCGTAACCGTGCGATATGACGGAGTCAAGCTCTTTTTTTGCACGTTCCGCAACGACATCGGGAAGCGGGTCACCGTACATTTCATGCGCTTTATCATAGCAGCACTGCATCAGCTCCTCTTCGGCGCCTTCGATTTCGGGAGTATATGTGCCGTCCGGTATCGGTTTTATCCCGGCTTCGACCATGTCGGAGATAAGACGTGTGTTGGTCACGACCGCTTTATATGCCTTCTCGGGTCCGAGATATGCAAATTCTTCAAGCATCATATCGGTATTGCGGAAATAAAGCCCGGTCGTTCGGTCGGCATCGCCGAATTTGAGTGCATGAAGAAGTATCTGACGATAGATCTCGTCATCCTTATCAAGAAAATGTACGTCTCCGGTCGCAACATATGGCTTGTTCTGCTTTTCGGCAATGGCGATGATACGTTCGTTGATACGTCTGAGCGCTTCGTTCGATTCGACCCTGCCTTCGTCAAGCAGATAGCCGTTATTGCAGTCCGGCATTATTTCAAAATAGTCGTAAAAGTCGGCTATTTTATACAGGTCGGCGTTCGGACGGCTGTCAAGTATCGCACTGTACAGTTCTCCAGCCGAGCATGCGGAGCCGATTATCAGCCCGTCACGATGCTGTGTGAGCACCGTTTTCGGAATGCGCGGGAAACGCGCGTAGTAATTGAGATATGAATAGGAAATCAGCTTATACAGATTTTTCAGTCCGACCGGATTTTTCACAAGAATGGAAATATGGTACGGACGCTGCTTCTTAGGGTCGGAGTGCTGACTCATCTCTTTTTCAAGGTCGTCAAGAGTATGCACGCCATCAGGTTCCATCTTCTGAATCATGCAGCGGAATATCTCCGAAAGCATCCGACAGTCGTCGCAAGCGCGGTGGTGGTTGAATTCGCCGAGTCCGTAATATTTGCGTACTGCGTCAAGATTGTGCTTTGAAAGCTCTGAGTTGAGGTATTTCGACAGTGCAAGAGTGTCAAGATAGGGGTTGGTGAACGGTATGCCGTTTTGCTGAGCGACCTTACGGATGAAGCTCGTATCAAAAGAGGCGTTATGTGCGACAAGTATCTTCCCGCCCGCAAAAGCAAGAAATTGCTTCACCGCCTCGGCTTCAGACGGAGCGTCTTTCACCATATCATCGGAAATTCCGGTAAGCTGCGTTATATTCGCCGGTATGGGCATTCCGGGATTCACGAATGTATCGAATTCCTCGAGAACCTCGCCGGATTTATAGCGCACGGCGCCGATTTCGGTTATGCCGCATGTCGCGGGAGAAAGTCCGGTTGTTTCGATATCGAATACGATGAATTCATCATCGGCAAAGCTGAGTGTTCCGGAAACTGCGCCGAATGTCGCCTTTGAAGTGTCGTCTACGACGTAGCCCTCCATGCCGAATATGGGCTTGACATCGGGAAAATCCTTCTGAGCCTTCATAACCTCCGGGTATGACTGTGCGTTTCCGTGATCGGTGAAGGCTATGGCATCCATACCCCAGTCGTGAGCGCGCTGCATGACCTCATACGGTTCGCAGAGTGCGTCGTTTGCCGACATATTCGTATGCAAATGAAGCTCCACGCGCTTTTCGGGGGAGTTGTCCTGCACAATTATACGTTTGATTTTCGAAACGGCTGAGGCGCGGACAACGAGTTCGCCGTCAAACTTATCTATACTCGCAATGCCGCTGACCATTATAAATGCGGGCGCTTTGAATTTTACGGGCGCGTCGGAAGGCGCTGTATAGCGCACCATTACGGATGCTTCAAGGTCGGTGACGTAAAGACGGTAATTGATCTTGTCGCCGTCGCGGTTTTCCTTTTCCTCAACGGAAAACAGCTTGCCGCAGAAAGTCACACGTTTTTCAGGCGCTATTTCGCTGACAGGGATGAGCTTATGCTTATGCTCGGTGCCGCAGATAAACTTCGGGTCGCTGATATCGAAAGTAAGTCTGCCGCTTTTTACGATATCGCCGTCACGTGAAAAATCCTCGCCGTCAAGCGGTGCAAAAGATGCGGATTTTTCTCCGTCGTCTGCCGAAAGCGCATTTTTCTGCGATTCCTCGCGCTCCTTCTGCATACGTTTGTAATCCTCGCGCGCCTTGGCGTTGAATTCACGTGCGCGGTCGGTCTCAAGGATCATACCCGCAAAATCTGCGGTAAAAGCATAATCGACATCAATGCCGAACTGACTCTTTGTCGCTTCCTTCAGGAAGGTATGCACACCACTGGCATACAGCAGTGAAGGTTCCAGACCGTCGGTCAGTTTGACATTCATGCGATGATTTTCGCTGTCATAAACGGCGTTGTATTTTATGAAGTAACCGTTGCCGATGCTGGTATCGCAATATGTATTGAGGTATCTGACGAGTTCAGGGAAATAATCACTGCCGAAATAAGACGAATCGAAGTGCGGAAAAAAGCGGAATTTTGCTATCCGATACGCTTCACATATGCCTTCGGCAAGCGAAAAAAGCTCGTCAAATCCAGCCGGAGCGCCGAAATCGGCATCGCAGTATATTATTCGGTTTTCTTTATCTATCTTCAGCGAAAACGACGTGATCTTGTCGATCGTCTTCTGCTCTTCCGCAGAGGGCGTGAAACGTCTGAAGCGTTCATTGAATCCGTTTGTCATATGAGCTTTTCGATTTCTTTTACAAGTGTATTTACTATTTCGCCTTCCGCGACCTTGCCGCAGGGCTGTCCTTTTTTGAATATAAGCGCTTCCCCTGTTCCGCCCGCAGCACCGACATCGGCTTCACGTGCTTCACCCGGACCGTTCACGATACAACCCATGAGTGCGACTTTTATCTTTTTTTCGGTTTTAATTCCCGAAATCCTCTTTTCAAGTTCCTCGGCGAGAGAGACGAGATCAATCTTTGTTCTGCCGCACGTTGGACAGGACACAATCTCTATGCCGCCGGAAAGCCCAAGAAAGCTCAGCAGTGCCTTGCCTGCCTCCACCTCTTTTTCGACGCTGTCGGTCAGTGAGATACGTATCGTATCGCCGATACCGTCGGCAAGCAATGCTCCGATTCCGGCACCGGATTTGAGATATGCAGCCATTCCTCTGCCCGATTCGGTCACGCCGAGGTGAAGCGGGCAGTCCGACATTGAAGCAAAAATGCGGTTTGCGGCAATCATAGTGCGGACATCGGAGGATTTTATGGATACGACGGTATTTGTGAAGTCATATTGTTCGAGCTGTCTTACGGCGCTCATTGCACTTTCGGCAAGTGCTTTTGGTGTCGGCGCACCGTATTTTTCAAGCAGATCCTTTTCGAGAGATCCGCTGTTTATGCCGACACGTATGGGAATATTATGCGCGTTGCAACGATCGCAAACCGCTTTTATACGTTCGGGAGAACCGATGTTTCCGGGATTTATGCGTACTTTGTCTATACCGGCATCGCAGGCAGACAGTGCAAGGCGGTAGTCAAAGTGTATGTCGGCGACAAGCGGTACTTTTGTGTGTTCTTTATAATATGCGATATTCGCCGCCGCCTCCGGGGTGTTGACCGTAAAGCGGACGATATCGCAGCCGCGTTCTTCAAGTGAACGTATCTGACGCAGGGTGGCTTCCCTGTCTGCGGTATCGGTGTTTGTCATGGACTGTACGGTCACAAGGCTTCCGCCGCCTATAAATACGTTGCCGACTCTGATTTTTTTTGTGTTTCTGCGTTCCATGCTTTCCTCCGGGTGATCAGATGAGTGTGAACAGATCCTTGAAAGCGACAAGTATCATGAAGCCGAACAGAATGACCATGAAAACGCCGTTTATGACTGCCTGTGCCTTTTCGCTGAGCGGTTTGCGGCGTATTGCTTCAATGATGAAGAACAAAAGATGTCCGCCGTCAAGCACGGGTATCGGGAGAAGGTTCATTATGCCGAGGCTCACCGAAATGAGCATTGCAAGAGACAGCAGGTTCATGAGCGTGACATAGGTGCTCTGACTGTCTGAAATTATATGCTCAACCTCGCCGCCGATACCGATAGGACCGGAAACGGCGTCCATTCCGTATTCGCCGCGTATTGTGCGGTAAAGAGATTCATATGTCATACGGACGCTGGAATACGACTGCCAGAAGGCGTTATACATGACATTACCGAACGTTTTGCCCGTATATACCGGAAGAAAATCAATATCTCCCATAGAGGCGCCGCTTGATGAATCGACCGGGAAAATGACACCCGAAAGCGTAACCTCGCTGCCGTCGCGTATCACCTTTACTTCAAGCGGGTCTTTACCACGGAGAGCTACGACATATGCGATATCGTTATACACGCGGATTGACGTGCCGTCGATCTCGACGATCTCGTCTCCGACCTGAAGCCCTGTTGCGTTTGAAATGGAACCCGAGCCGAATTTCCCGACAGTCGTTGTGGGCAGGCTGTGAAGACAGCTTACGAACACGGTCATCAGAATGAAGCCGGTGAGCAGGTTCATGAAGGGTCCGGCGAGCACAACTATCGCACGCTGCCAGAGCGGTTTTGTGTTAAGTCCGACCTTGCCTTCGTCACCCTCTTCGGGCTTGTCGGCGCTGGTTTCGCCGACCATGGATACAAAGCCGCCTATCGGGAAAGCACGGATCGAAAAATCGTTGACCTTGCCCTTCCATGATTTGAGCTTCGGTCCCATGCCTATGGCAAATTCACGTACGCCCACGCCGAATGAGCGCGCGGCGACGTAATGTCCCAGCTCATGAATAAATATCAGGAAGCCGAACAGTAAAACGGTATAGAGAATCGTCAGAATTACGGACATATTTCCTCCTATTTCAAAAGAGAAGCGACATTCTCGCGCGCCGATTTGTCGGCGGCAAGAACGTTCGTTAAAGAAGCGTCGGATGTGTATGAGGTTTTTTCGGTTGCCTTCATCACGAGACGCGAGATATCGTTGAAGCCAATCTTTCCTTCAAGGAAAAGCGCGACAGC
>FR892164.1:9740-10998 GCA_000433115.1 Ruminococcus sp. CAG:382
AACACCGCCCCAGCCGCTTCATTTGCGCCGTTCATCGCCGCCGGAGCGGTGCCGCCCCTGCGTATTACTTCACGTGCAAACGGGAGAAGCGGGAAGGTCTCTTCGTCGGGATGCGAAAAGGTCAGCTTTCCTATCGCCGTCAGATCAAGCCGTCCGGCGAGAGACGGTCTGCGTTCCGGATAGGTCAAGGCGTACTGAATACACTCGCGCATATCGGGAAGCGAAAGCTGCGCCATAACGACATTATCATCAAATTCCACCGCCGAATGGCATATGCTTTCACGGTGGATAAGCACCTCGACATCGTCGGGCGAGACGTCAAACAGCCGTACCGCTTCGATAAGCTCCAATCCTTTATTCATAAGCGTCGCACAGTCGACGGTTATTTTGGCGCCCATGCTCCAGTTCGGATGCGCAAGCGCCTGAGCCACAGTCGTATTCTCAAGCTCGGCACTCTTTTTGCCGTAAAATGCGCCGCCGGAGCAGGTCAGAAGTATACGTTTTGCCTTTCTGCCGTCAAGGCACTGAAAAATCGCGGAATGCTCGCTGTCGACAGGTATGAGTTCGGTTCCGGTTTCACGCGTTTTTTTCATAACGCTGTCGCCGTACACGACAAGCGTTTCTTTATTTGCGAGCGCAACGCGCTTTTTGCCGTCAAGCGCGGCAAGCGTCGGCTTGAGCCCGCTTATGCCGACAAGAGAATTGACAAGCACATCGCAAGGAGTCTCGGAAGCGATTCTTTCAAGCTCCTCCTCGCCTGTTACCACCTTTGAAGATGTATCCGCAAGGCGGGTTTTCAGGCTGCTGTATTTCCTTTCCGAAATCCAGACGGTTTCAACATTGAACCGACGCGCCTGCTTTTCAAGCAGACTGTCGTTCGCATAGCCCGAAATTGCATTGATTTTCAGTTCAAGATGCTCCGCAACCTCAACCGTCTGTGTGCCGATCGATCCGGTTGAGCCAAGAATTACAAGTGATTTCATGCGCTTACCGTATTGATGATAATAGTAATTATGTAAATCATCACGGCTATCGGGATTATGCTGTCAAAACGGTCAAGCACACCACCGTGACCGGGAAAAATGTTTCCGTAGTCCTTGACACCGAAATGCCGCTTTGCAAGTGACGCGGAGAGATCGCCTATCTGTCCTATGAAAGACAACGGTATGGCGGTAAGTGCGGCTTCAAGCACATTGAAATGTACACCACCACCGCAGCCGTTGATTATAAGTGCAAGTATCACCGAACCGACGACCGC
>FR892164.1:11015-14800 GCA_000433115.1 Ruminococcus sp. CAG:382
CCCGCCCCCCGCCGACACCCCCGCCGATAGCGCCTTCAACCGTCTTTTTCGGCGATATTTCGGGACAAAGCTTGTGCTTGCCGAGGAAACAGCCCGTAAAATACGCAAACGTATCGGTCATCCATGCTGCTACGAAAATGATGAGGTATTCATAAGGTCTGAGGTCGCGCACACGCACAAGCAGTGTGAAGCCGACAATGATGCTGAATATCTCGTAGAAAGCTATACCTATTTTCGTAACGTCCGCCTTCCTGTATCCTATGACGGAGCAGACGGTTATATAACAAAACAGCAGTAATATCAGCGGGACGATGTATTCATGTGCATAACGTGCTACGATCGGCATACCGGCACCAAACAGCATGACCGGCACCGAAAGAGCTGCGTGCTTCAATTGCCCCATGCATTTCAGCATTTCATAGCATGCAACGGTGCAAAGCAGCGAAATGGCTATCGGAAAAACAACAGTGTCCGAAAACCAGAGTATCGGTACGAGCAGTGCGAGGGCGACAACAGCCGTAATTATTCTTTTAAGCATAATTTCTACCTTCCTCCGAAGCGGCGGTTGCGTTTTGAATACACTTCAAACGCCTCTTCAAGCTCTTTTTCACCGAAATCTGGCCACAGCAGATCGGTTATCCAATACTCACTGTATGCCGACTGCCAAAGAAGAAAATTCGATGTGCGATATTCGCCGCCGGTACGTATGACAAGATCCGGGTCGGGCATTCCCGCGGTATCAAGGCAAGCGGAAAGGTTTTCCTCGGTGGGTTCCAGTCCCTGCTCTTCAAGGCGCTTTACCGCACGCACGATTTCGTTTCTGCCGCCGTAGCTCAATGCGACGGCAAGCTGCATGCCTGTGTTCTGCGATGTTTTCGCGGTGCTTTCGGCAATTGCCTTACGCATTGAATCGCTGAAATACGTCATGTCGCCGATCACGCGGCAATGTATATTGCGTTCGTTGAGGTCGGATATGTATTTTTTCATTGCCATAGTCAGCAGTCCCATCAGACCGCCGACTTCTTCGGTGCTGCGCTTCCAGTTTTCGGTGGAAAAAGCGTACACGGTAAGATATCCGACACCCATATTGTTGCAGTTTTCAACGAGGTCAAGAAACGCGTCAAAACCCTTTTTATGACCAGAAAGGCGCGGCAAGCCGCGCCTTTCAGCCCAACGGCCGTTGCCGTCCATTATTACGGCTACGTGACGCGGAGTTTTTACTTCCGCGGTCATATTGCCATTATCTCTTTGTTCTTCTTTTCGACGCACACCTCAACGTCGGCAATGTACTTATCGGTGAGATCCTGAATGGATTTTTCGCTCGCCTTCTGTTCGTCCTCGGTCATTTCGGATTTTTTCTTCATATCCTTGCATTTGTCGTTTGCCTCGCGGCGGATATTTCTGAGCGCAACCTTTGCGTCTTCACCGAGCTTCGCGGTCTGCTTTGTCAGCTCTTTTCTGCGTTCCTCGTTGAGAGGCGGGAAAACAAGGCGGATCGATTTGCCGTCGTTCTGCGGATTTATGCCGAGGTCGGACGCCTGGATCGCTTTTTCGATATCCTTAAGCGTTTTGGCTTCCCACGGAGTGATAAGGAGGGTACGTGCATCAACGGTCTTTACGGTGGCAACGCTTTCAATGTCGGACATCGTGCCGTAATACGATACCTGGATCCTGTCAAGTACACGCGGAGAGGCTCTGCCCACTCTGATGCTTTCGAACTCCTCATTCAGCACCGTTATGGTCTTTTTCATTTTTTCCTCATAGATTTTGTTGTCAAGCTTCATGGTTGATTCTTCCTTTCGTTATTCGGGTTATTTAATGAGCGTTCCGAGTCCCTGTCCGAACGCGGCTTTGCATATGTTTGAAGGGTCGTCAAGTGCAAAAAGTCGGATCTTTATGTTGTTTTCCCTGCCGAGTGCGGCGGCAGCGGGATCAATCACGCCGAGCTTTTTGTCGATTATTTCGTCGTATGTGACTTCGTCGTATCTTACGGCGTCGGGATAGATATGCGGATCCTTGTCGTACACGGCATCGATCGCCTTGCCGGACAGTACGCAATCGACCTGAAGCTCCGCTGCGCGGAGCATTACGCCGGTGTCGGTAGTGAAAAACGGATATCCCACGCCGCAGGCGATTATTACAGCCTTACCGGAGCTCAGATACTCACGTGCCGTATACTGTGAATAGGTTTCGCAGAACTGGCTCATCTGGACGGCAGACATGACCGCTGTTTCGACTCCGGCACGGATGAGATAATCCTGAACGCAAAGTGAATTGATGAGCGTCGCAAGCATACCCATCTGGTCGGCGCGGACACGGTCGACGGTCAGCCCACCCTGTCTGGCACCGCGCCATATGTTTCCTCCGCCGATGACTATTGCGACTTCTACGCCGTTTTTCCTCAGCTCCGCGACATTTGCCGCGATAGAGGTAAGTATGCCATCGTCATAACGCTTGCCCGAATCGCCCGCAAGGGCTTCGCCGGACAGTTTCAATAATACTCTTTTATACATATATTTTCTCCTGAAGGCAGTTGCCTGCTTCTTGTTATTTCTGTGTACTTCTGATCAACCCGCCGGGATCAGCAGTCTGTCAAACGGTTCCGGTATGCTGTCTATCCAGCCGATGAGATAAGCGGTGTAAGGGCATATGCCGAACATCTCCATATCGTTGCCCACAACCGACATTATCGCGTTGGGGTAAAAATGCTCAAGCGCCTCCGCAGCATCGGGGCTGATGAAGTTGTCATACAGATCACCCGCGCCGAAAAGATGAAGCAGTTCGTGCGCATAAGTTCCGGCAACGGAATAATAGGTGTAATCAGTATCAGTGGAATAGTACATCACAGCGCGTTCGGATGAATAAATATTGTAATCGTAAAAAGTGCTGTTGCATGCAAGAGCGTAACTTCTTCCCATTTTATTGATATGAAGCAGCACGCACCAGTTGTCATATTCGTCAAGATCAAAATACGACGATACACAGCCTTCGAGATTGCGGTATGTTGTATCGGCAAACAAAAGCTCGATCCAAAGATAATCCTCCATGGATGTCGTAATATTCCGCGAGGTTTTGAGGTATACAGACGAACGCTTATCCGTTACATAGAGTGAAAGATCGGCGCCGTACGCTTCAGCCTGAGCAGAAATGAAATCGGTGCCGGCATTTACAAACGCCAGAGTTCCTTCTATGTCGTCGTCGCTCCATTTGGAAACCGCATCATCTATAAAAAGATTTATCACGAGACATTTTCCCGTCAGTCGTTTTGCGCTGCCCTCATTCTGACCCGGTTTCAAACCGCTGTCTTCCCATTTTACGTCAGATCTACCGTCAAGCCAAAGAAGGAAGAGTGAATTTTCAAGGAACCATTCACCGTCATGCTTTGCGGCAGTGAAGGTATATTCCCTGCCATCAGAAGTCGGCACGGTGAATTTTGCATGAAATGCGTCGCTTTCAACAAAATCGGCGTTTTCAGTATCCGGAACGAGGGTATAATCCGGCAGATAGGTTTTGCATATTACAGTATCGTCACCGTCGACTTTTATTATTGCACCAGCCGCTGTCGGATATGTCAGCAGGCGGTCAATTACGTCGCTGTCAGGCGAATACACCGAGGAAAGAAGATCGACCAAGGCGTCATACCTGCGGTATTCACTTGATTCCGGAAGAAGATAGTAGCTGTAATCGGCAGGCACATCGGGGGCGACTTCACCGAGCAGAAACAGCGAAATTATCCGTGAATCTTCTTCGACAAGCGAAAGTATCTCCTTCTGTGCCTGTGTGAA
>FR892164.1:14874-16143 GCA_000433115.1 Ruminococcus sp. CAG:382
GTCGGTATATGAGGGACCGCCGGAATATGAGCTAAGGTCGTCATTTTCCGTGTCGTCAAGTAAGCAGGACGAAAGCAGAAGTACACATAAAACAAGCAGTGCAAGCAGTTTATTTTTCTTTTCAGTCATTCAGATTATACCTTCCGTTGTGAGAAGAGCCGAAATACAGGCACTCTTCCACCAATGGTATTATTATACCATCAACAGATGTATAAAGCAAGCAAAAACTTTTATGATTTTATGCTTTTGCTTTATTTAAGAAGATTTCCTTCTTCATCAAGCAGTCCCGTCCGCAGTATATCGCAGTCTGCCTGGTCAAATCCGAACCATTCACAGATATACGCGACATTCAGATGTGACTGGCTTCCGCAGTCGGCGGTTACACGCAGAAGAATGCCGTTTTCGGTATCGGATGCGTAAAAAGAACGTATGAGAGGACGTATATCGGTTTCGGTTGCACCGTTTTTTGCCTTTTTCAGCACTTTCATTGCGGTTGACGGCAATGATATATCGGCTGCCTTGCGATTTGTTTTAATGCGTATTTCATACGTTGCCGCTCTCAGACAGGCAAGCTTTTTCACCGGTGCGGCGACGGCATACGGCATGATCTCGGCAGGAAAAACGCTTTGCAGCTTTTCGAGCACTTCGGGATATGTCTCATTATCGTCAAGCAGCGTGACATCGAATATTTCGTATGTACTTTCCTGAAACAGCGAAAGCGGCATGGCGAAAACAAGCTTCATATGAGGGTTGAAGCCCTCGGTGAAAGCGAAGTCACAGCCTGTTCTCTGCAATGCGCGTATCACAGCACGCTGTACGTCAAGATGCGAAATATACGCGGCACAGCCCTTCTTTTCAAAAAACACTCTTATCGGCAGCATCTTCTTTTACCTCCGAGCTTATTCGCGCCGCAGGCAGAACACTGTGTGCGGCAATCGGGAGTTGTCAAACCGTTTGCGGCTTTCTTTGCTTCACGTATCAGGAATTCTTTGCTCACACCGCAATCGATATGATCCCACGGCAGCGTTTCTTCAAACGGAATCGTGCGACAGGCATAAAAATCCGGGTCAAGTCCCGCATCGGTGAACGCCTTTATCCACGCGTCATAGCTGAAAAACTCATCCCAGCCGTCAAGGCGCTGACCGGCTTTCACAGCAGCATATATCGCGGCGGACTGCCGGCGATCGCCTTTTGCAAGCATTGCTTCAATACGTCCGGTACGGGCATCGTGGTAGTTATAAGTGATCTTCTTGGTTTTGATCTCGCCCT
>FR892164.1:16174-17121 GCA_000433115.1 Ruminococcus sp. CAG:382
GGCTGACGGCTTTCTATCCCCTCAATAGGCTGCTGAGGCTGCCACTGGAACGGTGTAAACGGTTTCGGTACAAACGAAGCGACGGAAAGGGTTATATTGAGATACTTCCCGTTCCGTTTCTGCGAAAAGAATTCGTCAACGATACTCTGACCGAGAGCGGCAATACCTGTAAGGTCTTCATCGGTTTCGGTTGGAAGTCCGAGCATAAAGTACAGCTTTATCTGCGATCTTCCCCCGTCAAACGCCATTTTACAGGCAGAAAGTATTTCCTCCTCAGTGATGTTTTTGTTAATCACATCACGCAGACGCTGTGTACCGGCTTCCGGGGCAAAGGTAAGTCCCGATTTCCTGACGGACATGACTTTTTTCATCAGCTCCTCATAAAATGCGTCAATGCGCATTGACGGAAGCGACAGGGATATCTTTTCATTCTCTGTCCACGAAAGCAGTTTATCGACAAGCTTGTCTATCTCGCTGTAATCGCTTATGGAAAGAGCGGACAGTGATATTTCGTTATATCCCGTATTGCGGCAGCTTGCCATAGCGCAGGCGTTTATGCTGTCTGAGGATTTTTCACGGTACGGGCGATAGACCATACCTGCCTGACAGAAGCGGCAGCCTCTGATACAGCCGCGGAACACTTCGACCGTTACACGATCATGAACGGTTTCAAGATACGGCACGGGAAAATCCGTCGGGAAAGGTGCGCTGTCAAGATCCTCGACGATACGCTTTGTCACAACAGGCGGAACGTCGTCATATTTCGGAGTTACGGCATTTATTGTACCGTCGGAATTATAAGCGACATCATAAAGAGACGGAACATAGAAGCCGTCAAGATGAGAGGCAAGGCGGAGTATCTCGCTCTTTTTCATGCCCTTTTTGCGGCAATCGCGATAAAGGGCGCAAAATTCGGTGAGCATATACTCCCCCTCTCCGATCGCAAA
>FR892164.1:17189-20724 GCA_000433115.1 Ruminococcus sp. CAG:382
CCCGGCCGCCTATGATTATCGGATAATCCTCGCAGCGGTCGGCGGCAAATGCGGGAATGCCCGAAAGCTCCAGCATATTGACAACATTGGAATACGAAAGCTCATACTGCAGCGTGAAGCCCACTATGTCAAAATCGCCGAGAGGGTCGCCCGATTCGAGCGCATAGAGCGGAAGCCCGTTCTCGCGGAGCTCTTTTTCAAAATCACTCCACGGCGCATACGAGCGCTCACACCAGCAGTAATCAAGCGCGTTCATCGTGTCGGCAAGAATTTTTATGCCGAGGTTTGACATACCTATTTCATAGGTGTCCGGAAAGCAGAAACAGAAGCGCACGTCGATATTCTTCTTGTCCTTTATGACACTGCCGTACTCGCCTCCGGTATATCTGCCCGGTTTTTCGACGCGCCGCAGAAGCGGCATATATTCGTTTCTAATCATTGATATTCACCTTTACAGATAGTTTTTCAGGAACTGTCCCGTGTAGGACTCAGGGCAGGCAGCTATTTCCTCCGGCGTTCCGGTCGCGACAATCGTACCGCCGCCGTCGCCGCCCTCAGGTCCGAGGTCAATGACATAATCCGCAGTTTTGATTATATCAAGATTATGCTCTATCACAACGACGGTATTTCCGGCATCGACAAGCTTGGTCAGCACATCCTTGAGCTTATCGACATCGGCGGAGTGAAGTCCCGTTGTCGGTTCGTCGAGAATATAGAGCGTTTTGCCGGTATCGCGCCTTGCAAGCTCGGTCGCAAGCTTGACACGCTGCGCCTCACCGCCCGAAAGAGTTGTGGAGGACTGACCGATTTTAATATATCCGAGTCCGACATCCGAAAGAGTCTGAAGTTTGCGGTATATGCCGGGATAATTTCTGAAAAACTCCACGCCCTCGTCAACAGTCATTTCAAGAACATCGTATATCGATTTATCCTTGTATTTCACCTCAAGTGTTTCACGGTTATATCTCTTGCCCTTGCATACGTCGCAGGTGACATATACATCCGGCAGAAAATGCATTTCGATCTTCAGTGTGCCGTCGCCCTGACAGCTTTCACATCTGCCGCCCTTGATATTGAAGGAGAATCTGCCCTCCTTATATCCTCTCGCCTTAGCCTCCGGTGTGTTTGCAAAGACCGTTCTTATATCGGTGAACATTCCCGTATATGTCGCAGGATTGGAGCGCGGCGTTCTGCCTATCGGCGACTGGTCGATATTGATCACTTTATCGATATTTTCGATACCGCGTATTTCGTCGTGCTTGCCGGGCATGAGTGTCAGTCTGCCGAGAGCGCGTGCCACACCGTTATACAGAATCGAATTGACGAGCGACGATTTTCCTGAACCGGACGATTTTCCGGAACCGCTCACACCGGATACGCATATGAATTTTCCGAGCGGAAAATCCACGGTTATATTCTTCAGGTTGTTTTCTCTTGCTCCGACAACAGTTATAAAACTGCCGTTTCCCGGTCGTCGCACCTTCGGCACAGCTATAACCCGGCGGTGAGAAAGGTAATCGCCTGTGATTGAGCCGTTGAACTTCATAAGTTCATCCGGTGTTCCGGAAAACACGACTTCGCCGCCGTGCACTCCGGCGCCCGGTCCGATATCGACGATATAGTCACAGGCACGCATGGTATCTTCGTCATGCTCTACGACAATGACGGTATTTCCGATGTCGCGCAGGCGCTTCAGTGTTGCTATCAGCTTATTGTTGTCGCGCTGGTGAAGTCCGATACTCGGTTCATCAAGGATATACATGACGCCGACGAGCGACGAACCTATCTGTGTTGCAAGTCGGATACGCTGTGCCTCTCCGCCCGAAAGCGTTCCCGCGCTGCGGGCAAGGGTGAGATATTCCAGTCCAACCGACTCAAGAAATCCGAGGCGAGCGTCAATTTCCTTTCGTATTTCCTTCGCAATAGCTTCTTCTTTCGGAGTGAGCGACAGCGCGTTCATAAAGGAACGCAGCTCGGTTATCGACATATGGCAGATTTCATCTATATTTCTGCCGCCGACTGTCACAGCAAGAGATTCGTGCTTGAGACGCTTTCCGCCGCAGGTCGGGCAGGGGATGTTTTCCATGAAATCTTCGTAATATTCGCGCTGCTCAGGGCTGTTGACCGTCATGTCGTAACGGCGTTTTATTATCGCAAGTACGCCCTCAAAGCGCGGTTCTCCGACGACACGGCGCTTGCCTTTCAGGTTGCCGTGCAACAAAACAAACATTGCCTCATCGGAATAATCCTTGAACGGTGTATGAATATCAAAACCGTAATGCCTTCCGAGGGCGTTGAACATATCGCCGGTGTATGAACCCGCTTCAATTGATTTGAAGCCGTTTACCATAATACCGCCGTTGAAAAGCGAAAGATTTTTATCCGGCATGATGCGCTCCGGCGAAATTACAAACGACTCGCCGAGACCTCCGCAGGCTTCGCAGGCGCCGAACGGAGAGTTGAACGAAAACATTTTCGGCGTAAGCTCACCTATGCTTATGCCGTGTGTCTTGCAGGCGTAATTCTGCGAAAATGTCATAATCTCTTCACAGCTGTCACGCAGTACGAGAACATTGACAATACCCTCTGCAAGCTTGAGAGCGGTTTCGATGCTGTCCGTCAGGCGGGTTCTCATTTCATCACCGTGCATTACAAGACGGTCAACAACGATTTCTATCGTGTGCTTTTTGTTTTTGTCAAGTTCCGGGCGTTCGTCGATATCGTAAACGGTATCATCAACGCGCACACGGACGTATCCGTTTTTGCGCGCATCCTCAAAAGCCTTGTCATGTGTTCCCTTTTTGTCGGTGACGACGGGAGCGAGAACCATGAATTTCGTGCCTTCTTCGAGCGTCATAACATCGGCAACGATCTCATCGACAGACTGCGAGCTTATGACCTCACCGCATATCGGGCAATGCGGCACGCCTATACGTGCATACAGCAGGCGGAGGTAGTCGTATATTTCGGTAACGGTGCCGACGGTGGAACGGGGATTTCGTGAAGTTGTTTTCTGGTCAATCGAAATCGCGGGAGAAAGTCCCTCGATATAGTCCACATCGGGCTTGTCAAGCTGTCCGAGGAACTGGCGTGCATACGATGACAGCGATTCCACAAATCGGCGGTGTCCTTCTGCGTACAGTGTGTCGAACGCGAGCGACGACTTGCCTGAGCCGGAAAGACCGGTTATTACAATGAATTTGTCTCTGGGCATGGTCAGCGAGATATTTTTAAGATTGTTGACCCTTGCCCCTTTTATAACGATATCAGATATCATTTTTCTGTTCCTTTTACAGCAGCTTCTTTATCTTGTCTCTGATCACGGCGGCGGATTCGAAATCAAGCTCCTTTGCCGCCTTCTTCATGTCGGCGGTAAGCTTTTCGATCAGCGACTTCTTTTCGGCGGCGCTGAGCTTGCCGCTGTTGACCTCCTTCATTTCCTCGGAGGCTGTTATTGCAAGCGGCATCGAAATCTCCTTGACGATCGTTTTTGGAGTTATGCCGTGCGCGATTTTGTATTTGTTTTGTATTTTAC
>FR892164.1:20764-23673 GCA_000433115.1 Ruminococcus sp. CAG:382
TGCTCTGTCCATTGAGCCCGTAATATTGTCGGCGTACATAATCACTTTGCCGCCGGCGTTACGCGCCGCTCTGCCGATTGTCTGTATGAGCGATGCTTCGCTCCTCAGGAAGCCCTCTTTATCCGCATCAAGAATCGCGACGAGCGATACCTCCGGAAGGTCAAGCCCCTCTCTCAAAAGGTTTATGCCGACAAGTACGTCGAATTCGCCCATGCGCAGATCACGGAGCAGCTCCATGCGTTCTATTGTTTCGGTACCGTGATGCATATAGCGGCACTTGACTTTGTGATTTTCAAGATATTCGGAAAGATCCTCTGCCATCTTCTTTGTCAGAGTTGTGACAAGCACTCTTTCGTGCCGTGCGACGCGTTCGTTTATCTCACCGAGCAGGTCATCGATCTGCCCTTTTATGGGACGTACCTCAACCTCCGGATCAAGCAGACCGGTCGGGCGTATTATCTGTTCAACGATCTGTGTTGAGCGTTTTTTTTCAAAATCGGCGGGGGTTGCGCTGACAAATACCGTTTGTCCTTTCTTTTCAAGAAATTCATCAAAACGGAGAGGGCGGTTATCATATGATGACGGAAGGCGAAAGCCGAAATCAACAAGGTTTTTCTTGCGCGCCGTGTCGCCTGCCGACATACCGCGTACCTGCGGCACAGTGACATGACTTTCGTCTATCATCATGAGGTAATCCGCCGGGAAATAGTCAAGAAGTGTATACGGCGTGCTGCCCGCGGGACGACCGGAGAGGACGCGGGAATAGTTTTCGACACCGGAGCAATAGCCTATCTCACGTATCTGCTCAATGTCGTAATTCACGCGCTCGGTTATACGCTGCGCCTCGACGAATTTGCCCTGCTCCTCAAACCACGCGGCACGCTCCGCCTTTTCGCTTTCGATTTCCTTGAGCGCACGGTCGCGAAGCTCCTTGCTCGTCACATAATGCGTTGCGGGGTATACCGCAGCGTGTGACAGCCTTGCAACGGCTTCTCCGGTCACTGTATTTATCTGTGAAATACGGTCTACCTCATCGCCGAAGAATTCGACACGTATTGCATCGGTATTTGTGTTGGAAGGAAATATGTCCAGAACATCGCCGCGTACGCGGAAATTATTACGGTCAAAATCAAGGTCGCTTCGAGTGTATTGTATGGCGACAAGACGCTTTATAACATCGTCGCGGGAAATATGCTGACCGGGACGGACGGATACCACGTGACGCTGATATTCTTCCGGATCACCGAGAGAATATATACACGAAACGGACGAAACTATTATAACGTCACGGCGTTCGAACAGTGCGCTGGTTGCGGAATGGCGAAGCTTGTCTATTTCATTATTTATCGATGCGTCTTTTTCAATATAAATGTCCTTGCCGGGTACATATGCCTCCGGCTGATAATAATCGTAATACGAAACAAAGTATTCGACCGCATTTTCGGGAAACAGCGCTTTGAATTCCGAGCAAAGCTGTGCCGCAAGCGTTTTATTGTGGGCAAGTACAAGTGTGGGCTTGTTTACGTTTGCGATTATGTTCGCCATCGTGAAGGTTTTGCCGGAGCCGGTCACGCCCATGAGCGTCTGTTCCGGATCTCCGCGCAGCACTCCTTCGGTAAGTCTCTCTATCGCTTCGGGCTGATCGCCTGTCGGTTCGAATTTTGATACCAGTTTGAATCTTTCCACGAACTCACTCTCCCGTATTGTTATCTATCGTGTTAGTATACCACGAATTTTCAAAAAAGAAAAGAGGAAAGCACGATATTTTTTAAAAAAAGGCATCGTCTCAGCAAAAGCAAAAAAATCACCTTCGGTAATGAGGCCAAGGTATTGCGTTTGACGAAAAAATGTGATAAAATAAAGCAACAAAAATTGAAAGGTATCCGAAAATGAAAAAAATTATTGCTCTGCTTTGTGCCGTTGCTTGCCTGTTCGCTCTCTGCGCCTGCAAAAATGACGAAGTAAGCGAGATCCCCGAAGGCATGCTCAAAGCCGGCGGCGATTCAAACGACTATTATTTCTATTATGACAACAGTTGGACTCTCCAGACCGCTTCAGCGGGAACTGACAGCGCCGAAATCATGATCAAGCCTGCGGCAGACAATTCCGGCATTTCACCGAACGCCAGCCTTTCTGTTGTGGCATTTTCACTGACAAGCGAAAAAAAGAATTATACGGTTTCAGATCAGTGGAAGGAATACCGCGCCGAGCTTGAAAACGCTTTTCCGGAATTCACATACGATGAATCCAAAGACGAAGAGATCAGGCTTGACGACGCACCCGCTAGTAAAAAGCGCTACAATATCACGATAGGCGACAATACATACACATTCATTCAGGTGCTCTGCATACGCTATGCAAACGTGTATCAGATAACGTTTACCTGTCTTGAAAATGAATTTGAAGCAAGAAGCGGAATCGTCGATAAGGTCATAAATAACTTCCATTTCAGATAAAACATCTCCCCCTGCCGTTTTTCATGTTTTTTATTCATTAAAAAAATCAAAAAATATGAAAATAACTATTGACAAACAAGACCCGACATGATATAATACATCTCGCGCGGTAAACAAAACCGCCCGAGAATATGGGGGTTTAGCTCAGCTGGGAGAGCATCTGCCTTACAAGCAGGAGGTCACAGGTTCGAGCCCTGTAGTCCCCACCATCTAAGACAGGCATAACAGCCATCTGCAAAAGAGCCCTTGAATTTTCAAGGGTTCTTTGTGTTTTTGATTAAATAATTTCCCGTTTGCTTCACCGTATCGTTTGCCGTTTGTTTTAACAGAAAATAACGGTAAGCAGTCTTTACGCATGACCGTGCATGTTAAAATAATCAGGAGCCAAGCCGTTTTACCGACTCAGCTCCTGATTTTATTTAAGGCATCACCGCGTAATTCCGATGGTGCAAT
>FR892165.1:0-3031 GCA_000433115.1 Ruminococcus sp. CAG:382
GAGCCTACCTCCGACAGCGGCATCGTCGCTCTCGCGGTCGTTGCTTCTCTTGCAGTCGCAGGCGCTGTTGTTATCAAGAAATCAAGATAAAAGTTTTCAGTTTCATAAGTTTGAACCTATCTTTTGATATATCGGGCGCGGAAACGCGCCCGATATATTTTTTTGCTCACATTGTTCAGAAAATGTTGAAATTCATCTTGACATTTTGAAATATTTATGTTATAATAAGTTCGTTAATAAATACGGTCCGCGACCAGGACCATGAAAGAATTTCAGGAGGAAATCATGAAAAAGCTTTTATCACTGCTTTTGGTCGTTTCTATGGTCCTCGCTCTCGGTATTGTTGCCGGGGCGGCTCCCAAAGACGAAACGAAAAAGGCTCCCGTGAGCTATCTCTGGCTTGCAAACACATCAGATAACAAAGATCCCACTCTCCTCACATGGAGGATTGATGCGGAAACATTTGCCGGAAAGGCAAATCTCCGTATCTTCGCCGATGTCTGCTTTGAAAACATAGAAGCCGTAAACGGCGGCTGCGCTGTCGCAAACATCTATTTCTACAATTCCAAGAACGAGCTCATCAAATTTGACGACTGGGCTGACTCCAGGCTCGACACTACTCCCGGCGAATGGCGTACATGGGAATACAGCTTCGAAACTGCTTCCCTTGACGATTTTGCTTATGCAAACGTTGCAGTCGGCTTCTGGCAGGCTACCGGTAAGGTTTCCATCGGCCCCATCAATATTTCCACTAACAGGGAAATGTTCTGGACAAAGTCCTTCAACGGTCCTCTCGATTACCATGCCGAGGATATCTTTGAGTCTACTACCTTCAACATCTCTGAGGAAAACGAAGGCGTTACCTTTGAAACCGTTTATGAGATACAGGAAAACGTCGGCAAGAACCTTTGCCTTGAAGATGGCGTTGATGTCACTATCATAGGCGGCCCCAACGAAGGTCACACCAGCGATGACGGCGTTTTCTATCCCGGCAGCATTTACAAAGGCAGCCTTAATGACGGAATCTGCGGCGCTCCCGACCTTGTTCCCGACTGGTTCGGCTTCCATAAGTCAAGCAACGCCACCACCGGTTCCATCGATGACCTTTCGGGCGATCTCGGCACCGTTCTCATCGACCTCGGCGAAGCAAAAGATTTCAGCCGTGTGCGTCTCTACTACTGGTGGGACTCCGAATACGGTATCGGTGAAACCCTCGCTTCACGTGCATACTATTCTGATGACGCTGAAAACTGGACCGAATTCGGCGATCTTCTCTTTGACTCCGAAACTGAATATGGCTGGGCTGACACTGATGAAAAGGGTCTTGTCACCGCACGTTACGTGAAGGTGGAATATCTTTATAAAACCTCCGCATGGGGCATGATCTCTGAGGTCGAGGTCATTGCGTCAGGCGGCGATGTCGTCGATGACGACTCCTCCGCTCCCGCAGAGGAATCCAAGCCCGCTGACGAATCCAAGGGCGGCACTACCGAGCCGACTTCCGACAGCGGCTTCATCGCTCTCGCGCTCATCGCTTCTCTCGCAGTTGCAGGCGCAGTCGTTATCAAGAAGTCCAGATAACCGGCACACAGGCGAACATAACCGAATAATTCCGAGAGCCGTCCGCGGTATATTGCATATACCGTGCGACGGCTCTTGTTTTTTTGAAATGATTTAACGCGCACATTGAAGCTCTGCTCAAAAAATTCATTATTTTTTTGAGATTTTTCGGGAGAATGACAAAAAAGTACTTGATTTTATGTTTCATATGTGTTACAATATGTTTACAATAAAATGTTTCAGGAGGAAATCATGAAAAAGTTATTATCCCTGCTTCTCGCGGCAATAATGCTGTTCACTCTCGGTTTTTCAGCTGTCGCCGATGAGAATGACGACCCCACAACATATCTCTCCATCATGAACAACGATTATGAGTCCGTTATCATGACTTTCAACGTCAACGCCGACAAGTTCGTCGCCGACACCGCTACATACCGTGTTTTTTCCGATGTCTGCTTTGAAGACGTTGTTTCCGACCAGGGCGGGTCTGCTTTTGTTAACATTTATTTCTATGACGAAGGCGGCAAATACATCGCTCACAGCGACTGGGCAAGCTCTTTCCAGCCCAAGGGCGAAGACGGCGAATGGAACGACTATGAGTTCTCTTTCAGCACTGCCGATTATCAAGGCTTTTCTTATGCAACCATTGCAGTAGGTCTCTGGAAGGCCAAGGGTACTGTCAGAACCTCCTCCATCCAGCTCTCCAAAAACGGCGAGATAATCTGGAACAGATCTTTCTCGGAAGATATCGATTTTTCTTCTCCCGATCTCGGTGCGGTCACAAACTGTGAAGCCAAACATGAAGGCGTCACATGGGAAATCACCAGACCCGACAACACTCTTGACGGATATACAAACCTTTGCCGCGAAGACGGCGTTGATATCACAATAGTCGGCGGCGCAAACGAAGGTCATACCGATGACCCCAACGTTTTCAACGGCAAATACAGCGGTTCCCTCAATGACGGCATTGTCAGCGAAAAGGCATATGTCGACAAATGGTTCGGCTTCTGCAGCAAGACCTTCGGTATGAACGGCAACATTGACGGTCAGACCGGATATCTCTGTTCGATTAAGATAGACCTCGGCGCTGCCAAGGATTTCAACCGTGTCAGATTGCATTATTGGGGGCCCGAAACCTCCGGCGCAGGACTTGCAAAGCCGCTCGTTATGCGTGCTTCCTATTCCAATGACGGCGAAAACTGGACAGACCTCGGCGATCTCATTCCTCAGAATGACGACGGTTACGGTTGGGCTGACAGTGACGTGAGAGATTTCGTCAATGCCCGCTACGTTCTTGTCGAGTACCTCGCTTCCACCGCAGAAGGTGGTTCGTGGGTCATGGTTTCCGAAGTTGAAGTCCTCAGACCCAAGTCCGTTATCGATGACGATTCCTCTGCTCCCGCAGGAGAGTCCAAGCCCGAATCAAAGCCTGCTGACGAGTCCAAGGGCGGTACAGAGCCCACATCCG
>FR892165.1:3070-6753 GCA_000433115.1 Ruminococcus sp. CAG:382
CTCTCGCGCTCATCGCTTCTCTCGCAGTTGCGGGCGCAGTTATCATTAAAAAGACAAGATAATCTTTTTCATCTTCGTTTCCTTTCATAAGAGGAATTTGTGGGGGAAGGCGGACGGTTCGCACGTATGTTGCCAAAGAGCATACGTCGGAGCCTTCTGTCAAAGAAAAGAGCATACGGTAACCCGTATGCTCTTTTTTTCGGAATATGTGTTTTTATGCTTTAACGTAAACGGGAATATTATCGGTCTCCACGGTGAAGCGTCCGCTGCTTACGGCTTTTCCGGTGTGGAAATCACGCCAGCTGCCTTCGGGGAGATATACGCTGCGGGATTTTTCGCCCGCGACCATCGGGCAGACGATCATGTTGCCGCAGAAAATATATTCGTCGTCGATGGAGTAGGTTTCTTTATCATCGGTGTAATCACTGACGAGGGCGCGGACGGGAGGTATGCCCTTGTCGCGGTATTCGTCAAAGGCGCGGCGGAGGTCGGGAAGCAGTTTTTCACGCAGCTTCAGCGTTTCACGCGCTTCCTTTTCACAGCCGAGCGGAAGCCACGGAGCCTCTTCGCAATAGAAGGCGTTTATCAGGCAGTGCGGTGAGAACACGGTGGTTTGCAGACGGCGTATCATATCTTCGGCAGAAACGGCGTGGCGTACCTCCGGAGACCAGAGAAGCCCTCCGAAGCCGGCGGTCACACAGCCGCGTATGAAGTCCTTGTGATCATACAGGTCGGAATACAGTACGAACGGATATGAAGCGCAGAGTGCGCCCGCCTGGCGCACCTGTGAAAGGGTAGGCTTGTCGCCAAGGGCTTCGAGTATTGTCTGCATATACAGCGTTCCGAACAGCGAATGGTACTGTTCGCCGTCAAGCCCCGACGGGAAGGAGGACAGATTCGGGAACGTCCAGCCACCGGTCAGGTCGCTGCCGTCACATTCGTCGAGCTTGAAGCCGTCAAGAAAGGCGTCAACAATATTTTCGCGGTGGTATTTCGCAAATGCAAAGCGGATTTCGGGGAGAGCGAAGTCGGGTACTCTGCCGCCCCAAACGTCGAAATCACAGCAGCCCTTGCCCATTTCGTCGTATATCGGGGAGTCGGGGTGGGTGAAGGCGTGTTCCCAAAGGTTCAGGTGAAAGCCTTTTTCACCGAGGGTGCGTATCATCGATTTGTGATCCGGGAAAAGGGTTTCGTTCCATTTAAATGTGCAGGAATATGCATGAGTGTGCCAGCCGGGTTCAAGACCGATCACCGAGCAGGGGATATCGTTTGCGCGGAAATAGTCCGCCATGGCGAGGACACGATCCTGGTTATAGTAACTGTGACAGCGATAAAACACGCCGAGACCCCAGTCGGGTACGTTACAGCCGCCGCCCGACAGCATATTGTACTGAGCGACGATGTCGGTGATTGTTTTGCCTTCGATTATGTATATATCAATTCCGTCGGCGGCGGGTATCTGTACGGCAATGACGCCTTTTGCGGGCTTGCGGTAGGAATACAGCTCGGCAAAGCTCGTTGCGGTTTGCGAACCGTTTTCAACAGCCGTTCCCGTCATGGCGTTGCCGATATTGAATTCGGCGTAGCGTGCGGTGTCGAAATATATGCCGTATCCGGCGGTGCTTACGAAAAACGGTACGGGCGCATGGGAATCGCCGGTTGCGGCGACGGGGTCGGCGTTGACGCGCAGGGTTGCCTTTCCTCCCGTCCAGTTCATGCGCTTGAGCTGGAGTCCGAAACCGAATATCTGCTCGTCGTTCCCGAGAGGAAGGATGAGTTTATATCCGCGGCTGTTTTTTTCGTGCCGGATCGACGATACGTCGTAGGACGTTTCGGTTTCGACATAGTTGAAATTTTTGCAGAAATAGGACGGTGTGAGCTTTTCAGGGGTACCGAAGGTTACTTTTTTCATGCGTCAGCTCCTTTTATTGCGTCGAGTATGTCGTTTGCAGCCCGTGCGACATCGTCCTTTGAGAAGACGGAGCTGCCGGCGACGAAGGTATCCGCTCCGGCACGCGCGCAAAGCGATGCGGTCGCAGCATCGATGCCGCCGTCTACTTCAATTCTGAAATCAAGCCCGAGGCGCTCTCTTTCTTCGGCGATATGTGTTATTTTCGGGAGCATATCAGCCATGAAACGCTGTCCGCCGAAGCCGGGCTCAACAGTCATGACAAGGAACAGATCGCAAAGCGGAAGCAGTCGCACGACATCATCGGTTATTCCCGTTTTCGGCTTCACGGAAAGCCCCGCTTTTTTTCCGGCGGCGCGGATCGCCTTCAGCGTCGCTTCTACATCGGCGCAGGCTTCGTAATGCACCGTGATGTAATCGGCTCCGGCGGCGACGAAGTCACCGATATAACGTATGGGTTCATTTATCATGAGATGTACGTCGAACACGGTGCGGCAGTGCTTTCTGAGCGACTTCACGACTACCTGTCCGAAGGAAATGTTCGGGACGAAGGCGCCGTCCATTACGTCGAGATGCAGCCAGCCGATACCGGCATTTTCAAGCGCGGTGAGGGAAAGCGCGGCGTTGAAGAAGTCGCAGGAGAGGGCTGAGGGGGAGAGGATGAAATTATTCTGTGACATTCTGAAATATCCTTTCGACAGCGTGCGACACGCTGCATATGCTGTTAATGAAGACGATGCCGGAGCCCGTGCCGTGCGGATGTCCGAAGCAAAGGAACACAAACGTTTTTTCGGTGCGGGACGGCGTGGTATAGATATTATATATGTAAAACCCCGCGTTGTCAACTGCGGTGAAGAAATTTGAAAAAATCAAAAAAACAACGAAAAAGGTATTGACAAAGGTTAAGTTATGTGTTAAGATAATGCGAACTTGAAATGAATACGGGAATCTTTAATTATCGGTGCCGTGACGCCGACAAGAATCTTCAGACAGCCTGCGCCGTTCTTCGTGAATCGCGCCTGTTTTTGTGTAAATTTTGTCGCGTCCGCATACTGCGGACGTTTTTTTGTCGAATTGATTGAGGGAACTTTTCTTATGGATATCAAATCCCGCCTTCTGGATGCGCAGGCGATCGACCGTGCGCTTATGAGAATGTCGCATGAGATAATCGAAAAGAATCAGGACGAAAAAGAGATATGTCTTTTCGGTATTCTGCGCCGCGGCGTGCCGCTTGCAAAGCAGATTGCCGAAAATATCGCGAAGATCAGCGATGTCAGGGTAAATACCGGGGCACTTGATATTTCTTTTTACCGCGACGATCTCACAAAGGTCGATGAGGCGCCGAGACTGAACGGTACGAGCGCCGACTTTACGGTGCAGGACAAAACAGTTGTGCTGGTTGACGATGTGCTGTATACGGGACGTACCGCGCGTGCCGCGATGGAAGCGGTGCTGGCGCTCGGCAGACCGAAAAGAATCCAGCTTGCGGTGCTTGTCGATCGCGGACACAGGGAACTCCCGATACGCGGCGATTTTGTGGGCAAAAACGTGCCGACCTCGCAGAAAGAGCTTGTCTCTGTCCGTGTTCCCGAATTCGACGGAGTCAAGGAAGTCGTTATTGTTGATAACAATTAAAGATAAAAACATCTGAAAAACGAAAGGACTTTTACCATGAAACTTACTTACGGCGTAAAAGACAAACCCAAGTTCGGACAACTTATCGTGTTCGCACTCCAGCAGCTTCTCGCGATACTCGCGGCGACGATCGCCGTAC
>FR892165.1:6789-8381 GCA_000433115.1 Ruminococcus sp. CAG:382
TGTCGCAGTCAGCGGCTCTGTTCGGCGCAGGCGTCGGCACAATCGTCTATCTCCTATTCACCGGCTTCAAAAGCCCCGTATTCCTCGGCTCCTCTTTCGCGTTCCTCGGTTCAATGAGTGCCGCATTTGCAGGCGCCGCAACCCTTAACGCCGGATATACCGGTCTGCTTATCGGCGCTGTCATGGCAGGTCTCGTTTACGTCGTTATCGCGCTTATCGTCAAGTTCGCGGGCGTCAAGTGGATTTCAAAGCTCATGCCCCCCGTCGTTATCGGTCCGACTGTCGCTATCATCGGTCTTTCACTTGCGGGAAATGCAATCGGCGACCTCACAAAGGGCAGCGTTCTTGATGAAAGCTTTGCCCCCGTCGCAAATCCTCATCTTGCTCTCATCTGCGGACTTGTTACACTGCTTGTCGTCATCATCTGCTCTGTCTTCGGAAAGAAGATGGCAAAGCTCATTCCGTTCATCATCGGCATCGTCGCAGGCTACGCCGTTGCAACCGTATTTACCCTTATCGGTAACGCCACCGGCAACGAAGCATTTCAGATCATAGATTTCGCAAAGTTCCAGAATATGCAGTGGCTCCCCGACTTCACCTTTCTCGAGGCTTTTAAAGGCTTAAAGGACATAAACGGTGCGTATATCGCCACAATCGCCGTTGCTTATATTCCCGTTGCGTTCGTTGTGTTCGCAGAACATATCGCAGACCACAAGAACCTCTCCTCCATTATTGATCATGACCTGCTTGAAGACCCGGGCCTTCACAGAACGCTTCTCGGTGACGGTGTCGGCTCCATCGCCGGCGCGTTCTTCGGCGGCTGCCCCAACACCACATACGGCGAATCCGTAGGCTGCGTCGCGATCACGGGCAATGCATCCGTACTTACAATACTCGCAACGGCAATTCTTGCGATCGTCGCTTCATTCTTTGCTCCTTTCGTGACCTTCCTCGCAACCATTCCTTCCTGTGTAATGGGCGGCGTGTGCATGACGCTTTACGGCTTCATTGCGGTATCGGGTCTCAAGATGATTCAGAACGTTGACCTCGGCGAAAACAAAAACCTCTTCGTCGTCGCTGTTATTCTCATTGCCGGCGTCGGCGGTATGACACTTACCTTCGGTAAGATCACAATTACCTCCATCGCCTGTGCACTTATCCTCGGCATCATCGTGAATGTCCTTGTGTCCTCTCATAAGGACGAAAGCGCCAAGTAAGATACATTTGAAATACGGGAGTCGGACCTTGTGTCCGGCTCTCTTTTTCGTGGCAAGGTGAATGCTTTTGCATATGCTGTATCAGGGGGCGGAGTCAAAGCCCGTATCCCGCTATATATCAACAACAAAGGAGAATTCATACTATGTGTTGCTGCCACGAACACAAAAATGACGACTGCGGATGCGGTTGTATGAGAATATATCATCTTATGGACGACGGCGGTGAGTGTACCGACAAGGCGATATTGTGCAGGCTGGACGATATGAAAAAGGACGAATGCGGTAAAAAGCAGGATGACTGCGGCTGTGAAAAAAAGCATGACGATTGCGGTCACGGTCACGGAAAGCCCGATGGCGGATGCGGCTGTCACAAGC
>FR892166.1 GCA_000433115.1 Ruminococcus sp. CAG:382
GGTCTTTCGGCATCCCTGTAATCCGCCGTAAGCTTCACCGCGCCCTCCGGCATTGTGAAGGTGACGGTTTTCGCCGTCGCATCCTTAAGTGTAATACCCTTCGCGATCCATCCTCTGAAGACCTTGCCTTCCGGAGCGGGATCGGCTGTCACCGTTATGCTCTCACCGGCAGCGGCTCTTGTAAGCGTTTTTCCGGCGGAATCGACAGCCTTGCCTCCGGCAACACTTATCTCATAGTCGGGAATTGCAGGCACGACGTCGGTTTTCATTACCTTGCCGCATTCATAGCACTCGGTGTGCATCTTGCCCTCAACTCCGACACCCGCCTCGGTGTCGGTTATCCACGGGCTTTCGATATGCTCTGCATACTCGCTGTTCCCGCAGACCGTGCATTTATGAACGTGCTTGCCTTTTGAATCGTCGTTCGTCCATGCGCCGTAGGTGTGTTCCTGTGTTTCGAGCATACCGCAGGAGCAGACGCGCTGATGGTTCAGCGAACCCATCTTTGAAGGCGTCCACTTTCCGAAGCTGTGGCTGCTGACAGTCACCGTACAGGTGCCGACAAGCGAGCTGTCGTTGTTTGCTTTGGCGGTTATCGTCGCACTGCCTTCTCCGACGGCGGTAATGAAGCCTGTCTTTTCATCGACCTTCACGACATTGGGATTGCTGCTGCTGTAGTTTATGGTGAATGTACCGACAGCGTCAACGGGCGCTATTGCCGCATTCAGCTTCCAGACGTTTCCGACGTGCAACGAGAGCGATTTTGTGCTGACGGTAACGCCGGTCGGCTTTACGACGGGAGTTTCCCTGACGGTCAGCATGAACTGAGCACGGTAGGCAGCAGAAGGTTTTTCGCCGGGCTTGAGAATACAGAGCACCACCGCGACGGGGTCAACGGTCTTCTTCTTCGCGATAACCTTTCCGTCCTCTATCTTGGCATACTCGTTCTCGAAATCGTAAATATACGTGGTGTAGCCGAGGTTATCCTTGGCCTTCTTTCCGACTCCCCATACCAGCGAATAACCCTGGACATCGTGCGGAAGGATCGACGGAAGGTCGGTCGGAAGGGTATATGCCTCGCCCTCTTCAAGAGTAATATCGCTAAACCCCGGTTTATAGCTCAGAATGGGAGAGTTTGGTCCCATATCCGTGGGCGTATATACAACGACCCGCGCACCGCCGTAGGAGTTCTGCCGCCCACCGCCGTAGGTGTTCTGCATAGGACCTGAAGGTCCGGGATAGTACAGTGCGAACGAGCCGTAGCCCACCTTCTTTCCCTTGATGGTTATGGTGGTAAAGCCGTTGAGATCCGTCACCTTGTTATTAGGAAAAACGATCTCAAAAAACTGAGTGTCGTACGACGACGGCGTCTTGACTTCAAAATAAGTGAATTCGTTTGCCGTGGCAGGGTTCAGCTTCACTCTGAGATTAACGGTCTGACCGGGTTTTACAAACACCGTGCCGTTTTCAACCCCGTCAAAGGTAATACCTCCCAGCCGGACAATTTCGTCAATCAGAAGCTCCCGGGAATGGATAATGAAGCCCGGTTTCTTCACATCGGTTTCGGCAAGACGGTAGTAGAAGTACAGCCTGTCGCCGGTATAGTACCCGTTTCCCGTCGCCGAGGTCAGCTTCTCGCTCCAGTCGATCTTGCTGAGGTCAGTGTAATTGGTTTTGCTTACAACGTAATCGTACTTCGTGCTGTCGAAGTTTGTGATGCTGTATCCGTCGTAATAGTCTTTTGACTTTGTCGCAACAACGTCAAGCGGTGCGGGTGTTCCGGGATTGTAGCCCTTTTTGACTTTGAGCGGCTTTCCGTGAATAGCTCCGTAGTACTTGGTGCCGTCCTTGCCGTAAACCGACAGGTATACGTACTTATTGACGTATTCAGCCTTGTTCAGCTTGATCGACGGACCGTTTTCGCCCTTGATATCCTTGCCGACGCCGGTTTCAGGATCGTTATACTTCCACTGATACTCAACTCCGTTCAGGTCGGTAACGTTCGGCAGTGTAGCCGTGATGGTGCCGCCGTAGAACGCGTCGGTCTTGGAATACTCGACCGGTCCTTTGAGCAGAACGCCCTCCTCAAGCGTAACCGTTGTCAGCGTCTTGGTTATGCAGCTGAGTTCGTCCCAATAGATCGTGATTCCGGGGTTCCTGTAGTACCACTCGACAAAGAGCGTGTATGTCCCCGTCTTCGGCACCTTGAAGGTATTGTTGCCCCTGGATTCGTATAGCAGCTTGGTTCCGTCGTATACGTATAGCATGAAATTCTGCTTGACCCGTCCCTCTTTTTCAAGCTGGAGGAACCAGTCGGGAAGCGGGACACTGACGCTGAAGGAATACGGCTTGCCGGCATAGAGCGGAACCATTCCGTCGCTGCTTATCTCGGCACCGTTTATCCTGATGTCCATATCTTCTTTGTCCGGCATGGAGCCTCTTCGCGACATCCTGATCGTATACGGACTGTCTTTGGAACTTCGTGCCGAATAAAACGTATCCACGAGCCACGCCTTATGAATCTTGCCGTATACGTTCAGCTCCGTCCACAGTAACCGTGCTTCCTTGGTGGGGTGTGTACCGAATTCGCCCCACAGCTCATGCCTTTCGAACTGAACCTGCAGATACCTCGCGTTCAGAAGGCGGAGTCTTTCCCGGTTGACGCTCCAGGAATACGCGACGGTTTTGGTGTTGAAGACCTTGATGTCTATATAACCCATCGTATCAAACGTCAGGTCGCTTGACAGCATCACATGGGAGACTTCTTTCTTCTTGTTCCCCATCCGCATTTCGATGTTGCTCCAGTCGCCGATGGTTATCGTTTTGGCATAAAGTCCGTAGGTTGCACCGTCCTTGCCGGATCCGGTCGTATCGACACGGAGAATGCCGTGTCCGATAACGGTCAGGTTTCCGCTTTCCGATGAGGTCGTGTTGGGTTTTGAAAGGTCAACCGCCGCTCCTGCCGCTCCTATGTACTTATAATTCGAGGCGAGCGTAAGCGTAAGCGTATTCTTCGAGTCGGTATCAATGGTCAGGTCTACTCCGGGCGCATATATCGCACCCATTTTGACATCGCCCGACCTGATACTCAGGGTCAGCTTTTGTCCCTCAAGCCCGCCGAGGAAAAGAACCTTTTTCTCGTCTTTTGTCCAGTAGTAAAGCGTCCCTTTGTAATAGCCCATGATCTCTTTTGCCTTGGGATACTTTTCCATATAGTACTGCAACGAATAGAGCTCTTTTACTTCTATGTATTCCGTCGGAAGGTTTTCGAAAACGACTTTGACCTCTCCGCTCTTAATATCGGCAACTCCGCTCGGATAACTTGGCGCCGCCAGAGAGTTTATCGCAAAAAACACCGCGGCAGCCGTCAGCATAATCAGCATAATCAGAAGCAACCCTCCGATTATCAGATTTCTTTTCTTCATCAGATTTTCCTCCTTTTTATCCGGTTACTTTTTCTTCCGGAATGCCGCCGCAGCTAACACAATGCAGCTTCCGAGAAGCACTCCGCAGACGGCTGCAAGCACGATTATAACCGTTCCTCTGCTGTCGCCTTTTTCTTCCGGCACACTGTCGGTTCCGGTATGTCCGCCGGAGCCTGCGGGAGATGTTTCGCCGCCGGAACCTGCGGGAGATGTTTCGCCGTCGGACGGCAGTGTTGTCGCCGGTTCCGATGTACAGTCAGGGGCGGATGTCGCCTGAGAATCGGTCAGATCTGAGCTCTCCGGCGGCGGGGTGACAACCGTCTTTTCGGTAACTGTCACCGGAATCACGCTTGAATATGCCACACCGCCGAGCTTTGTCATCACATAGCAGACATAATACCTGGTCCCGGGAGTTGAAGTGTCGCAGACAAGCACCGGGTCCTCCTCCGGCTGACCGCCGTAAGATCCTATGGCTACAATGTCCTTGAGCTGCCCCGTGGGGGTCTCAAACCATGCGTATGAGCTGACGCTGTCATCTCCGGACGTCTCAGCCTCGCAGAACAGCTTCAAAACCGTATCCTGCTCCACCGTGACCGAGGCGGGCACGTTCAGCTGAGGCGGGAATTTCTTTCCGCTGACCGAGATATACGCCGACTCGGAGGTCGCGCTCCCGGCTTCGTTTGACACGACGCAATAGATCAGCGCGCCGTCAAGTGCGCTTCCGATACCGTCGACAAAGAAGGTATTCCCGGTTTCGTTGGAACCGTATCCCGACCCGGTAACGCCGTTGAGCCATGGGTGGTTCTCCGCGAACGAGTCCGCGGTACGGTAGGCTGTGCCGTTGTAAACAATATACCAGTTATATGAGAGATTTTCTCCCGTTGCTTCGACACTCCAGAGGGCGGAAGCAAACTCCGGATAAACGGAGTTCTGCGGCTGGAGCGTTATGACCGGCTTATCGGTTGCCGACACCGGTACAAGCATTGCAGCCGCAAGAAATGTTATCATCAGTAACGCGGTAAATTTCTTCATGTCTGCCTCTTTTCTTTTTTGTTTTTCCGGAAACACCGTTCAGAATTTTCCGCCGCCACCGCCG
>FR892167.1:0-888 GCA_000433115.1 Ruminococcus sp. CAG:382
TCGCCGATGGCTACGGCAATATGTCCGCTGAAGAAATACAGGTCGCCGGGCTGTGCCGCGTCGCGCTCGATTTCGCGCAGACGGGGAGTTTTGTCAAAATCGGCGTCGCGCCAGATGTTTATACCCGCCATGTGGCACGCCATGAACGCAAGACCGGAGCAGTCGATGCCGGCGTGTGTTTTGCCGCCCCAGCGATACTGCACGTTCAGGTATTTTGAGGCGTTTTCAACGATAAGCTCGCGCGTTTTTTCCTCGCTCTGCGGCTCCTTCGGAAGAGGCGCGAGAGCTTTTTTGTGAATGTAGAAGGTGCGCTTGTCGGGCAGTACGACAAAGGCGTACCGCTCAAACTGCTCGGAAAAGCCGGCGTCTACCTTTGCGCCCATGGGAAGCGTCATCACCGGTGCGTAGTAATTACGCGCGTCGGGAAGAAGGTCGGCAAACGGCAGGCATATCATATGCGACGGCTGTGCGAGCTGCGGAAGGAGGTTTTCCTCACGCGTCCAGCCGCCGTAGCCGAATTCGTCCTTTATGCGCACGAACCCGTTCAGACGGTCGGTTATCTCGGCGGTCATGCCGAAAAGCAGCTCGTCGGTGTGTTCGGAATTTGTGTCCGGACAGGCGAACACGGGCGCTGTCGGAACGGAAATTGTGTGTGTCATGGAAAAGTTGTTGAAAGTTATGAGTTGTAGTGAAAAGTGAAGAAGTTCATATAATACGTTTTCGCCCCGCGAAAACGCACCTTGAGAGCGAAAAAGGAGCACGAGGAGAAAACAGGCTTCGCCTGTTGTCTCTTCGTCAAAATAAACATTCCCGTCGCGTCGGCGGACATGCGCCGCCACAGCGACACCTTGAGAGGAGCGCAGCGACGATGAAAACGAGGTTTACGGG
>FR892167.1:911-4629 GCA_000433115.1 Ruminococcus sp. CAG:382
TCAACGGGGGAGAAAACGCACGAACGAGCCACGCGAAGTGAGGGCGTTGTCTCACCCGTCAAACAATCTCGACTTCTTTGCCCTTCTCGGCGGACTCATATATGCCGTTGAGCATTTTCTGCATGAGTATTGCCTGTTCGATGGGGTAGATGGGTTCTTTGTCGTTCAGAACGCAGTCATAGAAGTGGGTAAGCTCGGAAGCGAAGCGGTTATTGTCATTCATGGTGATTGCGTCGTCGCTGAGATAGCCGTTTCTTTCGCCGTATACTTTGAAGGGGTCAAGCGAAACGCCCGCTTTGGTGCCGCAAATGAGGGTATCACTGTGCGCGGGACCGTTGATTGCCCATGATGCTTCGAACATGAGGCAAGCGCCGTTTTCGAAATGAATGACGCCGCAGCCGCTGTCCTCGGTATCGAACCGGTTATCGGGGCATTTTGTGCCGATCCAGCGGTCAACGCCCTTGGTCTGATAGTCGCCGATGCGGTTTGAGATCTGAGCGGAAATGCGGACGGGCTTGGGGTTGCCCATAAGATACCATGCGGCGTCGATGCCGTGGATGCCTATGTCAATGATGGGACCGCCGCCGGAGGTCTTTTTGTCGGTGAACCAGCCGTAGGGAGTACCGCGGCGACGTACATATGCGGTCTTGCCGAAATACACCTCGCCGAGCTCGCCGCTGTCGAGCATTTTTCTGATATATTGGTTCTTGTTGCCGAAGCGTCCGGGAACGGCAAGCATAAACTTCACGCCGTTTGCCTTTATTGCAGCGGCGATCTTTTCGGCGTTTTCGACGGATACGGTCAGAGGCTTTTCGCATATGACGTGCTTTCCGGCGTTTGCCGCTTCGATGGCAACGGGTGCGTGCGCGTTGTTCCATGTGCAGATGTCCACCGCGTCGATGTCCTCGTTTGCCAGCATTTCGGTCACGCTGTCATAGTAATGCGGAATGTCGAAATCCTCTGCCGCCTTTTTTGCTCTTTCGATGTCAAGGTCGCAGATTGCGACGACCTTTGCGTTTGTCACACTTTTATATGCGGGAAGGTGTGCGTTGTGGCTTATGTTGCCTGCGCCCACCACACCGACACGTACGATATCAGTCATGGTAATTATATCTCCTTTTATTTGCGCTGCTTTGCGCAATGCGTTTATTGTACATCATATTGTAAACCCACTTTACCCCGTTGTCAAGCATATAAAATTTATTTTTTGCGCAAAACCCCTTGATTTTTGCAAAAAAGATGGTATTATAATTTCTTGAAAGCAATAAAATAACGGCGCGGCTGTCATACGGCGCGGGTGATGCCCGTTCCGATGTGCCGTGCGCCTGAACGAAAAGGATGTTTTTATGAAAAAGCTTAAAACCTGTATCATCGGCTGCGGCAACATTTTCCCCATGCACGCAGTCAGCGTAACACGCTGCCCCGAAACAGAGCTTGTTGCCGTCTGCGACGTCAAGGAGGACAGAGCAAAGGCAAAAGCCGAAGAATTCGGTTGCAAGTATTATCTTGACTATAAGGAAATGATCGACAAGGAACAGCCCGACGTCGTTCATCTCTGCCTCCCGCACTATCTCCATCCGATCGTCGCTATCTACTGCGAAGAGCGCGGCATCAACGTTCTGACCGAAAAGCCCATGTCCATCGAACTGAAGGACGCAAAGGCAATGATCGACACCGCAAAGGCTCACAACGTCACACTCGGATGCATTTTCCAGAACCGTTACAACGCCGGAACCGTTCTTGTCAAAGACCTGCTTGACCGCGGCGAGCTCGGCAAGATCAAGTCCGCAAAGCTTGCCGTCACATGGGACAGAAGCGATAAGTACTACACCAGCAGTGACTGGAAGGGCACATGGGACAAGGAAGGCGGCGGCGTTATCATAGACCAAGCCATCCACACCATGGATATGCTCCGCTATCTCGTTAATGAGGAAATCGATTTCGTTGACGCAACAATCGCAAACCGCGGTCATGCCATCATCGACGTTGAGGACAGCGCCGAAGGCATTATCAAATACAAGAGCGGTCTGCTCACCGCGTTCCACGCAATCAACTATTACAGCTACGACGCGCCCGTTGAAATCGAAATGGACTGCGAAAAGGCTCTCGTCAAGATGTATGCCGATTCCGCAGACGTCATCTTCAAGGACGGCAAGACCATCCATATCGACCGTAACCCCAACGAAGACTTCCACTACGGCAATGTCAAGAGCTACTGGGGCGTCAACCACGTCAAGCAGATCCAGAACTATTATCACTGCCTCGTGACCGGCGAAAAGCCCTTCATCCCCGTCGAATCCGCATACAAGACCATGGAAATGATCTGCGCGGTTTATAAGAGCGGCAAGGAGCGTCGCAGAGTAACAATTGAGGAAATGAGAAAAGAAGTCGGAACGGTCGAAGAATAAAGGATGGTTTAGAAAAGACGGGAAGACAACAACCTTACTTCGCAAGAAGCTCGTTCGGTTGTTTTCTCCCCGTAAACCTCGTTTTCGTCGCCGCGTTCGCGGCTCTTAAGGTGTCTTTTCCCGGCGCATGTCCGGGAAAAGACATTTTTTATTATATGACGGGGACGACAACTCCCTCGCTACGCAGAACGCTTGCTCGTGCGTTTTCTCCCCCGTCTAATGTTGTCATGCTATTCTTATCACACTCACCGACATATCGTCACCCGTCGCGGCAGACTCGCTCCACCGATTGATTATCGCGCCGGCAAGGGCTGCGGCGGTCTTTGATTCTCCGGTCGGCGGCAGACTGGGCTTGGGGTCGGTGGGGGTTATGCCGTCGCTGGTCATGACGATATAGTCGCCGCGCTTCAGCTTCAGCTTTGTTTCGGCGGCGCGTACCTCGCTTATTATACCGACGGGCGCGGTACGAGCGTCGAGACGGTAGCATTCGCCCTGACGGTATATGAACGTGGGAGCCGCTCCCGCTTTTATTATGCGTGCGTCGCCGGTCATACGGTCGATTTCAAGCAGGTCCACTGTCGTGAATACCTCTTCGTCCTTTGTTATCAGCATACGATTGAGCATTTTCAGCGTTTCGCCCGCCTCGGCGCCCAGCTCCAGCAGCTTTTCAAGGAATATCGACGCGAGCCGGCTCGCAAGCTCGGCTTCTCTGCCGCTCCCCATGCCGTCGGAGATGAGTGAATAGAAGTATCCGCCGTCGCTCTCGAAAAAGCTCACCGTGTCGCCGCATACCGCCTCGCCCGCCTTCCCTACCGTCGCTTTGGCGCACTCCACTCGAAGTACCGGCAGGCTCGAAAGCCGCATCTCGGTGCCGTTTTGTCCGGTCATCACAAACTCCGGCTCGCCGAGGCGGGTCATGAGCAGGGTGGAGAGCATATACGACAGTTCGCGGGAGCCTATGTTGATTTTTGACGGGTCAACGCCGCGCACCGTAACACGCAGCCGTCGCTTGCCCACCACGGAAACGCTGCGGAAGGCAATCTTCTTGTCATGCAGCAGTTCGCGCACTCGACGACTTTTTGCGGCGTCGCCCGCGCTTTCCTCGTTGTCGGCGCGGTTCGCGGAGCATATCAGGCGCGAAAAGGCGAGATATTCCTCGGCAAGGCGGTTCATGCCGTCCTTAAGCCCGTTTTCGCCCTCGGCAACGGCGCTGTTTGCGGCAAAAAGCAGCTCGCCCGTGTTTTTGCAGCTTCCCTGTATATGACGCGGCAGGTCGGCAAACACGGCAAGACGCTTTTTCCACAGCGTGT